>CALJIC010000144.1 GCA_937974195.1 uncultured Roseiflexaceae bacterium | reverse complement strand
CAGAGCAGCGGAAGAAAAAGGATCTCGGAGGGCCTGCGGCCCTCCGGACCTCCCGGTAGGAAGCCCCCCTGGCGGGCCAGCGTCTTCCTTCCGGCACGAAGCCGCTCAGGAGACCTGCGGCCCTCCGGACCTCCCGGCAGGAAGCAGCCCAGGAGACCTGCGGCCGCCTCACCTCCCGGTAGGAAGCCCCCCCCTGGCGAACCAACGTCTTCCTTTCGGCAGGAAGCCGCTCAGGAAGCCTGCGGCCCTCCGGACCTCCCGGCAGGAAGCAGCCCAGGAGACCTGCGGCCGCCTCACCTCCCGGTAGGAAGCCCCCCCCTGGCGAACCAACGTCTTCCTTTCGGCAGGAAGCAGCCCAGGAGACCTGCGGCTCGCCTCACCTCCCGGCGGGAAGCCCCTGGCGGGCCAGCGTCTTCCTTCCAGCACGAAGCCGCTCAGGAAGCCTGCGGCTCGCCTCACCTCCCGCCGGAGAGCCGCTGCGGCGCGCTACCGGGCACGCCGGTAGACCTCGGCCACCTCATCGGCGTACTCCAGCCGCCAGCGCGGGTCGGCGGCGAGCGCAGCGGCGAGCCGCGGCTGGCCCGCGCGGCTCAGCAGCACGCGCTCGACGTCGTAGGTGTCGATCAGCAGGTCGCTGTAGCCGCGCGCCTCGGCGATCGCCAGGTAGTCCTGCCAGAGCGCGAGCGGAAACAGCTCGACGCGCGGGTCGACGAAGACCTGCTGCCCGGGCACGGCCCAGATCAGGTACGAGCCGTAGGCCATGTCGTTGAACAGCCGCCCCTCGGCGGGCGCGCGCCGGAGGTACTCGGCGGCACCCACCGGCGTCTCCGCGCTGTAGAGCAGCTCGGCGCCCGGCACCGGCGCGAAGGCGGAGCGGTAGGCGTCCGGGAGACCGAGGGCGGCCTTGAACGGCGGCTGGACGGCGACCACGCCGCCGGCGAGCAGGAGGACAATGACCGCGGACAGCGCGGCCTCCCCCGCCGGGCGCGCTTCGCCCGCGACCGACCGGCGCGGGGCAGGCGTGCCGCCCACGCCCCGCGCGTCGCGCGCGAGGCACTGCGCCAGCACCGGCATCGCCAGCATGCCGAACCAGACGACGTAGCGCATGCCGCTGCAGGCGAGCCAGAGGAAGGCGCAGACCAGCAGCGCGTCGGTGATCGACGGGCGGCGCCGGCCGAGCGCCAGCGCCGCGACGAGCGCCAGCACCGAGAGGAAGAACAGCGCCCCGGCCAGGCTGCGCGTCGTCGGCGGCTGCCACTCGTTGACGAGCGACTGGCTGGGCGGGTCGGTGAGCAGCCTGAGGACGTAGCCGAAGATCCCCGGCCCCACCGGGTTGGCGAGCGTCGCGGCGAGGCAGGCTGCGCCGGCCAGGTAGAGCCACGCGAGCTCGCGCCGGCCGAGCGCCGCGGCATGGCCGAGCAGATGGCGCGCCGTCTCCCCGGCGGCGAAGAGCGCCACGAGGACCAGGCCGAGCACAAAGGAGCCGTGGGCGTTGACCCACACGAGCATGAGCAGCGGCAGCAGCAGCAGGGCGCGCGCCCGGATCTGGCGCCCGACATAGGCGCCCAGCAGCAGCGCGGTGGCGGCGAACAGCACCCAGGCGACGTTCTGCGGGCGCGTGGACAGGTTGTTGATCGACACGGCGCCGGCGAGCAGCACCGCGAGCCCGGCCAGGCGCCAGGAGCCGCTGCGCCGGCGCGCCTCGAGCATGACGAGGGCGAAGCCGGCTATGCCGAGCATGTTGCGCAGCAGCACCGGGCCCTGGAGCCCCAGCGCGCGGTACGACTGGTAGCTCAGCCAGTCGGCGAGCCAGGCGGCGTAGACGAAGGGCGCGTCGGCCGGCAGCGTCCAGGCGAAGCGGTTAGTGCGCGGGATGCCTTCCTCCGCCACGATCTGGCCCACACGCAGGTGCCACCAGAAGTCGTGCGGCTCCGTGGGCGCAAGCGCGAGGAACACCCCGAAGATCGCCAGCGGCAGCAGCGCCCACAGGTGGTCGACGCGCGGCAGAAGGGCCGGCCGCGCCACACCGCGCGCCTGGGCTCCGCCCATCACACGCAGCGCCCTTCGATTGTCACCAAGTTGCTCACGCTTAGTCATGCACAAAACGCGAGGTCCGGCTATGCTGAAGATGCAGGGCCAGCCTCTGCCAAAGCAGCGTATAATGGTGCGGCGACAGCTCCTCGCTTCGAGAGCTACCTGCTGGCGATAGGAGAAGGCAACCCGAATGATTGTCCACCATCCGGCGCAAACGCTCCTCGATGGGTCGGCGCAACCGAAGCCCGTTGCCGTGGCCGACTGCACCGTCGTCATCCCGACCTACAACGAGCGCGAGAATATCGGCGCGCTGCTGGCGCGTATTCTGGAGCGGCCGCGCTTCCGGGCGCTGGTGGTGGACGACGGATCGCCGGATGGCACGGGTGATGTGGTCGAGCGTCTGGCCGACGGCGAGCCGCGGATCGAGCTCGTCCGGCGCCCGGCGAAGATGGGGCTCGGGACGGCCTACGTCGCCGGGTTCCGGCAGGCGCTGGCGTCCGGCGCCGCGTACATCTTCGAGATGGATGCCGACTTCTCGCACGACCCGGAGTATCTCCCGCAGCTGCTGGCCGCGGCGGAGGAGCGCTACGACCTGGTGATCGGCTCGCGCTACGTGCCCGGTGGCGGGACGACCGACTGGGGGCTGGTCCGCCAGATGATCAGCCGCGGCGGCAACCTGTACGCCCGCGCGATCCTCGGCCTGCCGCTGATGGACGCCACGGGCGGGTTTCGCTGCTACCGCCGGCAGGTGCTCGAGTCGATCGACCTGGCGCAGGTTCAGTCGAACGGCTACGCGTTCCAGATCGAAATGGCCTACCGGGCGCTGTGCGCCGGGTTCCGCGTGGGCGAGATCCCGATCGTGTTCCCGGACCGGCGCGTCGGCCGCTCGAAGATGTCGCGGCGCATCATCCTCGAGGCGCTGGTGACGGTCTGGCGCCTGCGGCTCGCCCGCCTCCGTGGCACATTATAATGGGCCGAGCCGGCGGGTCAATGAGCGGAACAGTAGCAAAGTAGCACATCGAGGGAGGGTCTCGTGACGAGCGGTGAGTCTCAGAGCCTGCAGGAACTGCACGCGCGCTGCACGGCCGAGCTCGAGAAGGTGCGGCGCGAGCTGGGCGAGATCGAGGCGCTCCTCCGCCAGACGTCGAACGAGGTCGAGAAGCTGCAGCAGCGCGAGCTGACCGTCTCGAACCGCCTGCGCGACCTGGAAGTCAACATCGACAAGTACAGCAAAGCGGATATCAAGAACTTCTTCTCGTCGGCGCAGGAGGTGCAGATGCGCCTGCTGACCATGCGCGGGCAGCTCGAGCAGCTCCAGTTCCGGCAGGAGACGGCCAAGAACCGCATGAGCCTGCTCCACGAGCTGGCGACGGCGCTCGAGCCGCTGCTGGGCATGAGCGCGCCGGGCGCCTCCCAGCAGGCCAGCAGCGGCGACGACCTGATCGCGAATATTATCCAGGCCCAGGAGAAGGAGCGGCTGCGCATCTCGCTCCAGATGCACGACGGCCCGGCCCAGTCTATGAGCAACCTGGTGCTCCGCGCCGAGATCTGCCAGCGCCTGCTCGACAAAGATGTCGAGATGGCGCGCGCTGAGCTGAGCGCGCTGAAGACGGCGATCAACGCGACGCTGCAGGACACGCGGCACTTCATCTTCGACCTGCGCCCGATGATCCTGGATGACCTGGGGCTGGTGCCGACGCTGCGGCGCTACGTGCAGCAGTTCAGCGACAAGAACAAGATCGAAGTCAACCTGATGGTGCAGAACATGGATGCGCGGCTGCCGAACCACTACGAGGTGGCGATCTTCCGCTTCATCCAGGAGGCGCTCAACAACGTCGCGAAGCACGCCAACGCGACCGAGGCGCGCGTGCTGCTGGACAGCGCGGCCGGCCAGATCCACGTGTCGGTACAGGATGACGGCAGCGGCTTCCACGTCCACGACGTGCTGGGCGAGGGCAGCGAGCGGCGCAACATGGGCATCGCGACGCTGCGCCAGCAGGTGGAGACGCTGCTCGGCGGCGAGTTCGGCATCGAGAGCACGGTGGGCCGCGGGACGCGTGTGGCCGCGGTCATACCGCTGCCGTAGGGCACTACGGGCCTCCGCACCTCCCGCATGGGCCGGCGGACGGCCGCGTGACCCCCGCCACAAATAAACAATCTGTCATCGCGCCACATGGCATCTAGGACCATGGGGCTATTGAGTGTGCCTTTCACCAGGTTTATACTGTGCCCCGTAGTTTAGTTCCACCACCTTATTCACAGGAGGAACACGCAATGGTTCGCAGCTTCTTCGCGAAGGAAGAGGGCCAGGGCCTGGTTGAGTACGCGCTCATCCTGGTGCTGATCGCGATCGTCGTGATCGGTATCCTGACCCTGCTCGGTAGCCGGGTGAGCTCGGTGTTCAGCCAGATCGACAGCGGTCTGAGCCAGTAACACCCACCCTCTGCCAGAGGGCCGGGGCGCGCATGCGCCCCGGCTTTTTTGCGTCCCACAGCCACCGCCCGAGCTTGCGCCACCGGCGCATCGTCGTGTACACTGGGCCGGCCACGGGCCTGGAGTGACACCATTCGTCCTGGAGCTTCGCCATGGGCTTCAATCTGCGCGGCGTGCTGCTGACAGCGGCGATGATCGGGGCACTCACGACGGTGTTGACCGGGGCGCTGCAGCGCTTCAACCCCAACTGGCGGCCGGAGCCGCTCATCGTCATCTGCGTCCTCGTCGCGCTGGAGGCGGGGTTCGTCCACTACACCGCGCGCCGCGAGCGGATGATGCTCGGGGAGCTGGCGCGCTTTCTGGCGCCCGAGCTGTTCGTGCTGGCGGTGCTCGCCCGCATCGCGGCGACGCTGAGCACGGGAGGCGCATCGTTCCGCGCCGACCTGGAGCGCTGGCTGTTCGACCCGCTGAGCGTCTTCGAGCCGCTGTTCGTGCTCTACTTCCTGGCCGGGCTGCTGGCCGGCCTCATCGCCCACCGCAGCATGCGCGATCTGAACGACCTCGCGCCGCGGCCCTTCGAGACGCCTGAGATGCTGAACGAGGGCAGCCGGAGCTACGCGGTGCAGCTCGCCGAGGAGCGCTCGGCGGCGATCCGGCGCATCGGGTCGCGCTTCATCTTCGGCGCGGCGCTGCTGCTCATCGCGCTGGGCCTGGAGTCCGTCAACCTGGATCAGCCGCTGGCGCCGGGCCTGCCGATCTCCGCCCGGAGCACCGCCGGCGTGCTGACCTACGTCGTCGCCGGCTTCCTGATGTACAGCCAGGCGCGGCTGGCGCTCCTGCGGTCGCGCTGGCAGCAGGAGGGCGCGCAGGTGTCCGACGTCGTGGCGCGGCGCTGGAACCGGATGGCGTGGCTGCTGATCTTCGGGGTGGTGGGCGGGGCGGCGCTGCTGCCGCGCACCTACGGCCGCGGCCTGCTGGAGACGCTCGGCGCGGGGCTGGCGCTAATCGGCTATGCCATCGCGCTGATCGGCTACGTGGTGGTGTGGCTGTTCGGCATGCTGGTGTCGCTGCCGGCCTGGCTGCTCTCGCTGCTGCTGCCGAGCGGCGGGGCGCCGAGCGCTCCGCCTCCGCCGCCGCCGGAGCTCCCGCCTCTTCCGCCGGAGGTGGAGCGCGAGCCGCGGCTGCTGCCGGCGCTGATCTTCTGGCTGTGCATGCTGACGCTGGCCGCCTACGCGGTGCGGGTCGTCGTGCAGCGCCACCCCGGGCTGCTGCGGGCGATCATGGCCCACGCGGCCCTGGGGCGCCTGCTGCGCTGGCTGGCCGAGATCTGGGGCGACACGTCCTCGTGGGTGCAGCACGCTGCGCATGTGGCGCGGGAGCGGCTGCGGCGCCCGGCCCCGGCGCCCACGGGCAGGCGCGGGCGGCTGCTGAGGCTCACGGCGCTCACGCCGCGCGAGCGGGTGCGCTACTTCTACGGCAGCACGCTGCGCCGGGCGGCGGCGGGCGGCATCGGGCGGCGGGCGGGGCAGACGCCCTACGAGTACCGCGCCGCGCTGGCGTCCCAGCTGCCCGAGAGCGAGCCGGACATCGCCGAGCTGACGGAGGCCTTCGTGGTCGCGCAGTACGCGCCGCGGCCGGTGGGCCCGGAAGAAGTCGGGCGGGCGCGCCGGCCCTGGGAGCGGCTGCGGCGCACGCTCAAGTCATACGCCGCCCAGCGCCGGGAGGCCGCGGAGCGCCGGAAGGACCGCTGAGGCGCCAACTCCCCCTCACACTCTGAGCTGCATCCAAGGGCTGACCGGAGGGTCAGCCCTTTGGTCGTTCTGCGGCTCGGCAGCAGGGCCGAGCGCCACATCGGCGCTTCTCCCGATGCCTCCGGGCGGGCGCCCCTGTAGACTGAGCACCTGAAAAGGGGTATGAGGACTTACGAGTGGGAGGGAGATAATGATTGCACTACAGCACGCACCAGTCCCGGCGCTGGACCGACTGCGCCGGCGTTTGCCTACACTGACCCTCCGGCAGGCGGCCGAGTCACTCGCCGCGCTGCTGCACGACCCGCAGTTCATCCGGGCGGAGATCCTGCCGCTGCTGGAGGAGGGCGAGCGCGCCAAGAGCGTGGTGGTGGCGCGGCAGATCGGCGAGCAGTCCTCGGGCGCCGCGCTGCTGTTCTTCATCTGGCCGGCGGGCGCGACCTCGTCGATCCACGACCACGTCTCGTGGGGCGTGGTGGGGTGCGCCGCCGGCGCGCTCGTCGAGGAGCGGTACAAGCGGCTGGACGACGGCGCGCAGCCGGACGTGGCGCACCTGCGGCGGATCTGGCGGCGCACGTGGCGGCGGGGCAGCGGCGTCTCGACACTGCTGCCGTACGAGGGCGGCATCCACCGCATCTCGAACCCGGGCCAGCGGCCGGCGATCTCGGTGCACATCTACGGGCCGCGCAGCGGGAAGCTGGACGGCAGGGACTACGACCCGGCGCGCGATTTCGTCTGCGACCGGTTTGAGGATTAAGGGCGGTGGCTTCGCCCCCGCACCCCTGCGGAGACTGGAGAGGCGAAGCCTCCCCTAGTTTCCCGCCGCTCTGCAGCGACTGCGTCGCCGCAGAGCGGCGGGGATAAATAAAGATCTCGGAGGGCCTGCGGCCCTCCGAACCTCCCGCGAGGGCGACGGAAACGTGTTCGTGGAGGGTACACAGCCCTCCGAGCCTCCCCGCAAGGCAGGCGAGCGGCACGACCCCGCAGAGCGACACAACTGCGGCGCGCCTGTAGCCCTCCGAACCTCCCGCGAGGGCGGCGCGCCACGGCAGCTCGAGCCGGTGCTACAATAGTCAGGCGTCTCACACGCACCGCTAGGAAGCTGCATGGCTGCTGACCGGACCGAGCTGAGCGCCGCCCACCGCCCCACGATCGAGCGCGTAGTGCAGCTGATGCGCGCGCATCTGCACGAGCCCCTCGCGCTCGAGGACCTAGCGGCCGAGGCGCACATGAGCCCGTTCCACTTCAGCCGCGTCTTCCGCCAGGTGACGGGCGCTCCGCCGGGCGAGTTCCTCGGCGCCCTGCGCCTCGACGCCGCCAAGCGCCTGCTCCTCAGCACGCCGCTCAGCGTCACCGACGTGTGCTTCGAGGTCGGCTACACGAGCCTGGGCTCGTTCACCACGCGCTTCACCAGGCACGTCGGGCTGCCGCCGGCCATGCTGCGGCGGCTGGTCGCCGAGTTCGAGCCGGGGCGCGTTCCCCTGCTCGCGGCGCCTCCCCCGACCAGCGCGCCGGCCGCGGGCACGGATCTGATTGGTCGTGTGGAGGGGCCAGCCGGCTGGCGCGGCCTCATCTGCGTCGGGCTGTTTACGCGCCCGACGCCGCAGGGCGCCCCGGCCGCCTGCACAACGCTCACGGCGCCCGGGCCCTACTGCATCCGGCAGGCGCCCCCCGGCGTATACCACCTCCTGTGCGCCGCGCTGCCCTTGTCCGACGACCCGCTGGCCTACCTGGTCCCAAGCCGCGGCCTGCTGGTGGGCACAAGCGCGATCCCGATCCTCGTGACCGGCAGCGGCTGGCGCGGGCCGACGAACCTCGTGCTGCGCCCGCCCGGCCCGACCGACCCGCCGATCGTCGGCTCGCTGCCGCTGCTGCAGGCGCGCTGGTTGGATGTTGCTGAGTAGGGTGTGCTGGCAGCTTCGCCTGCAACCGCACTCTCCCCAGACCCTATTCCGAACGCGCGTGCGAAAAGCGCAAGATCGAAGAAGCGCAGGCCCGGCCCCTCTGATACACTCAGGCCGTCCTCTGTTGAACACACGTGCTAGTGAGAGATCAAGGAGGAGGCCGATGGCACACCACCCGATCGTGCACGTCGAGATCGCGACCCGCGACCCGAAGGCCAGCGCGAAGTTCTACAGCGAGCTGTTCGGCTGGAACATCCTGAGCGATGATTCGCTCAACTATGTCATGTGGCGAACCGATGACGAGGACGCGCCGGGCGGCGGGTTCGCGCCGATCGACGAGGCGCAGGGCGTCCGGCCCTTCGACACGATCGTCTACGTCGGCACCGACGACGTGGACGCGACGCTGAGGAAGGTCGAGCAGCTGGGCGGCAAGGTGCTGACGCCGAAGATGGAGATCCCGAACACCGGCTGGATGGCGATCTTCGAGGACCCGCACGGCGGGCGCATGGCGCTCTACAAGTCCATGCAGCAGTAGCGCGGGTCCGTTCGCCCCACACGTGGCCGCTGGGCATCGCTCGGCGGCCATTGCGATTCTCATGGGGCGATTCGCTCGTACTTACTGACAGGACACGCGGTACGCTCCGCCACCACACCCTGCAGCGGCGCACGCCGCACGCAGAGCACCATCGCGCTTGGCACATCCGCCGTGCCGCCAGCAGACGGAAGGTCGACGATGCACATTCGCGCACACGCACTCGCGGGGAAGCTGCTCCTCGCCGCCATCGCACTCGCTCTCGGAGCCTGTGGCCAGGCTCCTACCCCGGCAGCCGAACAGAGCACCCCGGCGCCGGCAGCCGCCAGCCCGTCGCCTCAATCAACGGTGACGCCGCTCCCTCCGACAGAGACGCCCGTGCCGCCGACTGAAGCGCCCACCGCGGCTCCTTCGCCCGCGCCGCCAACTGAAGCGCCCACCGCGGCCCCTTCACCCGTGCCGCCGACTGAAGCGCCTACGGCGGCTCCTTCACCCGTGCCGCCGACTGAAGCGCCCACCGCGGCCCCTTCGCCTGTGCCGCCGACTGAAGCGCCCACCGTGGCCCCTTCGCCCATGCCGCCAACCGAAGAGCCGGCCGCCGCGCCACCTCCGGCGTCCGTGGCCGTGACCGTGCGCGACTTCGAGTTCGCCCCATCCACAATCGAAGTGCCGGTCGGGGCCACGGTCACCTGGACGAACGAGGGCCCGACGATCCACATGGTGACCGCCGGCGCGGAAGGGGTGCCGAGCGGGCAGTTCGGCTCAGACATCCTCGACCCGGGGCAGTCGTTCGCGGTGACGTTCAGCGAGCCGGGCGAGTACCCGTTCTTCTGCACGCCGCACCCACAGATGACCGGCCTCGTGCGCGTCGTGCCGTAGATCGGCCGGCGCTCCCGTCAGAGCGCCACGCGCTCGGCCGCGCCCAACGCCACGGCGATTGCGTGCTCCACCGCGGTGCCCTTCTGCTCGAGCACGATCTGCTCGCCGGCCGTGCGCTGGGCGACGACGCCGCAGACGCAGCCGGCGGCGAAGCCGTACACCCCGCCCATCTTGAACAGCGTGCCGGCCTCCATCTCGTAGTTCAGCACGTTCAGCCGCCGGTACTCCTCGGTGATGCCGCGCAGCCGGCGCAGCAGGTGCGGGTTGGCCGACTCAGTGCGCTCCTGGCCCTCGTAGAACGTGTCGGTCGAGGCGGTGATGCCGACGTGGTGGTCCACCCCGAGCGCGCGGGCGGCCTCGACCAGCGCCACGGTGAGGAACGGGTCGGCGGCGGCGGGGTACTCGCGCGGCGCGATGTCATCGGCGGCGCCCTGGCGGCAGAGCGACGCGCTGCTGATCACCACGCTGCCCGGCAGCACGCGCTCCTGGATCGAGCCGCAGGTGCCGACGCGGATGATCGCCCGGATGCCGACCTGGACTAGCTCGTTGACGACGATGCTGAGCGAGGGCGCGCCCATCCCGCTGGTGGCCGAGAGGATCGGCCGGCCGCTGGGAAGCCGCCCGACGTAGCTGTTGAGCCCGCGGTGCTCCGAGAGCATGCGCACGTCGCGCAGGTGCGTCTCGGCGATCAGCTTCGCCCGGTCCGGGTCGCCCGAGAGCAGCGCGATGCGTGGCGGGTCGTCGCCGAGGTCGGAGCGGCCGAAGCCGATATGGTAGAGACGGTCGGACGTTGACATGGCAGTTTCCTCCGAGCTGGTGGCCTTCGACTGGCGTATTGTATAGGACTTGCTCAGCTGCCCGGAACTGGGCACCGTGCTCCGATGGCCGACGGCCGGCCAGCCACGGATGTTCGGAACGCTGCGCGAGACGAGCGCCCGGCCTGCCACGCCGCATCGGTTGAAGTATTCTACTACCACGCGCAGGAGGATGAAACGCGGCGAGGCGATGGGGCGGCTTCGCGCCCGCATCACCTCGCCGCAGTTCACCCCTCTCCTGCCGCGACGGTCAGTACTTCGGGATGCTCGGGTCGACCTCGTCGGACCAGCGCAGGATCCCGCCGACCATGTTCTTGACCTTGCGGAAGCCGGCCTGGCGCAGCAGGTCCACCGCGCGGCCGCTGCGTGCGCCGCTGCGGCAGTACACCACCATCTCGCGCGCCGTGTCGAGCTCGTTGAGCCGGGCGGGCAGCTCGTTGACCGAGATGCGCACCGCGCCGGGCAGGTGGCCGATCTCCCACTCGTTCGCCTCGCGCACGTCCAGCAGGAACGGCCGGTCCTCGCGCTCGAGCCACGCGGCGACCTCGCGCGGCGTGATCTCGTAGCGCGCGTCGCCCTCCGGCTCGGGCACGATGCCGCAGAACTGCTCGTAGTCGATCAGCTCGGTGACGGTCGGGTTGTCGCCGCACACCGGGCACTCGGGGTTGCGGCGCAGCTTCAGCTCGCGGAAGCGCATCGCGAGCGCGTCGTAGAGCATCAGGCGCCCGATGAGCGGCTCACCGATGCCGGTGAGCAGCTTGATCGTCTCGGTGGCCTGGATGGTCCCGATCACGCCGGGGAGCACGCCGAGCACCCCGCCCTCGGCGCAGCTCGGCACCAGGCCGGGGGGCGGCGGCTCGGGGTAGAGGCAGCGGTAGCACGGCCCGCCCGCCTTCGGGTGGAAGACCGTCGCCTGGCCCTCGAAGCGGAAGATCGAGCCGTAGACGTTCGGCTTGCCGAGCATCACGCTCGCGTCGTTGGTCAGGTAGCGGGTCGGGAAGTTATCCGTCCCGTCCACGATCACGTCGTACGGCCGCATGAGCTCGAGGGCGTTCTCCGAGCTGATCTGCACGTCGTAGGTCGTGACCTCGACGTTCGGGTTCAGGTCCTGCAGGCGGCGCTTGGCCGACTCGGTCTTGCGCACGCCGAGCGTCGAGGTGCCGTGCACCACCTGGCGCTGGAGGTTGCTCTCGTCGACCACGTCGAAGTCCACCAGGCCGATGTGACCGATGCCGGCTGCCGCCAGGTACAGCGCGAGCGGTGCGCCCAGCCCGCCGGCGCCGATCAGCAGCACGCTGCTCTGCTTCAGCTTGCGCTGGGCCTCCATCCCGAACTCGGGGAGGATCAGGTGCCGCGAGTACCGGCGAATCTCCTCGTTTGAGAGCTGTGTCATTGGTCTCACCTGAGTGTAAAGTGCGACGTGCGAAGTCTACGGCGCTGGAGCCAGCAACTCGCAAGTTTCACTTTACACATTACGCGCCACCGGCAATGGCGGGGATGATGCTGACCGTCTCGCCGTCCGGCACTTGTGTGTCGGGGCCCTGCAGGTAGCGGATATCCTCGTCGCCGACGTAGATGTTCACGAAGCTGCGCAGCTGGCCCTGCTCGTTGAAGAGCTGCTTGCCGAGCTGCGGGTACTGCTCGGCCAGGTTGGCGAGCAGCTGCCCCACCGTGCCGCTCTCAAGGGCGATCGTCGCGCTGCCGCCGGTGTACTGCCGCAGCGCCGTCGGAATAGAGATTGTAACAGCCATACACTCCTCTTATGACAACTCCTCAGCAATGAAGCGACGCCCCTCGTCCACCAGCAGCCAGGACGTCAGCTCGGCCGCCGTGCCATCGCGCACGCTCTGGATCAGGAACGAGAAGAGCGTCCCGGCGCCGACACCCTCGGCTCCGACCCGGTCGCGCTCGGAGGGCACCGCGGGGTGATCGGGGTGCGAGTGGTAGCAGCCGACGATATCCAGCCCACGCGCGCGCGCCTCCTTATCCGCGCGCAGGTAGTCGCGCGGCTCGAGGTAGAAGCGGTCGCGCAGCGAGTGGTCCTGCTCGGAGTCGGTCAGGCCCACCTCAGCCGTCCAGCTGTTCTGCGCTGCGAAGACCGCCTCGACGATCTTCTGGCTGCCCTCGATGCGGCCCAGCAGCAGGCCGACACACTCGTGAGGGTAAGTGGCCTCGGCGTGCTTTGCGATCTCGCGGCGTACAGACTCGTTTAGGATTATCATCGGCTCTCGGTCATGCGTGTGCTGCGTAACCTGCAATATGCGCTGTGCGTTTCAACGAAAACAGACAGGGCAACATACGCAATGCGGTATACGTCTCAGATCCCCTCGCCGTCCGCCACCTCGTCCCAGAAGCGGTCGCTGAGATACTTGGCGGCGCCATCGCACAGCACGGTGACCACCACGCCCTGATCGAGCTTGCGCGCGACCCGCAGCGCCGCGGCGACGTTCGCGGCCGCGGAGATCCCCACCATCAGCCCTTCGGTCTGCGCGAGCCGGCGCGCCATCGCATACGCCTCCTCGCTCCCGACCTCCATCACCGCGTCCGCGAGGGTGGGGTCGTAGATCCCCGGCACCTCCGCGGTCGAGGCCATGTGCTTGACCCCTTCGAGCGCGTGGTACGGGCCGTCCGGCTGCACCGCGATCAGGCGTATGGAGGGCGACTGCGCCCGCAGGTAGCGCCCGACGCCCATGAAGGTTCCGCTCGTGCCGAGCGCAGCCACGAAGTGCGTCACGCGGCCGTCGGTCTGCGCCCAGATCTCCGGCCCGGTGGTCTGCTCGTGGGCCTGCACGTTCGCCGGGTTGTTGTACTGGTCCGGGTAGAAGTAGCGCCTGGGGTTCTCGGCCACCAGCTTCCGAATAGCGCGGATCGCCCGGTCCATCCCCTCCAGCGGGTCGGTGAGGATCAGCTCGGCGCCGAGCGTCCGCAGGATCCGCTTGCGCTCGGGGCTGGCGTTCGCCGGCAGCGCGAGCGTCACCTGGTAGCCCAGGGCCGCGCCGAGCGTCGCGTACGCGATGCCGGTGTTGCCGCTCGTGGCGTCGGCGATCCGCATGCCCGGCCGCAGGAGCCCGTCGCGCTCGCCGGCGCGGATCATGAACAGCGCCGGCCGGTCCTTCACCGAGCCGCCGGGGTTGTACCACTCGGCCTTGGCGTACAGCTCGACGCCGGGGGCGAGCTTGGGATCTACCCGCGCGAGCCGCAGCAGCGGCGTGTTGCCGACCAGCTCGATCACCGAGGAGCGCCGGTCGATCCGGGAGGTGTCATCCGGCTGTGGCATAGTCAGCGCCAGTTGCCTTCCGCCGATGACACACAGGGCGCGAAGCGCCGCGAGCTCGTCTTCGCGCCCTGTGTGTCGCCGCGTCTCACGCCTGCCCGGCCCGCTGCCGGTCGGTGCGGTACTTGTGGATCGCCGCCTTGAGCGTGCCCAGCGCCAGCGTCGCGCAGCGCGGGCGGGTGCTCACAACCTCGCGCCCGAGGATCTCGATCATGTCGTTGAAGTCCATGTCGTCGAGCTCCGCGAGCGGCTTATCCTCGACCAGCTCGGTCAGGATCGACGCGGCGGCCTGGCTGATCGTGCAGCCCTTGCCCTCGAACGTCACCTGCTCGACACGCTCGCCGGACTCGTTGACCTTCAGGTAGATCGTCACGACGTCGCCGCAGCCGGGGTTGCCGCCCGGCATGACGACGTCCGCATCCGCGAGCGGGCCCTGGTTCCGCGGGTGCTCGTAGTGGTCGAGAAGGTTTTCGATAGCTTCCTGGCGATCCACAACATCCTCCGGCTACAAGCGGCGGGTCGTAGGTCGCACCCCACGTGCTGCAAGCATGCGACCTACAACCCGTGCTCGGGCTAGCTCTTCTCGATCGGCAGCCCGACGGCGTTGCCCCACTCAGTCCAGCTGCCGTCGTAGTTGCGCACCTTCGGGTAGCCGAGCAGGTAGGAGAGCACGAACCAGGTGTGGCTCGAGCGCTCGCCGATGCGGCAGTAGGTGACAACGTCCTTGTCGGGGGTCACCCCCTGCTCCTCGTACAGCGCCTTGAGCTCCTCCGCGCTCTTGAAGGTGCCGTCCTCGTTCACCGCGCGCGCCCACGGGATGTTCCGCGCGGTCGGGA
The DNA here is from genome assembly GCA_937974195.1 of uncultured Roseiflexaceae bacterium. GTDB lineage: Bacteria > Chloroflexota > Chloroflexia > Chloroflexales > Roseiflexaceae > CALJIC01. Next base: position 9,390 of record CALJIC010000144.1, on the reverse strand, counting down.
TGTGCCCGCCGCGCAGCGTCCCCTCCTGGGGGTACTCGGGCATGTGCGTGCGCTCGCCGCTGTACTCCTGCGGGCTGCGGACGTCCACCAGCGCGGCGCCGGGCTGCTTGATGTGCTGCAGCACCTGGTCGCGGAAGGCGCGGATGGCGCTGTCGTCGCGCTCGCGCGCCTTGTACGTGCCGCGCGGGTAGCTCGGGACCTCCTTGGTCAGCTCGCGCCCCTCCGCGATCCACTTGGCGCGCCCGCCATTGAGGATGCGCGCGTCCTCGTGGCCGAACAGCTTGAACACCCAGAAGGCGTACGTCGCCCACCAGTTGTTCTTGTCGCCGTAGAACACGACGGTCGTATCGTTCGAGATGCCCTTGGAGGCCAGCAGCTCCTCGAAGCGTTCGCGGTCCAGGTAGTCGCGCACCACCGGGTCGTTCAGCTCAGCGAGCCAGTCGATCTTGACCGCGCCCGGGATGTGCCCCTGGTCGTAGAGCAGCACGTCCTCGTTGCACTCCACCAGGCGCACCTTCGGGTCGTTCAGGTGCTCGGCAACCCAGTCCGTCTCCACCAGCACTTCGGGATGCGCGTATCCGGCCATCACGACACCTCCGCTATTCTGAAGTAGTCGACGTAGAAATCTTAACTATTCTACCCGTACCAGCGAGTGCCGTCAAGCAGGATGCCGTGCCTCTCGTCCGCCGCAGGGCGGCGCGGAAAAATAGCTCTCGGAGCGCCTGCCGCCCGCCACACGAGCGCGGCGCGCAGAGCGACCGCGTAAGCCCAGCTACAGCTCCACCAGCACGTCCTGGCCCTCGATGCGCACCGGGTACACGGCGATCGGCGCGAAGGCCGGCAGCGTCAGCGCCGCGCCGGTTCGTATATCGAAGCGCGACCCGTGCAGCGGGCACTCGACGGTGCAGTCCTCGGGCTCAAGCCACCCCTCGCTCAGGTGGGCGTACTCGTGCGAGCAGATGTCGTCGGTGGCGTAGATCTCATCGCCGATCCGGTACAGCGCGATCCGCCGCCCGTCGTGCTCGAAGGCGCGCATCCCGTCTGCCGGGATCTCATCGATCGACGCAAGCCTGACAAACTCCGGCATGACCTCCTCACAAAAGGCGAAACGCCGCGGAAAGCCGCAGGCGTCTCGGTGTTCACAAGCTCTCAGGCCAGGTGCGCGGGCGCGCGCCCACAAGCGGGCCACCTCCGGCGTACAGCCGTCCTGCGCGATGCCCCGCCCACCTGCGGCCAGCGTTCGCGACATGCGCCCTACGCGGACGCCCGCGCGCCGGTGACCAGGCTGTTGGCAGGCAGCCCGAGCGCCGAGAGCAGCGCCGCGGGCTCGTCCTCCAGCCAGCCGCTCTCGGCGTCGCTCCCGCTGGCGACCAGCACCGAGGCGATCGGCGGCACAAAGACGATATCGACCGTGCCCTCATCCGTCACCAGGCCGACCCGGTCGAGCTTGCCGCTGCGCACCTTCACCCAGAGCTTGAGCGACATGATGCCGATGCGCGCGATCGTCGGCGCGGCTCGCTCGAAGGCCTCGTCGCTCGCCCACAGGCACTGCCCGTTGAGCGCGCACAGTGCGGCGGCCTCGATCCCGGGGGCGCGTGCCATCGTGGCGCGGATGTGGCGGCCTGCCCGCGCCACCAGCTCGGGTGTCAGCACAATCTGGTCCATTGTCGTACCTTTACGAGAGCGGAACGTCCGAACGCGATCTACCATGTATTGTAGCATGGGCGCGGACGCACGCCACCCCAGACTGTGCGATCCCAGGCAGGCCGCTCGCCGCGCACTACCCGACCGAACCCTCCATCTCGAGCTGGATGAGGCGGTTCAGCTCCACCGCGTACTCCATCGGCAGCTCGCGGGTGAAGGGCTCCATGAAGCCCAGCACGATCATCGAGAGCGCGTCGGCCTCCGGCAGGCCGCGGCTCATCAGGTAGAACAGCTGCTCCTCGCCGATCCGGCCGACCGTGGCCTCGTGGGCCATCGTGACCTTGTCCTCCTCGATCTCGATGTACGGGATGGTGTCCGAGGCCGAGCGCTCGTCCAGGATCAGCGCGTCGCAGTTCACGTTGATCTTGGCGCCGGTTGCGCCCGGAGCCACCTTCACCAGGCCGCGGTAGGTGGTCTTGCCGCCGCCCTTCGAGACCGACTTGTTCGTGATCCGGCTGGTGGTATCCGGCGCGATGTGGATCATCTTGGCGCCGGCGTCCTGGTGCTGGCCCTTGCCGGCGTAGGCCACCGAGAGCACCTCGCCCTTGGCGCCGCGGCCCATCAGGTACACCGACGGGTACTTCATCGTCAGGCGGCTGCCGATGTTGCCGTCCACCCACTCCATCTGGGCCTCTTCGTAGGCCACCGCGCGCTTGGTGACCAGGTTGAAGATGTTGTTGGCCCAGTTCTGGATGGTGGTGTAGCGGCACTTGCCGCCCTTCTTGACGATGATCTCCACCACCGCCGAGTGGAGCGAGTTGGTGCTGTAGATCGGCGCGGTGCAGCCCTCGATGTAGTGGACCGAGGCGCCCTCCTCGACGATGATCAGCGTGCGCTCGAACTGGCCCATGTTCTCGGCGTTGATGCGGAAGTAGGCCTGCAGCGGGATGTCGACGTGGACGCCCTTCGGCACGTACACGAAGGAGCCGCCCGACCACACCGCCGTGTTGAGCGCCGCGTACTTGTTGTCCGCCGCGGGGACCACCGTGCCGAAGTACTGCTTGAAGATCTCCGGGTACTCCTTGAGGCCGGTGTCAGTGTCGAGGAAGATCACGCCCTGCTTGGCCCACTCCTCGCGCAGCGAGTGGTAGACCACCTCGGACTCATACTGGGCGCCGACGCCGGCCAGGAACTTGCGCTCGGCCTCGGGGATACCCAGCCGCTCGAAGGTGTCCTTGATCTCCTGCGGCACCGCGTCCCAGTCGGTCTGCGGCCGCTCGCCCGCGCGCACGAAGTAGTGGATGTTGTTGTAGTCCAGCTCGGCGAGCTCGGGGTTGGCCCACATGCCCGCCAGCGGAACCGGCTTCTGGTTGAAGATCTGCAGCGCCTGCAGCCGGCGGCGCAGCATCCACTCCGGCTCGCCCTTCATGCCGGACAGCTCGCGCACCACCTTCTCGTTCAGGCCCTTGGGCGCCTTGAACACATAGCGCTCCTCGGTGCGGAAGCCGTACTTGGAGTAGTCGAACTCCAGGTTCTGGGCTGTGACAGACATATATGTTCCTCTCTATCCGGCTTGATGCCGCGCTTCTCTATGACACGCCGTACGCGGTGGCCTCGCCCCGCACCTCCGCATCAGAGGGCCGTCGGCGCGACCGCGGAGCTGCGAGCAACGGCGGAGTTCCGAGCAACCAGGCGGGCGCGCGCTCACCCCAGATCCTCGGCGTCCAGTTCGATCGAGCCCACGCCGTAGAGCCCCGCCTTGAGCGTCTTGAGCGAGAGCAGCGCGCACTTGATGCGCACCGGGTTCTTCTCCAGCGGGATGCCGATCAGCTCCAGCAGATCCTCCTTGGAGTAGCGCTTGGCCTGCTCCACCGGCATGCCCTTGATCTCGTCGGTGAGCAGCGACGCCGACGCCTGGCTGATCGCACACCCGCGGCCGCTGAAGCGCACATCCGTAATTATACCATTTTCGACTTTCAAATCTATCCGAACCCGGTCACCGCAGAGCGGGTTGTGCTCCTCGTGCGAGATATCCGGGTCCTCGAGCGTGCCGGCGTTGTGCGGGTGCCTGGCGTGTTCGAGGATCAGCTCGCGGTACAGATCGCTCATCTCAGTACCCAGTATCCAGTCGTCGCTAGCCCGGAGGCACCCGCGCCAGCGATGGCTACCGCCGCCCAATACGTCCGCGCTTCCGCCGCTGACCCATCATCCCTCCGAATCGTGCCCCGCGCTACTCGGCGAACAGCCGCCGCGCCTTGTTCAGCCCGGCCACCAGCCGGTCGACCTCCTCGGGGATATTGTAGAGGTAGAAGGAGGCCCGTGTGGTGGCGGGCAGGTCGAGCAGGCTGTGCAGCGGCTGGCAGCAGTGGTGGCCGGCGCGCACCGCCACGCCCTCCTCGTCCAGCACCGCCGCCAGATCGTGCGGGTGCACCCCCTCGAGCGCGAAGCTGATGGCGCCGCCGCGCATCTCCGTGTCGGGCGGGCCGAACAGGCGCAGCCCCGCGACCTCGCTCAGCCGCTCGAGCGCGTAGGCCACCAGGTGCTGCTCGTGGGCGTAGATCCGGTCCATCCCGACCTCGGTGAGGAAGTCGCAGGCTGCGCCGAGCGCGATCGCCTCGCCGATCGCCGGGGTGCCGGCCTCGAAGCGGGCCGGGATGTCCGCGTAGGTGCTCGCCCGCAGCTCGACGGTCTTGATCATCGAGCCGCCGCCGAGGAACGGCGGCATGGACTCGAGCACCTGCCGGCGGCCCCACAGCACGCCGATGCCCGTCGGGCCGCACATCTTGTGCCCGCTGAACGCCAGGAAGTCGATGCCGAGCTCCTGCACGTTCACCGGCATGTGCGGCACGCTCTGCGCGCCGTCGACCAGCACCAGCGCGCCGACATCGTGGGCGCGGCGGGCGATCTCGGCCACCGGGTTGATCGTCCCGAGCACGTTCGACTGGTGGGTGATCGCCACCAGCCGCGTCCGCTCGCCGAGCAGCGAATCGAGCCCTTCGAGCGCCAGCCGGCCCGCGCCGTCGATCTCCAGGAAGTCCAGCTCGGCGCCGGTGCGCTGCGCGAGCATCTGCCAGGGGATGAGGTTGGAGTGGTGCTCCATCACGCTCAGGAGGATGCGATCCCCCGGCCGCAGGTTCGCATCGCCCCACGAGCGCGCCACCAGGTTGATCGCCTCGGTGGTGTTGCGCGTAAAGACGATCTCGCGCGGGCTGTCGGCGCCGATGAAGCGCGCCACCTTGCCACGCGCCCGCTCGAACGCGAAGGTCGCCTCCTCGCTGAGCCGGTAGACGCCGCGGTGGACGTTGGCGTTGTAGCGCCGGTAGTAGTCCTCCAGGCACTCGATCACCTGGCGCGGCTTCTGCGACGAGGCGGCGCTATCCAGAAACGCCAGCGGCTTCCCGCTGATCTGCTGCTGCAGGATCGGGAACTCGCGGCGCAGTGCCAGCACGTCGAACAGGGTGAATGTGGTGCTGTCGGACATAGGGCGCTACTCTTGCGCGATGGGCTGCGGCGGAAGGGCGCAGCGCGCTGCACCCTTCCACGCCGTCCACGCGCGTCTAGATCTTGGCTTCGATCAGAGCGCCGAGCCGCTCCCTGAGCTCCTCGCTCGGGATGCGGTCCAGCACCGGCTCGAAGAAGCCCATGACGATCATATGGATCGCCTCGTCGCGCGGGATGCCGCGCGAGCGCATGTAGAAGAGCTGCTCCTCGTCCACCTCGCCGCTGGTCGAGGCGTGGCCGGCCCGGAGCACATCGTTGGTGTCGATCCGCAGGCCGGGGATGGAGTCGCTGCGCGCCTTAGGCGTCAGGTGCAGCGCGTGCTCCTCGAGGCGCGAGACGGTGCCGCGGCTCTCGTGCTCGATCTTGATCATGCCGTCGAAGGTCGCGTAGGCGTTATCCTTGACGACGGTCTTGAAGTCCATGTGGCCCTCGGTGCGGGCGCCGATATGCCGCAGCCAGGGCGCGGTCAGCAGCGCCTGGTCGGCGCCGCCGAACGTCGCCGCCACCCAGTTCACGTGCGAGCCGTCGCCCACCAGGGACGTCTCGGCCTCGGTGTGCTGCAGCGTGGCGCCGAGGTTCACCGCGGCCCACTCCAGGCTGGCGTCGCGGCCCACGATGGCGCGCTGCGCGCCGATCTGGTACACGCCGTGGCCCCAGGTCTGGATGGTGACATACCTGAGGGACGCGCCGTCGCCCAGGAACAGCTCGGTGGCCGGCAGGGCGAGCGCCTGGCCGTCGACGTCCTCGGAGACGAACTCCTCGACGAAGGTCAGGCTCGCGCCGCGGTCGAGCACGATCAGGTTGTGCGGCACGGTGGCGAACCCGGCGCCGGCGAGGGTCACCACGGCGTGCAGCGGCACCTCGAGCGCGGTGTCCTTCGGCACATACAGGAACACGCCGTCCTGCCAGAGCGCCGCGTGCAGGGCCGAGAACTTGTGCGTCAGCGGGTCCACCGCCGTGCCGAGGTACTGCCGGACCAGCTCCTCGTGGTCGCGCAGCGCCGCGGCGAGCGTCGTGAACACCACGCCCTTGGCGGCGAGCTGCTCGTCCCACTGGACGGCCGTGTGCTGGGCGCCGAGGGGCGCGACGATCCCCTCGGGCTTAAACTTCGTCAGGTCGGTGCGGCGCCAGAACGGCGGCTCGGACTGGACGAAGTGGCGCCAGGCCGCCACGCGCCGCTCCACGAGCCAGTCCGGCTCGCCCGCCGCGCGCCCAGTCTCGGCGATCAGCGTGTCGCTCAGCTCGGCGAGTGCGGGAAGCTGTTGAATATTCGTCATCATGCGTTTCGCACGCACGGCTGCAGAGATGCGCCAGCGGCGCGCCTCTACGACCGCACGACCTCCTCACGGATGAAATCGTAGCCCTTCTCCTCGAGCTCGAGCGCCAGCTCCGGACCGCCCTCGCGGACCACGCGGCCGTCCATCACCACCGAGACGAAGTGCGGCTTGATGTAGTTGAGCAGCCGCTGGTAGTGGGTGATCACCAGCACGCCCATCTCGGGGTTCTGCTCGGCGAGGCTGTTGACGCCCTGCGCCACCACCTTGAGCGCGTCGATGTCGAGGCCCGAGTCGGTCTCGTCCATCACCGCCATGCTCGGCCGCAGCATCGCCATCTGCAGGATCTCGACCCGCTTCTTCTCGCCGCCGGAGAAGCCCTCGTTGAGGTAGCGCCGGGCGAAGGCCTCGTCGATGCCGAGCTGCGCCATCTTCTCGCGCAGCTCCTTGCGGAACTGGGCCATCGGGATGGCGGTCTCCTTCGGGTCCTTGCCCTCCTCGGCGCGCTGCGCGTTGATCGCGGCGCGCAGGAAGTTAGCCACCGTGACGCCGGGGATCGCCACCGGGTACTGGAACGCGAGGAACAGCCCGAGCTTGGCGCGCTCGTCGGGCTCGAGCTCCAGGATGTTCTGCCCCTTGTACCAGATCTCGCCACGGGTCACGGTGTAGCCCGGGTGACCGGCGATCGTGTAGGCCAGCGTGCTCTTGCCGCTGCCGTTCGGCCCCATGATCGCGTGGATCGTGCCGGGCCGGACGGTCAGGTTCACGCCCTTGAGGATCTCCTTATCCTCGATGCCGACGTGTAGATCCTTGATGACGAGTTCGCTTTTCAATCTTCATCTCCCTGTTACGACAAAGTCTTCAGCGGTGTAAGTGCGGCCATCCGCGCCGCTGGCGGCACGGACGCCTGCGCCCTCGCACGCCTCACTCTTCCTGAGGCGCTTTGGAGAGCGTGAAGTGACACGAGCGCCGGCCGTCGCGGATCGTCTCTTCGAGCTGGATGCGCTCGCCGAGCACGCTCTCGAGCATCCGCCGCTCCATCGTGCACACCGCGGCGTGCTCTTGGGCGACATCGAGGTACGGGCAGGCGAACAGGCGGAAGCCCTCGCCCGAGCCCTGCACCTCGGCCGGGATGCCGCGCGCCTCGAGCGCGTCGCGCAGCTGCTCGAGGCGCTGCTGCAGATCCTCGCCGCCGATCCTGCCGCGGTACTCCTCCGCCAGCCGCGCCGCCACCGCGTCGAGCAGCGCCTGCATGCGCTCGGGCCCGTCGCGGCTCGCGATCTCGCGCAGCAGCAGGGTCACGAGCGTATCGTACTCCTTGGGGAACAGCTCCTGCGCCCGCGGGGTGAGAAAGTACACCAGCCGCGGCCGCCCGGGGCCGCCGCGCAGCTGCCGCGTCGCGAGCAGGTCCTTGGCCTCCAGGTGCGTCAGATGCTCGCGCACGGCGGTGGTGCTGATACCCAGCAGCTCCTCCAGCTCCTTCACGGTGGCCTCACCGTGGCGCTGCAGGTGCGTGAGAATCTTGCCGGCCGGAGTATCAGGCCCGTAAGGCGTCACTGTCATAGCGAGCTCCTGTGCGTCGCCCGCTACTATATCAGAAATCGTTCAAATTGTCCAATAAAAACAGGAGAAACCGTTTTAACTCGGCGTTGCACGCACGCAACGGAACGAGGGAGCCGGCGACGCTTCGGGCGCGCGCTGACGCTCCTTCTGCCGAAATCACCCCGCCGCAGCGAGCACCTCGCGCACCAGCGCCTCAGGCACATCGTCCCGCACCGTCGCGCCGCCGATGCCGGTCGCCAGCACCCAGCGGATCTTGCCGGCGCGCACCTTCTTGTCGCGCAGGGCCAGGGCCATGATCTGGTCCACGTCCATCCCCGCCGGCAGCTGCGTCGGCAGGCCGTAGGCCGTGAGGAGCGCCCGCTGCCGCTCGACGGTCGCGGCGTCGAGCATGCCCAGCCGCTCGGCGATGCGCGCCTCGAGGTGCATGCCGATCGCCACCGCCTCGCCGTGCAGCAGCGTCCCGTAGCCCGCCGCCGCCTCGATCGCGTGGCCGAGCGTGTGGCCGTAGTTGAGCAGCATGCGCTCGCCGGTCTCGCGCTCGTCGACGTTGACGATGTCCACCTTCACCTTGACGGCCCGCCGGATCAGAGCGGGATCGACCGCCGACGGCCGGCCGCTCTGCTCCAGAAGCTCGAACAGGCCGGCGTCCCGTATCACGGCGTGCTTGATCACCTCGGCCCAGCCCGAGCGCAGCTCGCGCGGCGGCAGCGTGCCGAGCGTGTCCGTGTCGGCCAGCACCAGGAGCGGCTGGTGGAACGCGCCGATCAGGTTCTTCCCCAGCGGGTGGTTCACGCCGGTCTTGCCGCCGATCGCGCTGTCCACCATCGCCAGCAGCGTGGTGGGCAGCTGCACCAGCCCGATGCCGCGCAGCACCGTCGCCGCGACGAAGCCCGCCAGGTCGCCGACGACGCCGCCGCCGAGCGCCAGCACGATGTCGCGGCGCTCCACGCCGCCGCCGATCATCCAGCCGTACAGCTCCGCCGCCACCGCCAGGTCCTTGCTGGCCTCCCCGGCCACGCTGTAGCTCCGGACCGCGTAGCCCGCGGCGCGCAGCCGCTCCTCGAGCGGCGCGCCGAAGCGCTCGTGGACGCCGGTGTCGCTCACGAGCCACAGCGCGCCGCGCTGGCCGAGGGCGCGCAGCCGCTCCGGCAGCCCGGCGAGCGCCCCCGGCGCGACCACTACCTCGTAGCTGCCGCCGGGGGTCCGTACCGTCAGTGGATCCTGTTGCATGTCTCTTTTTGAATTTCCTCGGCTCTGCGGCTGCTTCGCAGCCACAGAGCCGAGGAAAAAAAGCTTTCCTGGAGGGCCTGCGGCCCTCCAGACCTCCCCGCCTGAGTAACAAGCTCGCTGACGGACCTGTGGCCCTCCAGACCTCCCCGCCTGAGTAACAAGCTCACTGACGGACCTG
>CALJIC010000143.1 GCA_937974195.1 uncultured Roseiflexaceae bacterium | reverse complement strand
GGTGGGGGTCGACATCTCAGCTCTCCTCAGGCTCTCAATCTCAGCGCTCTTGTCACACGTCGTTGTCGCTGCAACTCGGGCAAGCATACCCGCCGGGCGTCGGCTGATCGTTACGGCGGGCGTTACGTAGAAAGGAATCGCCACTTCATGCGCGAACCGCCAGCCAACCTCAGCACCGAAGCGCTCGTCGCGGCGCTGCGCGACCAGTACGGCCTCGCCGCGACCGAGCTCACGTTCCTCCCGCTCGGCCACGACTCGTCGGCGTGGGTCTACCGCGTCGAGCTAGAGGACGGCCGGCGCTGCTTCCTCAAAGCCCGCCTCGGCGTCACCAACCAGGCCAGCCTGCTGGTGCCGCGCTACCTCCACGATCACGGGGTCACCAGGGTGGTCGCGCCGATCCCGGCGCGCAGCGGGGCGCTGTGGGCTGCGGCCGGGGACTACGCGCTGATCCTCTACCCGTTCATCGAGGGGGCGACGGGCATGGAGCGCGGGATGGCGCCGCAGCAGTGGGTCGACTACGGCGCGGCGCTGCGGCAGATCCACGCCACGCCCGTCGCGCCGGAGCTGGCGCGCCAGATGCGGCGCGAGACCTTCACGCCGGACGGCGCCGCCACCGTCAGGAGGCTGGACGCGGCCATGGGCGCGCAGCGGCACGACGAGCCGGCGGCGCAGGCGCTGGCGGCGATCTGGGCCGAGCGCCGCCCGCAGATCCTCGCCCTGCTCGAGCGCGCCGACGAGCTCGGCCGCCGGCTGCAGCAGGCCCGGCCGCCGCTCGTGCTCTGCCACGCCGACATCCACACCAACAACCTGCTGCTCGACCCTGAGCAGCAGGTGTGGATCGTCGACTGGGACGAGACCATGCTCGCGCCCAAGGAGCGCGACCTGATGTTCGCCATCGGCGGGATCAGCGCCAAGCTCGTCGGGCCGCGCGAGGAGGCGCTGTTCCTCCAGGGCTACGGCCCGGCCGAGATCGACCCGCTCGCGCTGGCCTACTACCGCTACGCGTGGGCCCTGGGCGACATCGGCGACTTCGGCGCGCAGGTCATGTTTCGCCCGGACCTCGGCCAGCTCACGAAGCAGGAGGCTCTGCGCTTCTTCGCCGGGCTCTTCGAGCCGGGCGAGATCGTCTCGATCGCGTTCGGCTCCGTGTACCCGGCCGCCTGATCCCAAAGTTCCGCAGCTCTGCGGGAAGGAAGCTGGGCCGCGCAGGCGAGCTCCTTCGCCTTTGACAGCCTGTCTCTTACAGGCTACAATCTAGACAGTCTAGACAGGAGGTTCACCATGGTACGTGTCTGGCAACTCCAGGAGGCGAAGAACAAGCTCAGCGAGGTGGTCGAAGAGGCCCTGACTCACGGCCCGCAGGTCATCACCAAGCGCGGCGTGGAAGCCGCCGTTGTTCTTTCCTATGCCGAATACCGCAGGCTCACACTGAGCCAGCAAAAGCTATCCGATTTCTTCCGCCAGTCCCCTCTCGCAGGAGTGGACCTCGACCTGCAGCGGGATAAGAGCCCTGCCCGCGACGATATCTCCTTATGAAATATCTTCTCGATACCAACGTCATCTCCGAGCTCGTCAGCAAGCGGCCAAACCAAGGTGTGATCGATTGGATCGACCAACGCGATCCCGCGTCGATCTACATCAGCGCCATCACCATCGGCGAGATTCGCAAGGGTGTCGAAAAGCTTCCCGCGTCAAGGCGGCGCGAGCAGGTGACGGCGTGGCTTGAGAACGACTTGCTGATTCGCTTTCAGGGAAGAATTGCCGAGATCACAACCGAAGTGATGTTGACGTGGGGCGTACTGACCGGCCGCCTAGAGAGCGAGGGAAACCCGATGCCAGCGATTGACTCTCTGCTGGCGGCCATCGCTCTCCAGGGGAGCTACGCCTTGGTGACGAGAAACGATGAGGATTTCAAACATACCGGCATTACGGTCATCAACCCGTGGAAGGCGTGCGCGACGCCGTAATCATCAACCCGCCATCGAAATCGCTCGCTACGCGCCCGAGTGGCTCTGCGGCCGGTCAGCCAGCGCGAGCGCGCTGAGCGTGGCCGCCCCCGCCGCCCCGACCGCGAGCGCGAAGACGACGCCGGCGCCGCCGCCCGCCGGCGCGAGCATCCCGGCCAGCAGGCTCGAGCCGATGATGCTGCCGAGGTAGCGGCTGGTCGAGAACAGCCCCGCGGCCACGCCCGCCTCGCCCTTGCCCACCGACTCCACCGCGCTGATCTGCAGCCCCGCGCCGCTCAGCCCCAGCCCGGCCCCCACCAGCGCCAGCCCGCCGATCAGCGGCTCCACCGCCCCGCCATCGACCACCGGCGGCAGCAGGCCCAGCGTCAGTAGCGCCATCCCCGCCACCGTCGGCCAGCGCCGGCCGAAGCGGTCCGCCAGCCGCCCGCCGAGCGGCGAGAACACCACGCTGCCGGCGGACATCACCGCCAGCGCCAGGCCGATCCGCACGCTGTCCCACCCCGCCCGCTCCCCGAGGTAGACCGGCAGCACGAGCAGCGTCACGTACATCGCCAGGTTGCTCAGCCCGACCCCCGCGTTGGCGGCGGCGAAGACGCGGTGGCGGAAGAGCCCTGGCTTGAGCGCCGGGTCCGGCTGGCGCGACTCGTACCACAGGAAGAGCCCCACCCCAAGCGCCAGCCCCGCGCCCCCCAGCCACGCCGGGACCGGCAGGTGGCCGCCCGGCATCAGCAGCAGCGCCGTGCCGACGAGCAGCGCCGCCAGCAGCGCGGACCCCGGCAGGTCGAACGGCCTGCTGTCGCGCCCGGGCGACCCGCCGGGGATAGAGCGCCAGCCCAGCAGCAGCGCCGGCACGGCCAGCGCCAGGTTGGCGAAGAAGATCGCCCGCCAGCCCGCCGCGCTCACCAGCAGCCCGCCGAGCGCCGGGCCCACCGCGGCCGCGACCGACACCGCGCCGCCGACCATGCCCGAATGCGCGCCGCGCCGCTCGGCGGGGATGGCCTCCCGCAGCAGCGCGACGCCGTTCGGGAACGCCAGCGCCCCGCTGGCCGCCTGCAGCGAGCGCATTGCGATCAGCGCCGGCAGGCTGGTCGCGAAGGCGGCGCCCAGCGATGTCAGCCCGAAGCCGGCGATGCCCGCGAGCACCAGCCGCCGCCGCCCCAGCCGGTCGCCCAGCTTCCCCGCCACCGGCTGCAGCGCGGCCATGATGATCAGGTAGGCGGTCACCAGCCAGGCCGCGGCGACGGCGTCGGCCCCCAGCTCGGCGGTCAGCCGCGGCAGCGCCACGGCGATCATCGTCGAGTTCAGCGGCGCCAGCATCGCCCCCAGCGCCACCGCCGCGACGATGGCGTGCTCGGCGGACGCGCCGGCGCCCGATACGGGGAGTGTCTGGGCTTTCATGCGCCCCCTTCTCACAGGGCTGGCGTGGAGCGGCCGCTGGCGACCGGCGGCGCACCGTTGGCTACCGGTCGCCAGTGACCGCAGGACGACAGAACCGCGCCGCTAGATCTCGTCGACGATCCGCACGATCCCGGCGTCGCCGTCGATCTCGATCACCATCCCATCGCGGATGGCCTTCGTCGCGCCGGCCACGCCCACCACCGCCGGGATGCGGTACTCGCGCGCGACGACCGCGCAGTGGCTCAGGATGCCCCCGGTGTCGGTGACGATCCCGGCCGCGGTGGCGAACAGCGGCGTCCACGGCGGCGCCGTCGTCTCGGCCACCAGGATATCGCCCCGCGCCAGCTTGCTCGCCTCGCTCAGCGAGCGCACGACCTTCGCCACGCCGCGGACCACGCCGGGCGATCCGGCGTTGCCCTTCAGGACGCCAGGCTGCTCGGAGGGCTGCGGCGGGCCGCCGAAGAAGCGCACCATCGCGCGGCCGAACGCGTCATCGGGCCGCGGGCCGGCCGGCGGCGTCCCCAGCGCCGGCGGCGGCGCGACCGTGCGGAAGTGCTCCATCTCGTCTCTGCGCCGCTGGACGATCTGCTGGCGCGGCACGTACGGCAGCGTCTCGGCCGTCTCGCGCAGCTCCTCCCACGTCAGGTAGAAGACATCGTCGGCCCGGTCGATCACGCCGGCCTCGGCGAAGCGGCGGCCGAACTCCTGGGCCACGCGCCGGACCTCGTACATACAGCGCTGGTCGATCCAGAAGTTGTGGTCCTCCTGCAGCACCGACCCGGTCTGCGCGGCCTTGAGCAGCATCTCGAACTGGTCTATCACCGGCTGCGGGTAGCCGCGCAGCTCCGCGCGCACCTCGGCCAGCCGCTGCTCCCGCTCGGCCGCCAGCCTGGCCGTGTCCGCGGCGATGTCCCGCTCCGGCTGGGCCATGTAGTCCCGCAGGCTCTTGATCGCCGGCGCCGGGTTCTCGATCCAGCTCGGCGTCGCGATGATCGCGAACTTGTCGGCCCGCCGCCCGTACTCCTCCAGGTAGGCGCGCAGCTCGGCCAGGAACGGCCCCGCCTCCGGCTCGCGCTCGAGCGCGCCCACCACCTCGTCGTCCGCGTGGCGCTCCAGGATCGCCCGCACCGCCGGGCTCGCGGCGGCGCTGCGGCTTAGCCGCCAGAGGGCGCGGTCGGCCTCCAGCGACTTGTTGTCGAAGCCCTCGAGCAGCCGGTAGGCCTCGAGCATCCGCTCGGCCCCGAACAGGTCGACGTACAGATCGGCGAACGCGCTCATGGAGAAGATCATCGGGAGGCCGAGCTCGAAGTGGATCACCCAGGCGCGCTTGATGCGCCGCAGCGTCTCGTCCAGGTGCGCGATCAGCTCGGTCAGCGTCGCGCCGCGCAGGTCGAAGGCCCGCCAGAAGGCCACGTGGCCGGCCAGCTCGGGCTCCCACACCGTCTTCCACTGCTCCTCGAATCGCGCCAGCACCGCCCCCACCCGCTCCTGGGTGCTGCGCCCGCGGCGCTCCAGCTCCTCGGGGGTCAGCGGGAGCGGCACCGACGCGCTGTACTGGTAGCCGTTGATCCGCCGCACCCTCTCTTTGATCGGCGCCTCGTAGTTTTCCGCCGCCGCGTTCCAGCCGTAGCTGGTCGCCAGCTGCGACACCGAGAACTCCAGCGGGTACACCGGGTCCGGCGAGTGCATCATGTCGATCGTCCAGAACAGCTCGGCATCCTCCGGCCGCTCCCAGCTGACCGGGAAGTCAGGCGGGGTCGGGATGGGCGCTGGCGCAACGGTCGTGGTTTCAGTGCTGGTCATCACAAAGCTTCTCCTGAATCAACTTCGACCCAATAACACAACGCGCGCTTGAGAGGTTCGCGGAGGAGCACGAGGGCGCGGGGGCGGATCGCATCCGCCCCGTCAGATGCAGATTGCTATTCGTGGGGACTGCGGCGCCTACGCGGCGGCGAGCGCCAGGCTCGCGCCGTGGGGCGCCAGCGTGGTGATCGGGCGGCACTGCAGCAGGTAGAGCCGGCCGCCCTGGTAGGCGCACTCGACGTCGACCGGCCAGCCCATGCGGGACTCCAGCGAGACGGCCAGCCGCGCCATCTCGGCCGCCTGCGCGTCGCTGAGCGCCGGCTGCATCTGGAGCAGCCGCGGCACGTCGACCTCGCGCGTCCCGCCCGCGGCCGCGATCGTCATGCGCTGCTTCGCGCCGATCACCCGCCCCGCGACCGCCAGGTCCGCCCGGCGCACCGTGTAGGTGTCGGGCGTCACCGAGCCGCCGACGATGCTCTCGCCCAGCCCCCAGCTCGCGTTGATCACCACCTCGTCGCGGCGGCCGGTGAGCGGGTTGGCGCTGAAGACGACGGCCGAGACATCCGAGGCCACCTGGACCTGGATCAGCACGGCCAGGCGCACCCGCTCGGCCGAGAGCCCGCGCTGGCGGCGGTAGGCGAGCGCGCGCGGGGTGTGCGCCGACTCCCAGCAGCGCAGCACAGCGGCGGTCACGGCGGCGAGCCCGGAGACGTTCAGGTAGGTCTCGTGCTGGCCGGCGAACGAGTCCTCCGCCCCGTCCTCATCGACGGCCGAGGAGCGCACCGCGACGCTCGGGTCGCGCACGCCGGTCTGCAGCGCCAGCGTGCGGTAGGCCCGGCCGATCTGGTCGAAGATCGCGCGCGGCAGCCGCGGCACGGCGGCGCTCCCCTCGTGCGCCGCCTCGAAGGCGGCGGTGGTCAGGCAGAATCCCGGCGGGACGGGGTAGTCGCCGGCGAGCCGGCTGAGGTTGGCGGCCTTCCCACCTACAAGCTTAGAATCGTGGGCATCAGAGTGGCCGAGCCAGAGCAGATACATACAGTTCGCCTCAATTTCAACAGCAGTTTCTGCCACCCACCGGCGCCGCTCCGGCGCCGCGCTTCGTCACACTTGTCATTTCAGACGCGCGGCACCGCAGCTTGGTTACGCGCGTGCGCCGCTCTCTTCCAGCCTTCTTCCCACGCTGCCGGGGAAAGGCTCAGGATGGCGTTCTGGCGCGCTGCGAAGCTGCCGGGCCGGGAAGCCACAAAGCAACCCCCGCTCCAGCATCCGGGAGCGAGGGCTGTGGTGAGGGACGATCATCTTGAAGGCACGGCCCTCCCGCGGCACAGCCGCTCGCTCAGCTGCTCCCGCCGACGAGCGCAGCGGCGATGCTGGCGAGCGCCTTGCGGACCCCGCGCACGACGCGCGGAGCCTGTGGGCTGGGCTCACTGCGCGCCATGGTGTCGCCTCCCTGTAGCTAACTGAGCCAGCCACACCAACAGCTCTGCCAGCCGGGCCGCCCAGCGGCCGCCGGACCCCGCGGTACGCTCCGTGCTTTCTTCCTCGAACGGCCACCGCTGAAGGAGAGAGCACAATGCGCAGCCACAGGGGAGCGATCACCAGCGCCTGGACGAACGTCGCCGGCGCACGGGTCCACGCGCGCGTCGCGCAGGGCCCGCCGCCGGCGAATGGCGCCCCGCCGATCGTGCTGGTACACGGCCTGACGGTCTCGAGCCGCTACATGGTGCGCCTGATGCGGCAGCTCGCGCCGCACTACGCCGTCCTTGCCCCCGACCTGCCCGGGTTCGGCAGAAGCGATAAGCCGAGGCGGGCGCTGAGCATCCCCGGCCTCGCCGATGCGCTGGTGGCCTGGATGGACGCCGCGGGCCTGGACCGCGCCGCGCTCGTGGGACAGTCGATGGGCTGCCAGGTCATCGCCGACGCCGCCGCGCGCCACCCCGGCCGGGTCACGGCCGCTGTCCTGATCGGCCCGTCGGTCGACCGGCTGGCGCGCGCGCCGCTGGCGCAGGCCGGCCGGCTCGCGGTCGACACGGTGCTCTCGCCGCCCTCCACGGCGCTGATCATGCTGCGCGACCTGCTGGACTGCGGCGTGCTGCGCACGCTGCGGACGCTGCACTACGCGCTGGCCGACCGGATCGAGGCCAAGCTGCCGCTGGTGCGCGCGCCGACCCTGATCATCCGCGGCACGCGCGACGTGATCGCGCCGCAGCGCTGGGTCGAGGAGCTGGCCGGGCGCCTGCCGAACGGCGGCCTCGCGCTGGTGCCAGGCGCGCCGCACGCCACCCAGTACGTCGCGCCGGCCGAGACCGCCCGCCTCATCACAGCCCTGCTGGCGCGCTCAGGAACTCCAGAACCAGCCGGTTGAACTCCTCCGGCCGGTCCCACATCGGGTTGTGCCCGGCCCGCGCGATGATCTCGAGCCGCGAGCCGGGCAGCGCCTCCTGCAGCCGCCCCCCCACCTCGACCGGCACCAGCCGATCGCGCTCGCCCCACACCAGCAGCGTCGGCGCTCGAATATCGCTGAGCCTGACGGTGAGGTCGCTCGCGAGCAGCTGCCGCGCCGCGGCCACCACCGTCCACAGGCCGGCGCGCAGGGCGTCGCCCACCAGCACCGGCAGGAAGCTCGGCCGGCTGAAGCGCAGCGCGCCGGCCAGGCCGAGCGCGTGCTGGGCGTACCCCCGCCCGATCGGCAGCGCCGCCGCGTCCACCAGGACCAGCCGGTCGACAAGATCGGGGAAGCCTGCGGCCAGGTCCGCGGCGATGAATCCCCCCATCGAGTGCCCGGCGAAGCTCGCGCGCCCGATGCCGAGCTGCTCGCTCCAGCGCGCCAGGTGCGCTGCGGCCTCATCGAGCACAAACGCCTGCCGCCCGCGGCTGCCGCCGAACCCGATTAAGTCAACTGTGTACACGCGGAAGCCCTCGGCGAGCGCAAGCACGTTGCGCCGCCACCAGCGCGCCGAGCCGGAGAGCCCGTGGATCAGCACCAGCGGCGGGCCGTCCCCCGCGATCTGGTAGGCGATGCGCGCCGCGCCCACGTGCGTCCAGCGCTGCTCGATGGCGACTGAGCCTCGTTTCACGTCCTCTTCGCCAACCCACGGCCCACAGGCATCCCTCAGGCGCGCGGGCTGCTCGCCGCCCGGTCGCGCAGCGGCGCTCTCAGCAGCTCATCCGCCCACGCCTTGGCCGCCGCCAGGGTCGCGAAATGCTTCACCGTGACGCGCGCCCCGGCCCCTCGCTGCACGCCGGCCACATAGACCGATGCGCCGCTCAGCTGCCGGAAGATCAGCCCGCTGCCATCCAGCGTCTGCTTCCTGTGGTACTCGGTGTGCTCTGCATAGCTAGATTGCCACGCGTTATCCATGGGCGCCTCCCACTGCCCCTCGTGCACAAGCGTGTGCCCGCGGAGCACCCCGGCCGGTGCTCCGCCTGTCGAAGAGAGCAGATTGTGGGCCACCGCCTGACCATGCCGCCGCACGCCTGGAGCCCCCGCAGCTCTGCCCCGAAGCGCGTATCCCGAACCGTGCCTGCGTCGTTATCCAGTTACCAGTCATCGTCGTAGCCAACTCCGGAGACCGCCATGGACAACGTGACCCTCTGGTGCATCGTCGTGCCGCTCCTGCTGCTCATCGCCTACCTCGGGCTGCGGGAGCCCGAGGAATCGCGCGGCGAGCCGCCGGCGCAGAGCGGACCGACTCGCGCCACACAGCGCGGCCACGCCAGTCACAAGGAGAGCGCAGGATGATCGCACGCCAGCGCCTCAGCCCTGCATTCCACTGCTACGAGGGACGCGGCCAGCTCCTGCAGAACGGGCTGGTGGTCGCCACCGTCACGTACCGCCTCGAGGTGTGGACGGGCATGGACGGCCAGAAGACGCTTCTGGGGATGGTGCAGGGGCCGTCGTACCTGCTCACGACGGGCACCACGTTCGTGCTGCGCCTCCGCAAGGGCGTCACGCTCAACTGTACCCTGCAGGCCATGCCGGATCCAGGGTGGTACGAGGTGCTTCCCGTAGGGCCGCTGCCGCCTATACGGTAGCCCGGCCGTCAAGTGCGGGCGCCGACCCAGGCGGCCGGGCTACCGTATAGTGCGTTCCCGGTGTCGTGTAAGTCTGCCTCTGCGACCAGGTTATCCGCGCCGACACTGAGAGTGAGATCCTTCGCCAGGCTGCCGAGCACGCTCAGACGGTGCACAACATCACGGTGACCCCGGAGATTGCCGCGCAGGTGCGCGCACTGATTCAGGACGAAGCGGCCGCGCAATCCGGATAGTCAGCTGCACACCGGGAACGCCGCCGCGCCAGCGCCCCGGCTGAGCTTCGAAGAAACGGTCTCCTCTCCAGAAGGCGCACCGCTGCTAATCGCCCCAGACGCGGCGCGCGAGTGAGCGCCCGAGCACCCCAGTCCCCCGCCCCGCGACGCCACCGACCGCGAGCCACGGTAGCGGCAGCGTCGCCTTGTTCCGCCAGGCAACCATCGACGATCCGGTGCGGCCTGCGAAGGATTCCCGGGCCGCTGCTCCGCGCCCGACCGCAGCGCGAAAGTACGAGCGGGGATCGTAGTAACACGCGCTGCGCCTGCGCCGGTATCCCTAGGTGACGAGCGCTGCGGAGGGGTGCTGGATGAATGTATCTGAGCGGACGGCCTACCTGATCAGCAAGGGCACCGGCTTCGTATGCTCGGCCTGCGGCGGCTTCACGCGGCAGGAGTCGGTGCGCTGCGTCCGCTGCCAGCGTCAGCTGATCGCGCTGATGGCGCCGCCCGGCGCCGCCCAGATCGTCGCCGGCGCCGATACGCCCCGCTGCTCATCCTGCCACACCCCGGTCACGGCGGAGGCGACGAGCTGCCCGCGCTGCGGGCGCCGCTTCGTCACACCGCAGGCTGCCGCTACAGCGGCGGCGCGTGCCACGTCGCGGGCGGCCGGCACCGGCCGCGGCGGCGTGCTGCTTCTGAGCGCCACGATCCTGCTCGCGGTCCTCCTCGCCAGCCTCGTGGGAGCGAGCCACGATCACGCCCAGGCCAGCGACGCCCGCGCGACCGCGTGGATCGTCTGCACGGCGGCCCTCGAGCGCTCGCTGGAGGCGCCGGGGGCAGCCAGGCTGCCGCCGATCGACGAGGCGAGCATCACGCACACCAGCGATGGCCGGTGGACCATCGTCTCGTCGGTGGAGGCGCAGACCAGCCTCGGCATGCCGCTGCGCCAGGACTGGACGTGCGAGACGACGGTCGGCGGCAGCTCCTCCACAGTCCACTGGCTGACGCTCGGCGACGAGGTGCTCATCAGCGCGCCCTAACGCGGCGTGAAGACGCGCCTTCCTCCGCCTGCGCCTCGCACCCGGCCGCCCGCCCGAACGCGCCCTACGGCACGCCATCGCAAACGTGATACACTGGTAGCTCCGACACGCTGGTCATACCCGCGGGCCGCACGGAGCGGCCCGGGTAGCTGCCAAAGAAGGAGCGACACACGATGCCGTACACGGACGCGCAGATGGCAGTGGTGGGGCGCTGGGATCTCGTGGTGCAGACGCCAGGCGGCGAGCAGCCCGCGTGGCTGGAGATCGAGCGCTCGGGGTTCCAGACGCTGGTCGGCCGGTTCGTGGGCTGGCACGGCAGCGCGCGGCCGATCGCGCGGGTGGACGTGGACGAGAGCGGGCTGCGCTTCGCTATCCCGCCGCAGTTCGAGCGCGGGAACGGCGACCTGACGGTCCAGGGGCGGCTCGAGGGCGATCAGCTCCGCGGCACGATGGTGCTCCCCGACGGCGCCCAGGCCACCTGGACCGGCCGCCGCGCTCCCTCGCTCCGGCGCGCCGCGCCGCCGAAATGGGGCGAGCCGATCCAGCTCTTCAACGGCACCGACCTGACCGGCTGGCACGTGGTGCAGGGCGAGAACCACTGGCGGGTGGAGGACGGGATCCTCCGCAACGTCAAGACCGGCGGCAACCTGGTGACCGACCGCACCTTCGACGACTTCCAGCTGCACATCGAGTTCCGCTACGCCCCGCGCGGCAACAGCGGCGTGTACCTCCGCGGCCGCTACGAGGTGCAGGTGCTGGACGGCCCGACCGAGGAGCCGGACTCGCACCTCCAGGGCGCGATCTACGGCTTCCTGACCCCCAGCGAGATCGTGACCAACGGGCCGAACGAGTGGAACACGTTCGACATCACGCTGGTGGGGCGCATGGTCACGATCGTGGTGAACGGCAAGACGGTGATCAGCAACCAGGCCATCCCGGGCATCACCGGCGGCGCGCTGGACAGCGACGAGGGCGCGCCGGGCCCGATCATGCTGCAGGGTGACCACACTCCGATCGATTACCGCAATATCGTGCTGACGCCGGCCGTGTAACCGAAGGGCGCGGCCTCGCCCAGCACCCCCGCCGCCGAAATGGGGCCTGGGGAGGCCGCGCCTTCCTTCTCCGCTGGCCTGTGGCGACGCATCGCCGCCGGCTGGCGGGAGGAAGCAGCCGCCGCTCGCCGCTACGAGCCCTTCCCGATCCTCAGCCGCACGTCCGGCGTCTTCCCCGGCGTAAGCAGCTCGCGCAGCGTCGCCCCGGTCAGCTCCGGCCCGGCGCGCCCCGAGGCGTAGCACACAGTGACCGGCTCGGCGTCGCGCGCGTGGCGGGCCACGTAGCCCCAAGCTCGCTCAGCCGGGCCCTGGTGAACCAGCACGCCATCGCGCCGCACGTGCCAGGTGGCCGGCCGCTCGATCAAAGTCCAGTGTCGCATACCCCGAGTGTAACACGCCCTCCCGGCCTACGAGCCTGAGCGTTTACTGAGACGGTGTATGCGGTGGCCTCGCCCCCACACCCTCTGGTAGGCTCGGCGAAGCTCCTTGGCCGCAGCGCGGCGAACAAGCGCCTGCGACTACCATCTCGATACAGCTTCGACTCCGCTTCGCAATATTTTTCAGCCGCACCTCCTGCTATACTGAGGGCGCAAGCGAAACATCACACCAACACACCAACGTCTCACCAACAACCCTGCCCGCGTCGCACCAGCGTTGCAGCACTGCGTCCATCCAAACGTCTGACACACGCTTGCAGAAGAGACAGCCCGGCACATTCATGTGCTGGGCTGTCGTTTTGTGCCGCCCGTCAGCCCCACCGGCCGCCGCGCCGACACTCCTCAGCGCGCCCGCAGCTCCGATAGACCGTCGTGGAGCGCAAGAAACCCGCCTCGCCTGGTAATCGCGCCGTGCTAGGATCAGGCCACGTCTGCAAACGCTCGCACGCGCCGTGGGCGAGGGTGCTCGCGCCCTACCAACTCTTCTCTTCCGCGCCCGCCGCAGATCGGCGGGCCTGTCTCTGGAGACGACGGCGTCGCACGCACAAGGAAGTAGCTCATGCCCACCCCAACGACCATCGGCATTCTCTCTCCCCTGCTGAGCAACCGCTACTTCGGGCAGCTGGTGCGCGGCGTACAGGATGCCGCCCAGCGCAGCGGGGCGCGCGTGCTGGCGATCCAGACCCGCGACGCGTGGGCGCTGTTCGGCGAGTACGGTCGCTCGCGCAGCTTCACCCATCGCCTGGCTTGGGAGCACGTCGATGGCTGGGTGGTGATCCTCGATGCAGTCGCACCCGAGTACCTGCGCGCGCTCCACGCGGCCGGCAAGCCGCTGGTCTCGATCAGCTGGCCCTACCCCGAGCTCGGCTGCCCGACGGTGATGCCGGACAACCGCGGCGGCGCGCGCGATGTGGTGCAGCACCTGCTCGACCACGGCCATACCCGGATCGCCTTCGCCGGCTACCTGGCCCAGACCGACATCCAGGAGCGCTATCAGGGCTACCAGGAGGCGCTGCGCGCCCGCGGGATCGATCCGGATCCGGCGCTGTGCTTCGAGGCCCCCGACAACGAGTACATCGGCGGGCGAGCGGTCGCCGAGCAGATCCTGGCGGCCGGAGTCCCCTGCACGGCGGTGGTGGCCGCCGCGGATATGAACGCGCAGGCGATCATGGATGTCCTGCAGGCTGCCGGCGTGCGCGTGCCGCAGGATGTCGCCGTGGTCGGCTTCGACGATATGGAGTCCTCGCAGTACACGCTCCCGGCGCTCACCACGGTGCGCCAGCGCTTCAGCGCGCTCGGCTACGCCGCCGGGGAGCTGCTGCTCGCCAAGCTGGCCGGCCAGCACGTGCCCGGCGGCCCGCACCGCGTCCCCTGCACGCTGATCACGCGCCGCTCCTGCGGCTGCTCGCTCGACATCGCGCCGCTCGACCTTGCCGCCAGCCCAGGCGCCACCTGGCAGGAGCAGCTGGCGGCGGATCTGGTGCGGCTGGTGTACCAGCCGGCTCCGGTGCCATCCGGCGCGGCGCCGGACAAGATCTGGCCGGGGGTCGCGCACCTCGTCGCCGGGCTGGAGGCGGCGCTTTCGGGCGCAGAGGGCCCCGCGGAGCGGGCGCTGGCGCGGGCGTGGCAGGAGGCAACCGCGATCACCAGCGACCTGCGCGCCCTGCAGGCGGTGGTCACACGCCTCGGCGAAGCGGCCGAAGCGCAGGCCGCAGGCGCCGATGACGCCGCCCGCACGCGCGTCAAAGGCTTCCTGAGCACGGCGCTGTCCGACATGCTGCACACGCGGCTGCGGGCCGAGGTCGAGCGCCAGCGCCACTTCGAGAGCATCATCCAGCAGAACTACGACATCACCCAGGCGGCGCTGGCGGCTGAGACCGACGCCGCGCGCAGGCTGGACTGGCTGCGGCTCACGCCGGCCGCCTCCGGCTGCCTCGCGCTGTGGAGCAGCGACTTCAGCCGGCTGAAGGTCGAGGGCGCGTTCCAACGCGAGGGCCCGCCGCCCACAGCCAGCGCCACCTGCCGGCCCGAGGAGTTCCCGCCGGCCGAAATGATCGAGCAGGCAGCCCGCCGCGCCGACGTCGACACGCTGATGCTGCTCCCGGTTCGCTCCCCGCGCCGCGACTTGGGCATCCTCGCGGTGGTCGGCCCGGTCGAAGCTGCCCTCGAGAGCGGCCGCTCGATCTTCAGCGTCGCGGCCTCGAACCTGAACATCGCCCTCGAGCGCGAGGAGCTGCTCCAGTCGCTCGTGGCGCAGCAGCGCTCGCTGCAGGACGCCCTCGAGCGCGAGCAGGCACTGGCCAGCACCGTGCGCCAGATCGGCTCGCCGATCATCCCGCTGCTCCCGCGGGTGCTGCTCATCCCGCTGATCGGCACGATCGACACCGCCCGCGCCCAGCAGCTGATCGAGGTCGCCCTCGACGGCATCAGCCGCCACCGGGCCACCGAGGTGCTGCTCGACCTGACCGGCGTGCCGCTGGTAGACACCCAAGTGGCGGCGGCGCTGATCCGGGTCACGCGCGCGGCGACCTTGCTCGGCGCACACGTCACCCTGGTTGGGGTGCGCCCCGAGATAGCCCAGAGCATGGTCAGCCTGGGCATCGACCTGAGCTTCATCACCACGCGGGCCACGCTCTCGGCCGCCGTCGAGGAGCTCATGCGCAGCGGGCACAGGGCTGGTCTCAGGGCGCGCGCCTAGCCCACCGGCCGCTGCCGCCGATGCTGCACGCGCAGCTCCTCCCAAACGCGCTCAATATGCGCTATACTGGCATACTTCATTTTCCACATAGGCGTGGCAGTCACCCGCCACGTGAACTCAGAGGCACCCGTGCGCGCGCTGCTCTGGTGGCTGCAGCACCAGTCAACGACCACAGTAGCGGCGATCGTCCTCGTGCTCACGTTCGCCGTCGCCCTCGCCGATACGCTGAGCGGGCCGTTCTACTCGTTTCTGGTGTTCAACCTGCTCCCGATCGGCCTGGCAGCCTGGCGGCTTGGCGCCCGCACCGGCTACCTGATCGCCGCGCTCTGCACCGGCCTCTGGGTGGTGGGCCTCGTGATCGACCCGCGGCCGGCCCTCGCGCCGCTCGTGCTGGGCTGGAACCTGGCGCTGCGGATGGTGCTGTTCGCGTTCGTGGTCTGGCTGATCCGCACCGCGTGCGCCGCGCTGGAGCGCGCCGAGCACGCCGCGCGGACCGACCCGCTGACCGGGCTGCACAACCGCCGCCACTTCTACGAGCTGGTGGCGGTGGAGATGGAGCGCGCCCGCCGCTCCGGCCACCCGTTCACGCTGGCCTACCTGGACCTGGACGACTTCAAGGCGCTCAACGACCAGTTCGGCCACCAGACCGGCGACACAGTGCTCGTCGCGGTCGCCGCGGCGCTCCACACCCACCTCCGGGCGAGCGACCAGTGCGCGCGGCTCGGCGGAGACGAGTTCGCCGTGCTCTTGCCCGAAACCGACTCCGCCGCCGGGCATCAGGTCTGCGAGCGGCTGCACGCGGCGATCACCGAGGTGATGAGCGGGCGCGGGTGGGCGGCGAGCTGCAGCATGGGCGTCGTGACGTACGCGCACATCCCGGCCTCGATCGACGACACGATCGCGCTGGCCGACCAGCAGCTCTACCGCGCGAAGGGGCAGGGGAAGGCGCAGACGGTCTACCACGTGGCCGAGTCCCCTGGGGCGCAGTCGCAGCCCGCCGAGGCCTACGGCGCGGCCGATCGCACCAGCTGCCGGAGGTAGTCGAGCCACCCGCCCTGCCGGTTGGGCCGGTCTATCGACTGCAGCACCCGCCGCGTCTCCGGCGCCAGCACCTGCTCGGGGCGGCCGGCCAGATCCCTGAGCACCGCGGTGAGCGCCAGGCTGTGCTGGATATACCAGATCGTGAGGTCCACCTGCAGCCGCTGCCGCGTCCGCACCGCCAGCACCTCGTCCTGGGCGCCGATCTCGCCGGCCAGCATCTCGGCGTCGTCCGACACCAGGATCAGCCAGTGCTGCCCGTCCGCGAGCGCCGCGCAGAAGCGACAGATCGTGCCCCGGCAGCCGCCGCACTCCTCGGGGCACTCGTCCAGGCACAGCGTCGTCACCGCGACGCCGCGCGCCTCAGCCGCGGCCAGCGAGGCCGCAAGCGCCCCCGCCTCGCGGCGCCCGGTCGCGACGAGCAGCCGCTCCTGCGTCGCCTCGATCAGCGCGTGGGCGTGGTCGAGGAGGGCGGCGTACCCCTCGATGTTCCAGATATACGGGGCGGCGGCGGGCAGCGCCAGGTTCTCGAGCGCCTGCTGCGCCGCGTTCACCGTGTCCTGGAAGCGGCGCGCGATCTGCCGGGTCAGCTCCGCGGGGGCAACCGGCGTATAGCGCGACCCGTTCGGCATATCGAGGCGGACGACGGCCCCGCGCTCCTCGAGCTTCTGCAGCACCGCGTAGATGTTCGCGCGCGGCACGCCCGATACCTTCGCGAGCTCGTATCCGTTGAGCGGGAGCTGCTGGAGCAGCGCCAGGTAGGCGCGCGCCTCATATTCGCTGAACCCGAGTTGCTGGAGCAGCCCACCTGGCTCTGCCATACACTCTCCTCGGCTGTCCTTGGAACGCCAGCGCCCTCGCGCGCTGTCTGGGATGAAGGAAGTCCACGAACCTATTGTATCCGGTCGAGGCGAGAGCGCAAAAGCCGCCGCTGAGCGCCAGGCCCTACGCCGGCAGCCTCCCCACCAGATCGGCCGCCGCAAACGGACCCGGCTGCCCGATCAGGTCCCGCGCCGCGTCCACCTGCTCCCACACGTTCCACAGCAGGACGCCGCACACCCGGGCGTCCCGCAGATAGTACAGCACGCCCTCGCGGAAGGGCTCCTTCCAATCGGCCACGATCTCAAGCTGCGCGTCCAGCTCCCCCACCGCCTCGTAGCCCAGGTCGAAGAGATCCGAGTAGAAGAACGGCAGGTGCTCGTAGGGCGCCCGCTCGCCGGCCATGTTCCGCCCGGCGTGCCGGCCCATGGTGTTGGCGTTGTCCTCGTGCTCGACGCGCACCCGCCGCCCCAGGCTCGGGCTGAGGAAGTTCGCGACGTCGCCGGCGGCGAAGATGTCCGGGTGGCTGGTGCGCAGCAGCGCATCCACGACGATGCCGTCGTCCACCTCCAGGCCCGCCGCCTGCGCCAGCGCGACGTTCGGCTCGATCCCGATCCCGGCGACGACGCCATCCACCAGCAGCTCCCGGCCGCCCGAGGTGCGCAGCGCGAGCTGCTCGCCCCGCCGCTCCAGGCCCCGCGCTGTTTCGCCGGGCAGCACCTCGACGCCGCGCTCGCGGTAGTACGCGTTCAGGAACGCGCCCAGCTCCGGCCCGAACATCCGCTGGCCGATCGCGGCGCCCGGGAAGAGCAGCGCGACCTCCTTCCCGTTCATCGCCAGCGCGGCGGCGATCTCCGAGCCGATGAACCCGCCGCCGATGACCACGAAGCGCCGACCCCGCTCGGCCAGCGCCCGCAGCCGCTGGTAGTCGCCGAGCGTGCGGTAGTAGATCACGTCGTCGCCGCCCCACGGGAGGCGCCGCGGGCTGCCCCCAGTCGCCAGGAGCAGCCGGTCGAAGGTGAAGACCGCGCCCCGGTCGTCGACCACGCGCTTGTGCTCGGCGTCCAGCACACTGGCCGTCCGCCCCAGCAGCAGCTCGACGCCCTGCTCGGGGAGGTCGATCCGCACGCGGTCGAGCGGCTCGCCCTTCCACAGCGCCTTGGAGAGCGGCGGCCGCTGGTACGGCCGGTCCTGCTCGCTCCCGATCAGCCCGATCGAACCTGTCGAGTCGACCTCGCGAATACCCTGAATCGCGGCGGCGGCTGCCATCCCGCCGCCGATGATCAAATATCGATAGTGCGCCATAGTGTCCCTCCGTTCAACGTCCAGAACGGCGGCTGCCGCTCCGGCCGCGATGTGCCCGCGGTGCGCATCCGACAGGCGAGGGAGGGGCGACTGGCATCGTCGGCAGCCGCCCCTCCCCTGAGCCAGAGGCTCAGCGCGCAACAACGGTGACAGTTCCGCGCATATCCTGTGCGTGATAGGTGCACAGGTAGTCGTACACGCCCGGCTGGTCGAAGGTGATGCTGCCGGCCTCCCCCGGCGCGAGATTCAGCAGCGGGAAGTCCCCGCCGGCGACGCTCACCGAGTGGGTGAAGTTGTCGGTGTTGCGCCAGGTGACGGTCGTCCCCGCCGGAACGCGGATCCGCGGCGGGTCGAACCGGTAGCTCGGCGGCATCGTGACCTCCGACGTCTCGACCTCCCCCGCCGCAGCGCTGGGCTGGGCGCCGCAGCCGGCGAGGAGCGCCACGGCGATCGCGAGCACGAGGAGGTGTGGACGCATGGCGGCACCCTTCCTACGCGCGCGAAACGGCCGCCTCACGCGGCGCCAGCGCCCGCTGGCCCAGGCCAACGAAGATCAGAGCGAACGCGGCCAGGTCGAGCACCTCGGCGATCGTGTGGGCGAAGAGGAACACCGTCCAGTCGAGGTGGTAGGTCATGTAGACGATCTCGGCCACCGCGTACAGGGCGAACCCCCAGCCGAGCAGCTTCGTGTCCGCGCTGAGCGTGCGGTAGGCGAAGAAGGCGCCGGCCGCAAAGGCAGCCAGGTGCACGATGAGGAAGAAGGCTGGCGGAAGGGCGTTGATAAAGGATCCGAATGGCATGGCGAATCTCCTTTCAATGGTGGTCGCGCCTGACGCGTAGGCCTTGGCCGCAGCTTATTGGTCGATAGCGCTCCTCCCTGCCTCCGGCCCGGCCTCCTCGCGCGCACCGCGGGCGCCTGCCCCGCGCGCGAAGATGCCCGCGACCGTCAGCACCATCCCCAATAGCGTTACCACGTGGGCGCGGCTGCCATCCGCGCCGAGGAAGCCGCTCAGCTGAACGGACCAGGCAGGCGGCGCCGCGTGAGCGAGCAGGTCGAGCGCTACCCCGATCGCCAGGACGAGCACGCCGAGCTGGATGAGCCTCGGAAGCCTGACGAACCGCTCGAAGATGCTCTGCGCCATGGGCCACCTCCCCGGTGTTCATCCTTCGCTAGGCGTGCGCGGCGGCCTCGCTCTTGCACCGCCTAGTGGTTTGAAGAGGCTTCGCCTCCCTCGGATACTCCCGCCGCGCTGCGTGCGCTGGGTTGAAGCCCAACAGCGGAAGAAAGGTTCTCGGAACGCCAGCCGCTCTCCACACCTCCCGGAAGAAGGGCCGGCGGCACAGCCGTGGAAACATTTCGTTAGTAGTTGCTCAAGCAGCTACGAAGATGGTATAATATTGTCGCGCGACTGTCCACTGTCCTTTTGATCAGTGGCTCCGCCTGATAGTCGCTGCTGATACAACTACTACTGGCACACAACTTGCTGCGAGTTAAGTAGAACTGCGCGGCGACGGGGAGCATCCTGACGGGCCAGGCGACGGCTCGTCACGGAATGGATGACCTGTCGCCCGCGTGGCAGCGAAGGAGGGCATGCTATGGAGAGCAAGGCGAAACTTCTCGGTCATCCGATCCATCCCATGCTCATCGTCTTCCCGGTCGGCCTGCTGGTGACGGCGGTGATCTTCGACGTGGTCCGGATGCTGACCGGGGATGTAGCCTTCGCCACGGTCGCGTTCTGGTGCATCGCCGCCGGCGTGATCGGCGGGCTCGTGGCAGCCATCTTCGGGCTGATCGACTGGCTCAATATCCCGGCGGGCACCCGCGCGAAGACCATCGGGATGTGGCACGGGCTTGGTAATGTGGTCGTCCTCGCGCTGTTCGCAGTGAGCTGGCTGCTGCGGCGCGGCGACCCGTCCCTGGTGCCGGACACCCTCGCGTTCGTGCTCGCGCTCGCCGCGGCCGTACTGAGCGTAGTCACCAGCTGGCTGGGCGGTGAGATGGTCAGCCGCCTGGGGGTTGGTGTGGACCGGGGCGCTCACCTGGACGCCCCCAGCTCGCTCTCGGGCCGCCCCGCAGACTCGGGCCGGCAGCGCGAGAGCGGCAGCGCGCAGCCTCTGCGCGAGCGTGAGGCCACCGGCTAGGCAGGCGGCGCACGACGGCCTCGGGCGCCGCTAGGAGCGAAGGAGGGCGCCATGGCACCTGCGATGGCTCACATCCTTCGAGGCATAGCGAGCCTGTTCGCTGTGGTCGTCCAACCCGCTCGCCGATGGGGATCGCCTGGGAGAGCCCGGGCGCCGCCCTTGCTGACCGCGACCAGCCCACACGGGCTGTGTCAGACACGCGCCGGCCGCGCCCGACGTAGCAGGGCCACGTGCCGTGGGTGGGCGATCGCGCGGCCGTGCGCAGATGCTAAACGCCCCGGATCTCCGTGCGAGATCCGGGGCGTTCTGTATTCCTCTACCAGAGCTGCGGAGCCTTCCGCATCAACTCTTGTTCTGACGAACCATCAGTGGGACACGGCGACGCCCTGCGCCTCGCTGAGGATCTGGCGCACCATGATCATCTCCAGCACCATCGCGGCGTAGGTGGCCGGCGTGGTGTCGAGGTCGGGGAGCAGGGCGTGCAGCTCGCGTGTGCTCACGCGCGCCTCGGCGGCGAGCAGCTTGGCGAACTCGTCGGACAGCAGCGCGGTCGAGGTCGCGCCGTCGGGCATGGTTATCGTGAGGAGCGGGACAGACATCGTGATCTCCAGTGTGCTACGAGGCGAGGGCACACGGCGCACGGACGTGCTCCGTGGCACTGGTGTGCGCCGGGGACGACTGGGCGGGCCGGGCTGCCAGCCGCGCGCGCAGCCTGCGCATCAGCGTGGCGACATCGGCCTCGAGCATGTCCAGGCACTGCTCGAGCCGCTCGGGGTCGCCAACGACCGCAGGGCGCTCATACAACAGGTACAACACGAACTCCAGCTGCTGGTCGATAGCTGCACTGAGGGCGTACGCTTCGTCGCGTCGGTTGCACATCGTTGTCTCCTGGTGGTTGCGTCAGCCATCGGCTTCAGTCGCAGAACGAGTGTAAGGCATCCGCTTACCGGCGTATTACCCGCCGCGCGAGCTGCGAGTCGCGCGGGGGCGCGGCTGCTGCGCCGGGGCATAATAGTCAGCCCTGCCGTCTCCGGCAGGGCTGCTACGGCTCGCAGACGATTGCCCCATGTCTGCGCTCAGAGGATAGCGCGGCGGCATAACCTGTGTGTTACCAGACCGCGCCGCGGGCTCAAGCGCGCCCAGTCGTCTCCGCCACAGCGGGCTCAAGCGCGCCCAGTCGTCTCCGCCACAAGGGTCGTTCCTCTCCAGCGGTCCGCCCGTAATGATAAGCACCTGCCCGGGGCAGCGACTAGCTTGCGAGGACCGCAATATCGTGAGCGCTGGCAGAGAATGATATTACTACAAACGATAGAGGCACTGCGCTACCACGCAGTGTAGCCACACCGGCCTGTTCTAGCGATATACCAGCGATATTTTTGCTCCACACATAGTCTCTAAGTGGCTGGTAGCGATCTTGAAACACTTCTGTTTACCGAATCCCTACTTTGCAGGCCTTGTCTCCTCATGCGGCTGCTGCTATAGTGAGACCAGGATACCTCTCTCGTCACGCCAGCGTGGACAATGAACAGTTCAGGGACTCAGGACTGATTGAGACTCTCGCTGTCACGCGAGCAGCCATCGGATTCTTCGGCGAGCAAGAGCCGCTCACTTTTCGCCAAGCAGCCGAGCATCCCTCGCATCCGTCTTCAGTCTCACCCAACTTTCGTACAGTGCTCAGGCATCACCTGTGCCGCAGCGCTCGTCCACGATGAGCGCATCGGCGGTGGCCAGATGTTCCACCTGCTCTGTCTCCCCGAGGATGTGGAGCAGGATTCTGGCACACCAGTTCCGGTTCCCACCACTCGAACCGGGCACCTATCGGCTTCGTATTGAGGCCAAAGACACAATCCTCGCGGAGGGTACCTTCATCGTCGAGGAGTGATGCTCAGAGTAGCTGCTGAAGCTAGTCGGGCAGGCATAAGGACCATAGGCATGTTTCCTCCCAACACCGTACTCAACGGCAGATACTCTATCGTGCGGCAGATTGGACAGGGCGGTATGGGCGCCGTCTACGAGGCAATCGATATGCGCCTCGGCAACCGCGTTGCGCTCAAGCACACCCTCCCGGGCGCTCAGCAGTCGGTGGCGTCGTTCGAGCGTGAGGCGCGCCTTCTGGCAGGGATGCACCACCCTGCACTCCCTGTCGTCAGCGACTACTTCTTCGAGGCCGGCGCGGTCTTTCTGGTGATGCAGTACATTCCAGGAGACGATCTGGGTACGATGCTTACGCAGCGCCGCAGCCCTTTCCCGCTCCAAGACGTCATCCGCTGGGCAGATACGCTGCTGGATGTACTCGACTACATCCACGGGCAGTCGCCCCCGGTGGTCCACCGCGACATCAAGCCGCACAATCTCAAGCTCACGCCTCGCGGCGAGATCATCCTGCTCGACTTCGGGCTTGCTAAAGGGATTCTCAGCGGGACACCTGGCACTGCCGCCGGGCAGAGTGTCGTCGCCTACACGCCGCACTACGCGCCACTTGAGCAGTTCCAGGGCATGCGTGTCGAGCCGCGCAGCGACCTCTACTCGCTCAGTGCAACGCTCTACCACCTGCTGACGAACACGCTGCCGCCAACCGCGCTAGAGCGGGCGGCGGCACAGATTCAGCGGCAGCCTGACCCGCTCCGCCGGCCGAGCGCACTCAATCCCTCGATCCCGGCCGGGATCGAGGCAGTGCTGCTCCGCGGACTCGCGTTGAATGTGGATGAGCGCTACGCTACCGCCGCAGCGATGCGCGCCGCGTGGCACGCCGCCGCCCAAGCCGCAGCGCCGCCGTTTATGTCGCCGGCGCCTCCACCTGCGTACCCGGCTCAGCCCTTCAGCTACAGTGGCACACAGCCGAAAGGGCTGTATGCAGCCTCCAGCGGAGATGCTCCACCCCTCTCACCGCCGGTTCATACGCCGTTGGGCACGCCGGCGATAGAGGAAACCGTAGCGGTCGCACCTCCTCGACCGAATCCTCCGGCGCCCCCGACCGTGCGCGCAGCCCCAGCGCCGCCAACCGTGGCTCTGCGCCCGGCTGCACCTGCTCCTGCTGTTGTGCCTGCTACTCCTGGCACTACACCTGTGCCGCAGCTGACAGGCTGGCGATTGTGGATGCAGTGGACCATTGCCAACACTTTGGCGGCCTGGGTTCTGTTTCTCATTGGCGCTACCGCGGGACCAGGCTCGCTGCTCATCTTCGGCCTCGTGCTAGGCGGTGCGCAGTGGCTCATACTCCGGCGCTTGGTGACTGGATTCCGAGTGCGCAGGTGGCTGTTCGTCAATAGCCTGAGTGTTCCGCTTGCTGTCCTCCTGGGCTTTGCCGCGAGCCTCTCCATCAACCACACTCTCACGGGCAACATGTTCGGTGGCACTATCGGTGGCGCGCTTATCGGCACCGCCCAGTGGAGTGTTCTCAGAAATCACTTCCCACGGGCATCGCTCTGGATACTCGGGTGCGTCCTCGGCTGGCTGATCGAGGTGTACCTGTTCAATGTATCGCCTGGTTTCTTGCTGCTGACGGGTACGGTTACCGGCATGGTCAGCGGCGCTGTGCTTACTCGGCTCGTTCGCACGGCGCAGCACACTGGCGCCCAGCCATAGGCAACGTTAACACGGCGTGCTCGTCGTCTATGACCCCGATGGCCACTACCGCGAGCTGTGTCTGGAGCTAGCCGCAGCTACCGCTGTATCGTCACCCATGCTGAAACACGAAAACCAGGGCATGAACCCTGGTTTTCTGCATCAGAAAGGGATGGAGCCGGTGGACGGATTCGAACCGACGACCTACTGTTTACAAGACAGTTGCTCTACCAGCTGAGCTACACCGGCACGCCCCTCATTCTAGCACGCCTGGCGGGCGGTCGTCAATCGCCGGCGAGCCATGCCCGTTGCCTCCCGGTCGCGCCCGGCGCGCCGCGCCGAGGCCCCGCG
>CALJIC010000142.1 GCA_937974195.1 uncultured Roseiflexaceae bacterium | reverse complement strand
GCTGCGCGTTCGGGTCCACCGGCTGCGCGTTCGGGTCCACCGGCTGCGCGTTCGGGTCCACCGGCTGCGCGTTCGGATCAGCCTGCTGCGCGTTCGGGTCCGCCGGCTGCGCGTTCGGGTCGCCCGGGTTCCGCCAGTCGAAGAGCGGCCGTCCATCCGGGCCGAGGTCGGCCGGGTTCAGCGTGTAGATATTCGGCCAGGCGCGGAAGCGGGTGCGGAACAGCTCCGGCTCGCGCTGCACCCCGTTCTCGGTGATGACGCGGTACAGGTCGATCGTCATGCCGCCCCGCGCGGTGTCGGTCTGCTTGACGGAGCCCTGCGGGACCTTCGGGTCGGCCACGAACACCGGCTCCGTCGGCGCCGGGGTGCGGTCGTAGACCCGGTAGCCGGTGATCTGCACCTCGCGGTTCGGCTTGGTCCCGTAGAACTCCACCTGCGCGATGCCGCTCTTGGGGTCCGACCAGGCCTGGATCAGGAGCCACGCCCCGGTGTCGTTGACGAACTTGAGGTCCGGCCCGCCGGTGAAGATCGTCGCGTCGAGGCCGGGCCCGTTGCCCAGCGGCCCGAGGGCGTACTTGTCATACCAGCTGATGTAGAACGAGTGGCCCCAGCGCTCGGTGATCGGCAGGCCGGCCCAGAACGCCGCGCGGAAGATCGTCGTCGAGTCCTGGCAGATGCCGCCGCCGAACTCCAGCTGCGTGCGGTTCTGAACGATCGCCGCGCCCTCGACGAAGCCGTTCGCCGCGTCGATCGTGCCGATCGTCTCGTTGAACGAGAACTCGGCGCCGGGCGGGAGCAGGATGCCGTGCAGCAGCCGCATGCCCGCACCAATGTTGTGGATGCGGTAGGCGGCCGAGCCGGTGAAGTCGCTCTTGCCGACGCTGACCAGCTCCTTGATGCCGAGCTGGTGCAGGTTTGCCTCGGTCACCGGCGGGTCGATCTCGCGCATCGGCAGGTCGATCGCCCGGTTCGGCGTGGGCAGCGCGGCGAGGATCAGATCGAGCGCGCGGGCCTCGTCCAGGCGCTCGCCCGGCAGGCCGGGCTTGATGATCTTCAGGTCCCCGCCGTTCCAGTCGACGCGCGGCAGCTCGCCCGGCTTCTCGGTCTCCGCCGCGATCTGCGCCAGGCGCTGCTCGATCTGCGGCTGGTCGATCGTCACCACCAGCCGGTCGCCGCCATCCGCCGGCACCCGCGCGATGTCGATCATGGCGGCGATCTCCTCGGGCGACCAGACGTACTCCTGCCCCTCAACGGTGAGCGTGAGCGGGCCCTGGAGCAGCGCCTCCAGCTGCTCGCGCGCGCTGGCCACCGGCGCGTCGGTCAGGCGCGGGCGGATCTCACGCGTCTGGAGCTGCACGGTGGTCGGCTGGAACTGCTTCACGCCGTCGCTCAGCTCGCGCAGCGTCGGGTCGACCAGCACCTGCAGGCCGATGCGCGCCGGCCGCGTCCAGACCCGCGCCCCGTTCAGCCCGATCTGCGCGTCGGCCGGCTCGACCTGCAGCTCCTCGGCGATCGCGTTCAGGTAGCTCTGGGCCTTCGTCTCGTCGTAGGAGACCCGCAGCGGCAGCTCGAGGCCGTCGCGCCAGATCGCCGCGACCTCCATCACGTTCGCCAGCAGGCCGTTGCCGCGCCCGGCCCGGTAGGCGGCGTCGATGGCGCCTGCGAAATCGAACGACACGCCCAGCTGGGCCAGCGTCGGCTCCCAGACCTGATCGCCGTAGACGATCGTCGCCGGGCGGGCCATGAACTGGCTGTAGCGCGCGCGCAGCGCGGCCTCGGCCTCCTCCGGCGTCATGTCGCCGACCTTGATGCCCTGCACGGTGACGTTCGGGTAGATGCGCCCCTCGTAGCTGCGGTCCAGGTAGTACAGGCCCGCGCTAGCAGCCATCAGGAGAGCGACAAGCAGGGCCAGCAGGATGGTGATCGCAACCTGCCCCCGGCTCGGTGGGCGCCGCGCCCGGCGGCTGCGGCTCCCAAAGGCGCCGCGCGACAGGCCCGGGTGCCGGGCGACGTGTTCGGACAGTTCGGTTGCGGCGAATATGCGCGGTATGCGCGGGGAATCTGGCTGAGAGTACTGTTCAACCGACACGCGGACCTCCAAAGCCTGATGCGCTCAAGGGGAGGGCGGAAACCAACGTCTTCGTAACCCAGCGACCAGCAGCCTCGTTTGTGTAGGACCGTGCGCCGGGGCAAGGGCCGCGGCGCACGCAAGGTCACTATACCCGACTGAGGCGCGCCATGTCAATGAACGTCAGCTGATAGTAATCGACTTGCTTACAGAACGCTCACCTTTCGGATCTACCGGCGCGGCCTCCGCCACCGGCTCAGCCCGCTGACCCGCGGGAGCTTCAGCCGGTAGCTCGAGAAGCGCAGCTGCGGCCTGCGCGCCGGCGGCAGGCGCAGCCGCCCGCTGCTGAGGCGGCGCAGAGCCGCGATCCCCGGCAGGCGGAGGCGGCGCGTGCGCACCGGCGGCTCCAGCTGTAGCTGCTCAAGCAAGATCCGTGCAATCTGCTCAGCGCCGTCGCGCGGCACCGCGTCCGCGAGACGCGCCACCGTCGCGGCATAGGTCTCGGGCTGCATCAGCTCGGCGACCGTCGGCACGATCCGGTCGACGGTCGGGCAGAACAGCCCCAGCTCGTGGTTGAGCACGAAGTCGATGTTGCCGCGCTCCTGCATCCCGACCGCCTGCGTCACGATCACCGGGCGCCGCATCACCAGCGCCTCCATCAGCGTCCCCGGCCCGGCCTTCGTCACGACGATATCGCTGGCGGCCATCAGCTCGTCCATGTTCGTGACGAACCCGTAGACCCGCACATTGGGGAGGTCGAGCGCCTCGAGCTGGCTGCGCAGCGCGGCGTTGCGCCCGGTCACCGCCAGCAGCTGCACATCGGGGTAGGCGGCGCTGAGATCGAGCACCAGCTGGCCCATGTTGCCCGACCCGACCCCGCCGCTGGTGAGCAGAATGGTGAACAGATCCTGCCGCACGCCGATGCGGGCCCGCGCCTCCTCGCGGCTGGCGGTCTGGTTCGCGAACTTGGGGTGCACCGGGAATCCGGTGCGCACGACCTTCGACTCGTCCATGCCCTGGCGCAGCAGCCGCTCGTAGGCCTCGGCGGTGGGGGCGAGGCAGAGCTCGGCCTCCGGGTCGGCCCAGGAGGCGTGCAGGCTCACCAGGTCGGTCACCACCGTCACGAAGCGGAAGGAGAGCCGGTAGGTGCGGCGCGCATTGGCGATCAGCCGGTTGACGAGCGGGTGGACCGAGACGACCAGGTTCGGGCGCACCTCCTCGAGCACGCGCACGATGTTGCGGTGCGCGCCGAGGTAGACCACCTGCGTCAGCGCGTCCATCCGGCGCCGCCCGTCGGTGAGCTGGAAGAACAGGTCGAACGCCGGGAGCCAGCGGGTCGAGAGCTCGTTGTACAGCTCGGGCGCGTTGCGCACCAGCGGCACCCCGGTGCTGGCGAGCATATCCACAACGTGGCACTCGACGTCCGCGCCCATGAGCTGCTCCACGGCCGCCTTGATCGCCACCGCGCCAGAGCGGTGCCCGCCGCCAGTATCGGAGATCGCGAAGAGAATACGGGGGGTCGATTGTGTCACGAGAGGCGCTCCACGACTCTGCTGCCCGTCGCCGGAACAGGGCTCCGGAGATTCTACCGGGCTGTGCGCTGCCGGCAGCGGACTTCCCACATATGAGGGCGCTGCCGCATATCGGCGGCCAAATCCCGGTACGGAGCTGGAGAGTGCCGGACTAGATTGTCATCCTGTATACGTTTCGTCACTAAACCAACGCATCTCCATGCTAGCACACGCCGTACAGACGTGTAAAGTTAACTGTGCCGCATTGCTGGCGGCACGGCTCATGGGGATAAACTATGCACGGGCTCGCACCTGCCTCACTGCCTGCAGAGCATGCACGCACCACACTCCCGCTCCAACCGCTCAAACTCACGCCCCCGCCGGCGCGCGAGGGCGTGCTGCTCCGCCCTGACCTGCAGGCGCTGCTGTCGGAGGTCCGCCTCCACCCGATGACTCTGGTGGTGGCGCCGGCCGGCTACGGAAAGACGACGCTGCTCTCGCAGTGGGCGCAGTCGCTGGGGCGCACCGGCGCTCCGGTGGCCTGGCTGACGGTAGACAGCGGGGAGCGCGAGCCGGGGCTGCTGCTGGCCTACCTCATCCGCGCCTTTCAGACGATCATCCCATCGCTCGGCGCCGACGCGTGGCGGGTGCTCGGCAGCGTGGCGAACCCCGAGCGCGACTGGCCGCTGGTGGCGGGGGCGCTCTGCGCCGATCTGCAGCGGCGCATGCCCACGGCGGTGTTCCTGTTCCTGGACGACCTGCATCTGGCGGCCGAGTCGGCCGTGACCGGCCAGATCCTGGGCTACATCCTGCGCGCGGCGCCGCCGACCCTGCACCTGGTCGCGGCGGCGCGGCGGGCGCCCACCTTCGCCCCGCTGGCGCGCATGCGCACCGAGGGACGGCTGCTGGAGCTGACCCAGCGCGACCTGCACCTGCACCCCGAGGAGGCGCGGCAGATCCTCGCGCTGCAGGGGGTGACGCTGCAGGAGGAGGAGCTGCAGCTGCTGCTGGCGCGCACGGAGGGCTGGGCGCTGAGCCTTCAGCTGGCGGCGCGGGCGCTGGCCAAGCTGCCCCCGGCCGAGCGCGGCTCCTTCGTGCGGGCGCTGGGCGGCAGCCAGGAGCAGCTGCTCAACTACCTGGCGAGCGAGGTGCTCGCCGACCTGCCGGCCGAGGTGATCGACTTCCTGCGGCTGGCCGCCATCCCGGCCCACTTCGACGCCGCGCTGCTCAGCGAGGTGCTGGCGCGCGACGACGTGCCCTACCTGCTGCAGCGGTCGCAGGTCCTCGGGCTGCCGCTGCTGCCGCTGGACGAGCAGGGCGACGGGCTGCGCTTCCACCCGCTCTGGCGCGAGCTGCTGCTGCGCGGCGTGGGCGAGACGGTGGACGACGAGACCCTCACGGCGCTGCGCAAGCGCTTCGGGCGGGCCTTCGAGGCGCGCGGCGACCTGGAGGAGGCGCTGGAGCACTACGCCAGCGCCGGGGCCGAGGACGAGCTGGCGCGGGCGCTGCGCGAGCGGGCCTGGCCGCTGCTGCAGACGCCGCGCCGCGATATCGTGCGCCGCTGGCTGGCGCGCCTCCCCGCCGAGCGCCGCGAGAACGACCCCGACCTGCTCCTGATGTGGGGCTACAGCCTGCTGGTCGCCGACCCGGCGCAGGCCAGCAAGGCGATCGAGCAGGCGGCCAAGATGTACCACCGCGCCGGGAACTACACCCGCGAGCTGCGCGCCTACTCGGACCTGGCCGCGCTGCTGTTCTGGCAGGGGCGCCCCGCCGATCTCACGGCGCTCTGCGTGCGCGCGGTGCGCGCGGCCAACCTCGCCCGCGACGCGTGGTCGCGCGGGGCGGCGCTGACCTGCGTGACGGCCATCCTGGCGACGAAGGGGCGCTACGTGGCGGCGCTGCGCGTCGCGCGTCAGGCGGCCGGCCTGCCGCTCAACCCGGCGTGGCGCTGGCTGCTGGCGATGTTCATCGCCAGCATCAGCAACCAGCTCGGCCTGCCGAACGAGGCGCTGGCGGCGATCGACGAGGCCCTCAGCCTGCCGCACGTGGACCTCGACGACCGGCTGCGCCAGAACCTGCTGCACCAGCGGGCGATGGCGCGCGCCCAGCAGGGCCACATCGCCGAGGCGATCGGGCTGGCGCTCGACGCGCATCGGCACCTCGGCGACTACTACCAGGACGGGACGGCCGGCAGCACCACCGCGCAGCTGGCCCTGCTGCTGGCGCTCCACGGCCGCGTCGACGAGGCGGGCACCTACATCGCCAAGGCGCGCAGCGCGTTTCACACCACCGGCGCGCTCGCGCCGCTGGCCGGCCTGCAGGCGATCGAGCTCTACTGCCAGCTGGCGCGCGGCCAGGCCCAGCGCGCCAGCGCCTCGGTGGGGCGCGTGCTGCGCCTGCTGGACGAGGCCGAGGGGTACGCGGCGGACCTGCGGCTGCGGCTGCTGCTGGTCGTGGTGCTCGGCGAGGGCGGCGAGGAGCAGCGCGCGCTGGCGCTCGCCCGCAAGACTGCGGCGCGCATGCAGGAGCACGGCTACCGGCTGTACCTGGCCGCCACCGAGCTGTACATCGCCTACCTGGCCGACCGGTGCGGCCAGGAGGACACGGCGGCGCTGCGCAGCGGCTGGGAGCGGCTGGAGAGCGACGGGCTCGACTTCGTGCCCATGCTGCCGCCGGCCGTGCTCGCCGATGTCGCCAGGGCCGCGCTGCGCCTCGAGATCGCGCCGAAAACCGTCGGCCGCGTGCTCTCGCACCAGATCCCCGAGCAGGCCGTGCCGCTGCTGCAGGAGCTGCTGGACGACCCCACGCCGGCCGTGCGGGCGCACGCGGCGCGCCTGATCGGCGACATGGGCGCAGCCAGCGCGTACAGCGCGCTGCGCGGGCTGACCAAGGACAAGAACGCCGCCGTCCGCGCCGCCGCCGAGGACGCCCTCGGGCGGCTGGTCTACCGGCCGCCCTACGTCCTGCGCGTGCGGACGCTGGGGGCGTTCGCGATCTGGCGCGGCGACCAGGAGGTCCGCGACCGCGACTGGCGCAGCAGCAAGGCGCGCCAGCTGTTCCAGCTGCTGCTCACCGAGCGCGGGCGCGCGCTGCCGCGCGACTGGGTGCTGGACACCCTGTGGCCCGAGATGGAGCCGGAGGCGGCCGCCAACAACCTGCGCGTGACGATCAACCGGCTCAGCAAGGCGCTCGAGCCGGACCGGCCGGAGGGCGCGCCGCCGGCCTACCTGATCCAGCAGGGGGACACCTACAGCCTGAACAGCGCCAGCGATATCCAGATCGACGCGGTCGACTTCGCGGCGGCTGCGGAGGAGGGACGGCGCGCCGAGCAGGCCGGCCGGCGCCAGGAAGCGATCGCCAGCTACCGCCGGGCGATCGAGCTCTACGGCGGCCCCTACCTCCCCGACAACCTCTACGAGGACTGGACGGTGGTGGAGCGCGAGCGCCTGGCGATGCTCTTCAACGAGACGGCCGTCCGCCTCGGGGCGCTGGTGCTGGCTGAAGGGAAGGCCCACGAGACGATCGGCCTGGCCTGGCGCGTCATCGAGCAGGACCGGACTCACGAGGACGCCTACCGCCTGCTGATGCGCGCGCACGCCGCGCTCGGCGAGCGGAACACGGCGCTGCGGCTCTACGCGCGCTGCGTCGCGGTGCTCAAGGAGGAGCTGGGAGTCAGCCCTCTGCCGGAGACGACGGCGCTCTACCACGCGCTGCGCGAGATGCAGTAGCCACGTGAGGCGCACGAGCTCGCCGCCGCTGCGCCTCGCCAACGCAATCGGGCGATTTGCGGGTACAATACGCCGCACGTTCTCGCGGCGCTGCTCGTCGATCGCCCCATGACCCCATCACACATCTCCCAACCCGCGCGCCCGCTCCCGATCCCGCAGCGGAACCGGCTGCCCTTCGCCGCCGGATCTGCAGCGCGCCTCGCGCTGGTCGTGGCCGGGCTGACGCTGCTGCTGACGCTCGTCGAGGCGGCGACGCTGAGCGCCCGCCGCCCGACAGCGCACCTCGAGCTCGGCGCGCCCGAGGCAGCGCTGGTCACCAGCGGGCTGCACGCGCCGGAGCAGGACGGCGAGCGGCGCTTCCGCTGGACCGCCGGGCGGAGCGAGGTGCGCTTCCTGAACGCCGGCCTGGGCGGCGCCCCGGTGCTCGGGCTGCGCCTGGGGACCGCACCTGCGGCGGCGCCGGCCCCCGACCTATCGGTGAGCCTGAACGGGCGGCCCTTCGTAACGCTGGATATCGACGATCGGCCGCGGCAGTACCTGCTGCTCCTTCCGCCGGCGGCGACCTCGGGCGGCACGCTCGCCGTTCAGCTTGAGAGCGCGACGGCGGTCTTCCCGCCGGACACGCGCCAGGTGGGCGTGCGCCTGGAGGCGGTGTGGCTGGACGCGCTGGCGGCGCGGGCGGTCTGGCCTGCCCCGGGCGTCGCGCTGGCGCAGGGCGCGCTGCTGGCCTGCCTGGCGGCGATGCTCCGCTGGCTGCGGGCGAGCTGGCGGCTGGCGGCGGCCCTGCTCCTGCTGGCGGCGCTCGGGCTGCTCGCCGCCCAGCGCTACGTCCCCGCACCGCTCCTGCCGATCTACGTCGCGCGGCTCGGCGGCGCCGCCGTGGCGCTCGCCGCGCTGACGGCGCTGCTTCTGCCGGCCCTCGAGCGGCGCGCGGAGTGGCTCGCCGGCCAGGCGGAGGCTGCTCCCGCGATCGTGCGGGCGGTGTGGGGCGCGACGCTGCCCGCGTGCGGGGTGCGGGTGGTGGGCACGCTCTCCCCGCCGTTCGACGCGTACGACCTGACGCTGAACCTGGGGCGCTTCCTGCGCACCATCGGCGGGGATCTGGTGGACACCAACCGCTCGTTCGAGTTTCGCAGCGGAGTCACAGTGTACCCGGCCGGCCCCTACCTGGCGCTGATGCCCGGGCTGCTGCTCGGCCTCACGCCCAAGCTGGCGGTGCAGGGCGGGATCGCGCTGGTCGACGGGCTGGGCGCGCTGGCCACCGGCGCCCTCGCGCTCCGTCTCGGCGCCGGCGCACGGGCCGCGGTCTACGCCGCGCTGCTCTACGCCGCAGTGCCGGTGATGCTGACCTCGCTCTGGTTCGGCCACACGGCGCAGGTGTTCGGGCAGGGGCTGATGGCGCCGCTGGCGCTCGCGCTGCTGGCCGCGCTCGAGCGCGACGGCCGGCGGCCCTGGCTGGTGGCCGCGGCGCTGCTGAGCATGGCGCTCCTGAGCCACATCGGCGTGACCGTGATCGCCGCGGCGTGGCTCGGGCTGGCGTTTCTGGCGCTCTACCCGAGCCTGGCGGCTGGCGCGCGGCTGCGGCTCTTCCTCACCCTGGCCGCGGCCGCCGCCGTGGGGCTGGCGCTGGTCTACGGGCCGGCGGCGCAGCTCAAGCTGGCGGAGATGGGCAAGGTCGGCGAGCAGATCGCGGCGGGCAACGGCCTGCCGGCGTACAACCTGATCTGGCGGGCCTTCCAGATCTCGTTCTACGAGCCGGGCTGGGCGCTGGCGCTCCCCGGGCTCGTGCTCGTGTACGCGCAGCTCAGGAGACGGCCGGGGGCCGCGGCGCTGCTGTGGACGTGGCTGGCGGCGGCGGCGCTCTTCTGGGGCATCGAGATGGCGACCGCGCTGCAGGCGCGCTACCTCGTGTTCCTGGCGCCCGTGGCGTGCATTCTGATCGGGCGCGTCCTCAGCGGCCTCGCCGAGCGCGGAGAAAGCGGGCGCGCCACGGCCTGGACGACCGTGGCGCTCCTGCTAGCCCTGGGCTGTACGACGTGGTACCTGGGAACGTTCCAGAATATCCAGATGTCGATGATCCCGCTGCTGCGCTGAGCAAGCGGCGGAATGCACCATGCCGCTACGTGGTGCGGCGCTCCTCGACCTCAACCGTCAGGCGCGAGAAATCGCCGCTGCACTTCTCGTGAATGAAAGCGAGCGCCTCGTGGATGCAGTGGAAGTGCCGCTCGACGCCGCTAGCGATGTGCCTGATCTGCCCACGCATCGGATCGTCCGCACTGCCCGTGCCCTCCTGCACGACCACCCGCAGCAAAAAGGCCTCGACACGCCGGTTGCCCATACCCTCCTCCTCGTCACCAAACATTGTGCGGATTGTAAGGATGGGCCGTTACCTGGGCGTAACCGCTTGGGCTACGAAGGGCGTGACCTGCGACGCCGCTCGCCCGCGCGCCGGTGAAGGTCGCCGGCGTAGCGATCCCGGCGGAGGGACGCGCGGCCGCGCTCGACCATGATGCGCCAGGCCTCGTCTTCGTCAGTGACAGTCGTGAGCTCGTCGTCGCTGTAGCGGTTTGCCTGCCGCTCGTTGAGGGCCGAGATCCTGCGCTCGTAGGCCTCCTCCTCGGGCGTGCGATCCACCAGGTCGGACCAGTAGCGCCACAGGAAGTAGATCGCAGCGAGGAGGGCGACGGCGAAGATGATGTACACTACACCGACCATAGAACCCTCGCTCTCGCCGGTCCGGTAGTGCGGACAGCCCGGGCGCGGGGAACCGGAGAGGCGTTATGTGTCAAGCGCTCCAGGGCCCCGCGTCGGAGCTGAACGCGCTTGATCGGGTGCATTATAGCAAATAGCGCAGGAGCCGGATGCCGATCCAGATCTGCCGCCTGCTGGCCTTCGATGGCCCGAACATCGCCGCGCCCCAGCCGGGGGTGCTGCTGCACGCGCTCGGCCCGGCCGACGCGAGCGCGGCCCTGCGCGCGGCGCTGAAGGAAGCGGCGCAGCGCGCCGGGGTCGTGATCGGCGCGCTGGACACGAGCGCCGCCCGGCGGGGTGGTTCGTTCCTGCTGAGCGCGAGCTTCACGACGCCGACGCCCGAGCTGGGCGCGGCGGTGGCGCGCCTGGCGGTGGACTGGCTGAATGCAGATGAGGCGGGGGAGGAGGCCGACGCCTACGAGGAGGCGCTGTGGGAGCTGCAGAGGCGGCGGCGGGCCTCGGCCCTCCCGCTGGCGGCGCTCCAGCTGACCGCCCGGGCGCAGTCGCTGAACCTGCCGGCGTTCGTCCGAGACGATGGCGCGCTCCAGATCGGGTCCGGCGTCCGCAGCTGGTCGATCGAACTGGATCGGCTGCGCGCCCGGCCGCACACCGAGCCGATCGCCCTCGCCATGCCGGAGGTCCCGTGGGAGCGAATCGGCGCCGTCCCGCTCGTGGCGGTGACGGGCGGCCGGGCGCGCGACGCCGTGGTCGAAGAGGTGGCGGCGGCGCTGCGGCGCGCCGGCGCGGCCGTGTCGGCGGCGACACAGGCGCCCTTCGACGCCGTGGGCCGGCTGCTGGCAGACCCGTCGGCCGAGGTGATCATCGTGGGCCTGGAGGCCGAGGACCTGCTGCGGCGCGGCCTGCCCTTCACTGGCTGCGTGTGCAGCGCCGTGCTCGGGCTGCCGGAGCCGCCCGCCGTGTGGCACGAGCCCGAGGAGCTGGCGCGCGCCGTGTGCCTCCCGGCCCTGGTGACAGCGGCGGACGGCATCGCGCTGCTGGACGCCGGGGCACCGGAGATCGTCGAGCTGGCGGAGTACGCGGCGGCGCCAACGGTGCTGCTGGGGCCGGAGCCGGACCCGCGGCGCCTCGCGGCCCTGGCCGCGCGCGAGATCCTGGCGCGCCTGGAGGGCCTCCTGGCGTAGAGGCGTCCCGGTGGGCCGTCTC
The DNA here is from genome assembly GCA_937974195.1 of uncultured Roseiflexaceae bacterium. Taxonomy (GTDB): domain Bacteria; phylum Chloroflexota; class Chloroflexia; order Chloroflexales; family Roseiflexaceae; genus CALJIC01. Next base: position 36,338 of record CALJIC010000142.1, on the reverse strand, counting down.
TACGCCGCGCGCCACACCACCCGGTCGTCCGCCAGCGTCACCTGGGCCGCGCCAAGCGCCTCGAGGTAGCTCAGGTGCGCGGCGACCGCGGAGGTGAAGATCGCGTACTGCGGGATGCCGGCGAACGACAGGCCGAGCGCGCGCTGGACGCGGCTGGCGATCTCGGTCAGGTCGCTGGGCTCGGCGAGCGCCGCGCGCACCAGCGCCGACGAGCGCTCGATCGCCGCGCGGTTCGCCGCCAGGACCTCCGGCAGCGCGTCGCGCGGCACGAGGTCGCCGTGGCCTGGGAGGAAGAACCGCTCGCTCCGCCGGCCGAGCGTCTCCAGCGCGGCGAGCTGGGCGGCGATATCGTGGGCGTAGGGGACGCCGTGCTTGCTGAGCACCGCGGGGCCGAAGAAGCCGTCGGCGGCGAAGCAGACGCCGTCCACCGCGACGCCGATCTGGCCGAGGCTGTGGCCCGGCAGCGCGATCACCTCGAGCGTCACGCCGGCCACCTCCAGCCGCTCGCCGTCGATCAGGTGGCCGACGCGCACGCCCTTCGCCATGAGCCACTTGGTCTGCAGGGCCGCGATCGGGCGGGCGCCGAGCGAGAGGTAGATCGGCTCGAGCAGCGGGTTCTCGACCAGCGGCGCCTCGAGGCGCGGCGCGTAGACCTGCACGCCGGGCAGGTTGCGCACGAGATAGTCGTTCCCGCCGATGTGATCGGCGTGGTGGTGGGTGCTGATGATCGCGCGCAGCTCCAGCCCGCGCTCGTCCAGCGCCTTGCGGATCAGCCGGCCGGTGTCCTTGTCCAGCCCGGTGTCCACCGCGATTGCGCCGCCGTCACCGGTGAGAACGACGCCCAGGTTGTTGGCGCCGGGGATGTAGTGGGCGCGGCCGTCGATCGGCTGTAGGAGCGGCATCGGTCTTTCCTTATGGTTCTACGGCTCTGCGGCAGCGTCGCAGCCACAGAGCGGCGGGGAGAAAGCTTCCCGGCTGCGCGGCCACGCGTGGGCCCGCGCGAGATCAGGACGAGCCTGCGGCGGGGTCGTCGGGGCCCTTCGAGCGCGACGCGGCCAGCTCGCGCTCGCGGCGCTCGCGGTACGCGCGGGCCATCTCGTTCGCCCGCTCCGCATCGGCGCGCAGCTCACCGGCGCGGAAGGCGCGCAGCAGGAAGACAGCCGCGGCGATCAGCAGAAGAAAGGCGGCGGCCCCGACCACCAGCTGCAGCATCCCAACCTCGCCGATGAACAGGGACGCGTTCAGCGCGACGACAGCCAGCAGCGCGACGGCGGCGAGCAGGTACGCGCGCCGCTGGTTCGGACGCTCCTGGACCTTGCGGGACTGCCAGACCAGCAGCGCCGCAAACGCCAGCGCGACGAAGATGCGGATGAGACTACCGTCCACGTTCGTTCTCCGTTCGTCATAGAGCGCTTACATGCCGGGGAGGGTGTGGGCGCGAGCGCCGCAGCCGGCACCGCTCGCACCCACACAACACCTCGCCGAGATCCCGGCGCCGTCGCGCCAGCGCATCATTCCAGACGTCCCGAAGCTCAGCTGGCCGCCATCCGGGCCAGCTCCTCATCGACGATCTTCTCGTCCAGCTTCTTGAAGAGCGCCTTGGGCTCCCGCAGCTTCTGGCCGACCGGCAGGTCCCCCGGCTCCCAGCGCCCGATGGCCACCTCGTAGTTCCCGGTGAGCACCCGGTGGCTGCTGCCGTCCTCCTCGGTCTCCTCGCGGAACTCGAGCGGCCCCGAGATGAAGCCCTCGTGGCCGAGCATCTCGTGCAGGCGCTGGCTGCTGAAGGGCAGGAACGGCGCGAACAGCGTCTTGAGGTCGTTCACACAGCGCAGCGCGACGTACAGCACCGTCGCGGCGCGCTCGCGGTCGGTCTTGATCAGCTTCCACGGCTCGCGCTCGCTCAGGTACTGGTTCACCTGCGCTGCGAGCCGCATGGCCTCCCCGAGCGCGGCGCGGAAGCGAGCCGCCTCGATGTGGCCCCCGACGGTCGCGAAGCCGTCCGCGATGGCCGCCAGCAGCGCCCGGTCGCCCTCGTCCAGCTCACCGGGCTCGGGGACCGCGCCGAAGTTGCGGTAGACGTTAGTGAGCGTGCGGTTGACCAGGTTGCCCCAGGTGGCCACCAGCTCGTCGTTGTTGCGGCGCACGAACTCGGCCCAGGTGAAGTCGGTGTCCTGCGTCTCGGGGCCGGCGATCGTCAGGAAGTAGCGCAGCGCGTCGGCGTCGTAGCGGCTGAGGAAGTCGTTGACGTAGATCACGATCCCGCGGCTGCTGCTGAACTTCTTGCCCTCCATCGTCAGGAACTCGCTGGAGACGACGTCGTAGGGCAGCTCCAGCGGCGGGTGCCCCTCGCCGCCGCCGAAGACCCCGCCCGAGCCGTAGCCGAGCAGCATGCTGGGCCAGATCACCGTGTGGAAGACGATGTTGTCCTTGCCCATGAAGTAGTAGTGGCGCGACTGAGGGTTCTGCCACCACTCACGCCAGGCGTCGGGCGTGCCGCGGTTCTTGGCCCACTCGATCGAGGCCGAGAGGTAGCCGATCACCGCGTCGAACCAGACGTAGATCTTCTTGTCGTCGCGGTGCTCGTACTCGGGCAGCGGGATGGGCACGCCCCACTCGAGGTCGCGGGTGATCGCGCGCGGCTTGAGCTCCTTGATGAAGTTCAGCGAGAAGGCGCGCACGTTCGGGCGCCAGTGCTCCTGGGCCTCGATCCAGGTCCGCAGCTGCTCGGCGAAGGCCGGCAGGTCCAGGAAGAAGTGCTCGGTCTGCCTGAACTCCGGCGGCGTGCCGTCGATCTTGGAGCGCGGGTTGATCAGGTCCACCGGGTCGAGCTGGTTGCCGCAGTTGTCGCACTGGTCGCCGCGGGCCTCGGTGTAGCCGCAGATCGGGCAGGTGCCCTCGATGTAGCGGTCCGGCAGGGTGCGGCCGGTGCTGGCCGAGAAGGCGCCGAGCGTCTCCTTGCGGAAGATGTAGCCCTTCTCGTACAGCGTCGTGAACAGGTCCTGCGTGACGCGGTAGTGGTTGCGGGTGGTGGTGCGCGTGAAGATGTCGTAGCTCAGCCCCAGGTTGTACAGGTCGTCCCCGATCACCTTGTTGTAGCGGTCGGCGACTTCCCTGGGCGTCAGGCCCTCCTTATCGGCGGCGAGCGTGATCGGCGTGCCGTGCTCGTCGGTGCCGGAGATCATGAGCACGCGGTTGCCTTTGAGGCGGTGGTAGCGGGCGAAGATATCGCTCGGGACACCGAAGCCGGCCACGTGGCCGATATGGCGCGGGCCGTTGGCGTAGGGCCACGCGACAGCGATGAGAATATGGTCAGGCACGGGATGCTCCTGCATGTATCGTGCAGGGTGCGTTGGGCGAAGCGCCTGTCTCGCCAGGCGCGCCTCCGCACGCTGCGATATACGGCTTCCGTCAGGATAGACGATGTGCGTGGGATATGCAAACCGACAGCGGATAGGGTGCGACGCTGCAGGTCAGCGGGTTGAGGAATAGGAGATGGCGGGCGAGGCCGCCATGAAGCCGCGCGGGTTGAGGCGCAGGCCATCCCAGCGCCAGGGAGGGGTGGTGTGCGGTTGTGTGCTGCGAGCGAGCATATCAGAGTGACCGTGTGTTGACCCACAGAGGTGCGGGCGCGGCGCCCTGCGCCCCCACGGGGCACGGAGAAGCCGTTTCGCTTGCCGAGCGGGGCTCGATGCTGCGTAGCGCTGCCGCATCGCCGCGCTCGAGCCCCGGGCGCTCCGTGCCCCCCTGCAGATCCTTCGCTAGCGCCCGGGCTGGCGCGGCGGCCGGCGGGACATCGGCACACCGCGCGACATCCCCGGCTTCTGCCCGCCGAACTTGGCGTGGGCGCCGCCCTGGCGTCCGAACATCTTGCCCTGGGATGATTTCTTCTTTGACATGGCTGAGCTCCTCTCTGCGATGCCCAGGAATCAAACGGGCCGCAGGCTTCAACACCGCCCACGGCCCGTGCATCGCTCAGTTGAGAGGGAGCTCACCCCGACGACACGCTGCCCGTGGGCACGACCATCTGCATCGGCATACCACGCATGACGCGGGGCCGGAAGATGATCATCGTGTCGTACAGCACCACTGTGATACCGTTCCTCTTCGCAGGGCAATCGCCCGAAACTACACGCAGCTATGCTACCACGCCCGCACGCCCGCGTCAATAGCTCGCGCTCCGTCTATGGTCTGAATCTCACCCGGCGAGGTGTCACAAAATCGCGCGCCGCGGTGTATAGTTACCGAAGGCGAACGTTCGCACACAGCGAGGGAAGGATGCTGGACGCCGCCAACCAGCGTGCCGAGGTGCTCGACACCGACGCGCTGCTGCTGGGCAGGCTGCACGCGGGGGACGTAGCGGCGTTCGAGCTGCTGTTCGAGCGGCACTACGCGACGGTCTTTCGGGCGCTCTACGGGCTGACCGGGAGCCACGAGGAGGCCGAGGATCTGGCGCAGGAGACCTTTCTGACGCTGTTCCGCACCCCGCCGCGCCACAAGCCGGGCATGTCGCTCGCGGCCTGGCTGTGCCGGGTCGGGCTCAACCGCGCCTACAACCGGCTGCGCGGGGCCCGGCGCGAGCGGCAGCGCGCCGAGCGCCTGGCGGAGGCCCCGGCGCCTGCCGGCCCCGAGGAGGAGCTGGCGCGCTCCGAGGAGCGAGCGCTTGTGCGGCAGGCGCTGGCGAAGCTCCCGGAGCGGCAGGCGCGGCTGCTGCTGCTCCGCCACGCCGGCCTCTCCTACGCGGAGGTCGCGCAGGCGCTGGAGATCGCGCCGAGCTCGGTGGGGGCGCTGCTGGCGCGGGCTGAGAAGGCGTTTGTGGCCGCGTATGCGGCGGGGAACGACGATGAACCGGTGCTATGACGACGGCGCGCTGCGCGCCTCTGTGGACGGCGCGCTCGGGCGGCCGGAGCTCGATGAGCTGCGGGCGCACCTCCGGGTCTGCCCGTCGTGCGCGGCGCGGCTGCTGGAGCTGCGCGCAGCAGCAGAAAGGACCGGCGCGCTGCTGTCGGCGCCTCAGCCAGATACCCGCGCGGCCTTCGCGCGGACGCTGACCGCGCTCGACCGGGCGCGCGGCGCCGATACCGAACAACCGATAAGGAGAAGCTCAACCATGACCATATCGAGGGGATGGACGCGCAGGATCACCCTGCTCGCCGCGGCGCTGGTCGCGGTCGCCCTGCTGGCGCTCCCGCCGGTGCAGGCCGCCGCCGACCAGCTGCTCAAGATCTTCCGCGTGCAGTCGGTCGTCTTCGTGCCGGTGGACCGCGACCGCCTGCGCGAGCTGGAGCAGCTGGACTTCGACGCCTCGACGCTGTTCGTCGCTGAGCCGACGACGGTCGTCGACCCGGGCGAGCCGGTGACCGTCGCCACCGCCGACGAGGCCGCGGCGATGGTTGGCTTCCCGGTGATCCAGCCGCCGCTCGCGGGCCAGGACACCAGCACGACGTACGCCGTCCGCGGGCGAAGCGTCCAGGAGTTCCAGGTGAACGTCGAGGCCGCCCGGCAGCTGCTGCAGGCGGCGGGCGTGACCGATGTGACCCTGCCGGACGCGCTGGGCAGCGGGCCGATCCGCGCCGACATCCCGCCGATGGTGGTGACCAGCGTCAGCGGCGCGGACTACCGCCTCGACCTGATCCAGGGGCGGAGCCCCGAGGTGACGGTGCCGGACGGGGTGGAGCTGGAGCAGCTCGGCACAGCGCTGCTGCGCCTGCTCGGCACGTCCCCGGAGAAGGCTGCGGCGCTGAGCGCTCAGATCGACTGGAGCACCACCTTCGTGTTCCCCTTCCCGGCGGGCATGTCCGGCGTCCAGACGGTGCAGTTCGGCGACATCACCGCGCTCCAGGTGTCGTCGCGCCGGAGCGACGGGCGTGAGCTGCAGCTCTACTGGCAGCGCGGCGACCGCTTCTACGTGCTCAGCACGCAGGGCAACGTCGACGACGCGACGGTGAGCGCCCTGGTCGATGCGACGCGCTAGGCGCTAGCGGCCCGCCTCCCCGGATGACTCCCACGGCTGTGCGGCAGCTTCGCTGCCGCACAGCCGTGGAGCGGTATCGCCCACTTGCCGCCCTTCACATGCTGCTGAGGCACATATGAGCGACCTGGCGATCGAGACAGCCGGGCTCCGTAAAGAGTACGGCGACAAAGTCGCCGTGGCCGACCTCACCCTCGCGGTGCCGCGGGGTGAGGTCTTCGGCTTTCTCGGCCCGAACGGCGCCGGCAAGAGCACATCGGTGAAGATGCTGCTCGGGCTGGTGCGGCCGAGCGCCGGGTGGGCGCAGGTGCTCGGCTGCGCGCCCGGGGACCCGGCGGCCATGCGGCGCGTCGGGTTCCTCCCCGAGCACTTCCGCTTCCACGAGTGGCTGCCGGCGGCGGAGTTCCTCGACCTGCACGGGCGGCTGCTCCAGATGGACCGTGAGACGCGGCGGCGGCGCATCCCCGAGGTCCTGGAGCTGGTCGGGCTCAGCGAGCACGCCCGCCGCCCGCTGTCCGACTTCTCCAAGGGCATGCTGCAGCGCGTCGGCCTCGCGCAGGCGCTCCTCAACGACCCGGAGCTGGTGTTCCTGGATGAGCCGACCTCGGCGCTCGACCCGTTCGGGCGGATGCTGGTGCGCAGCGTGATCCGCGGGCTGCGCGAGCGCGGGACGACGGTGTTCCTCAACTCCCACCTGCTGGGCGAGGTGGAGGCCACCTGCGACCGGGTGGCGTTCATCCGCGAGGGGCGCGTCCTGCGCACCATCGCGCTGCGCGACCTCGGCGCCGAGCAGGTGGAGGTGGAGCTGCGCCTGGACCGGCTCGACCCCGAGCTGCTGGCGTGGCTGCGGGAGATCTCCGGCGACCGGGTGCAGGTGACGGGGGAGCAGCAGCGGAAGGGCGCGGCGGACGGCCTCGATGCGAGCGAGCCAGCCAGCCCGGTCAGCTGCCAGCTGACGATAGACAGCGAGGAGCTGCTCCCGCTGATCGCCGCGCGGGTCGTCGCCAGCGGCGCCAGGCTCTACGCGCTGACGCCGCGCCGCCTCTCGCTCGAGCAGCTGTTCCTCGATGTGGTCGGCGATCGGGACAGCGGGGCGTGACGGGCGCGGCGGCGCACCGCGGGCCCGACACTGCCCCCAGATCGATCCAAAGCCGCAAGGATCAACGAGGCGCTTTGCACCTATCCTAACCCGGCAGCCAATCGTCTTCACCATCCTCCTAGAAAGGCCGCCGGATGTTGCGCACCGTCCTCGTTCTTGCCGCTGCTCTCGCTCTGACCGCCTGCTCCAGCGCACCCCAGCCCGACAGGCTCGCTGAACCTCTGGGCCCTCTGCCGACCGCCGAGATCATCGCGCCAGCGAACCCACTGCCCGGCGAGCGGCCAGCGCTCCAGGCCGCCCCTGAGCCGCGGCTCGCCGTGGCCGCCGCCGAGCTGCTCGATACGCCGGTGCTCGAGGCGACCGCGACGCCGCTGCCGACCCCCGAGCCGTCGCCGACCGCCGAAGATGTCGAAGTCGCCCTTCAGCAGCCGGCGCCGACTGCGGACGCTCCCCGCGCCGTCACGCGGGTGGTGATCGACGCCATCGGGCTCGACCGCGCGCCGCTGCCGGTGGGCGTAGACGAGGCCGGCGTGCCGTTCGTGCCCAAGCACGACGTCGGCTGGTTCCGGGCGAGCGCCGTGCCCGGCGAGGGCGAGAACATCGTGCTGTGGGGCCACGCCCTGCGCTTCCTCGATGCCCCGGACATCCCGGCGCCGTTCGGGCAGCTGAGCCAGCTGGCGCCCGGCGACGCGATCGTGCTCTACGACGCCAGCGGGACGCCGCACACCTACCACGTCGCCCGCCAGGTGTGGGCGACGCCCGACCAGGTGCACTACATCCTCCCAGTGGGCCGCGAGCAGGTGACGCTGGTCTCCTGCATCGGCGATCGCGTGATGACCGAGCGCGGCGTCACCATGACCCACCGGCTGATCACCATCGCCGAGTAGGGCGCGCCCTACAGGTCGCGGCGGCCGAAGGCGCGGGCGGCCAGGAGCAGCGCCACGCAGCTGTAGAGCACGGCGTAGATCACCATCGCCGCGCTGGGCACTGAGGAGACGGTGAACGGCGTCGGGAAGCTGTTCGCAAGCGGCGTCTGCATGAGATAGGCGGCCCGCCGCCAGAGCGCCTCGACCGGCAGCACCAGGCTCGCGATCACGCCCACGCGCACCGCAGCGTCGGACTGCAGCAGCCCGCCGATCTGCTCGACCCACGCGCCGATGAAGGCCAGGCCGTAGAGCAGGAACAGCGCCACGCCGTTGGTGAGCGTGGAGAGGCGCGTGCCGCCGAGCAGCGAGAGCGACACCAGCACCAGCGCCTCGAGAATGAGCAGGCTGAGGCCGGCCAGCGCGTTGGGCGGCCAGTAGCCGGTCTGCACAGCCATCACCAGCAGCACGCCGCCCCCGAGCAGCATCAGGTACAGCGCCAGCATCACGGCGTACCCCAGCCACTTGCCGACGAGCACCTGCCAGCGCCGCAGCGGTTTGGTGACGATCGCCTGGATGGTGTGCGAGCTGATCTCGCCGGCGATCGTATCGACCGACGCGAAGATCGCCAGCATCACTGTCAGGAAGTGGACGACGTACAGCCCGGCGACGGTCAGGAAGCCACGTATCTGCTGGACGACCATCGCCGGCGCGCCCTCGCTCTCCAGCTCGGCGGAGATCAGCCGCACGCCGATCCCGTACACCAGCAGGAACAGCGCGCCCGCCGCGAGCGCCGCCAGCACCATGCGCCTGCGCCGGGCCTCGTGGAAGGTCAGCCAGGTCAGTGTGAGGATGGTGTTCATTCAGTCTTCGTCTGCCCCTCGGCGGTACTCGCCAGGAGCTCCGTCACCACACCGACCAGCTGGGTTAGCTCGAACGGTTTGGTGATGTAGCGGCACCCAGAGCGGCTCAGGAAGTCGGTGGTCACATCGTTCCCGACATCGCCGGAGAGAAAGATGAGCCGCCGCACGATGTGGGGCATGGTCTCCTGCAGCTGGGCGAAGAACTGCTGGCCGCTGAGGTCGGGCAGGCGCAGATCGCAGAGCACGGCGTCGTACCGGGCGCCCCGCAGGCGCTCCAGGCCATCACGGGCGCGGTGCACGACGTCGACCTCCATACCGGCCCGCTCCAGGGCGCGCTGCATCACCGAAGCGACCGTGGCCTCGTCGTCGATCACCAGCACCCGCGCCGGGCACGCCCGCTGCTCCGCCGCATCCGAGCGCCGCTCGCCGGCCTGCGCCTCGCCGTGCCAGCGCCGCTGGTACACTCGGGCGGCGAGCAGCGGCATGTGCGCAGCCATCGCCTCCTCAGCCGGCAGGAAGGTGTCGGCGCCTGCGGCCAGCGCGTCTTCCTGGCTGACCCCGCCGGCGCCGATGAACACCACCAGCAGCCCAAGCCCTGCCGCGCGAATCTCACGCACAAACGCCAGCCCGTCGCCATCCACCTGGCAGCCCTGTATCACCAGAATGTCGTACGTCTGTGACGCCAGGTGATAGCGCGCCGCCGCGAGCGTGGTAGCAACCGTCACCTCGCACGTCATGCCGCCGCTCGAGGGCGTGCTCCAGGCTAGTCCCTGGCCACCGAATGATGGATGTACGTACAGCAAGCGCAGCATAGTCGTGTCTTCGTTGTTTGGGATGAAATACACCGCTAGAACATAGCGAGCATGGCTGAGGAGAAACGAGACACGCCATCCTATGATGACAAGTAGAGGAGAAGCGGCATGGCACCGCTCCAACCGCATAGCGCAGCGGTTGAGTAGCGTTTGTATTGTACCCTCGTACCGTGCGCTTGTCTATAAGCGCTCGCGCCTATATCTTTGACGTGCGTATTCGCCCGCGCCAGCGCTCCACGAGAAGCTGTGGAGTGCCGCAGGTCCTCCCCATCTTCGCCGCCTGCGCTGCGCGGCGCCCGTGCGGAGGTGGCGCTATAATCTGACGAGCACGCCGGTCGCGGGGTGCTGGAAGCTTTCACCTCCAACACCCCAGCGCCGTGGAAGACGTGTTATCGGGAGCGCCCATGGACACCATCGAGTCACGAGTCGCCGCGGTGCGGGAGCGCATCGCCGCCGCCGCCCGCCGCGCCGGCCGGTCTGAGGCGGAGATCCGGCTTGTCGGCGTCACGAAAACCCACCCCGCCGAGGCGATCGCCGCCGCGCTCGCCGCCGGCGTGAGCGAGTTCGGCGAGAACCGCGTGCAGGAAGCCGAGGCCAAGATCGCCGCGCTGAGCCACCTGCGCGACCGCATCACCTGGCACCTGATCGGCCACCTGCAGAGCAACAAGGCCAAGCGCGCGGCCGGGCTCTTCGACCTGATCCACTCGGTCGACAGCCTGAAGATCGCGGAGCACCTGAACCGCCACGTGGCCGCGCGGGCCCCAGAGCCCGGCGCCGCGCCGTGCGATGTGCTGCTCCAGGTCAACGTGAGCGGCGAGGAGAGTAAGGAGGGCTTTGCGCTCGCCGGCTGGGAGGAGCGGCCGGCGGTGCTCGAAAGCTTCGCCGCCGAGGTGGCCGCCATCGTCGCCCTGCCGCATCTGCGCGTGCGCGGCCTGATGACGATCGCGCCGTGGGGCCCGTCGGCCGAGCTGGCCCGCCCGACGTTCCGCAGCGCGCGCCGGCTGCGCGATGAGCTCGCCCGGCGCTTCCCACATGTGGACTGGGAGCATCTCTCCATGGGCATGACCGACGACTTCGAAGTCGCGGTCGAGGAGGGGGCGACGATCGTGCGCGTCGGGCGGGCGCTGTTCGGCGAGCGCGCCTGACTTGCGGCATCAGAATGCCTATGCTAGGATAGGCGTCGCGTTTTTCCGGCCGCGCCGGACCAGATACAGCTGAAAGGGGATGGGCGGTGAGCATCCTGGTTGATACTACTACCCGGCTGCTTGTGCAGGGCATCACCGGGCGCGAAGGTGAGTTTCACACCCGCCAAATGATCGCCTACGGCACCAACGTGGTCGCGGGCGTTGTGCCCGGCCGCGGCGGCCAGAAGGCGATCGACGGCAAGGTGCCGGTGTTCAACACCGTCGCGCAGGCCGTGGCGGAGACGGGAGCCAATACCTCGGTTATCTATGTGCCGGCGCCGTTCGCGCCCGACGCCATCCGCGAGGCGGCTGCGGCCGGCATCAAGCTGATCGTCTGCATCACCGAGGGCATCCCGGCGCTGGACATGGTGAGCACCTACGCCTTCGTCAAGGAGCATGGCGCGCGGCTGATCGGCCCGAACTGCCCCGGCCTGCTCACGCCCAACCAGGCCAAGGTCGGCATCATCCCCGGCAACATCGCCACGCCGGGGCCGGTGGGCGTGGTCTCGAAGAGCGGCACGCTCACCTACGAGGCGGTCGACGCGCTGACCCGCATCGGCCTCGGCCAGACGACGATCGTCGGCATCGGCGGCGACCCGATCATCGGCACCTCGTTCGTGGAGGTGCTCGAGCTGTTCCAGAGCGACCCCGAGACCAAGGCGATCGTGCTGATCGGCGAGATCGGCGGCCGGGCCGAGATCGACGCCGCCGAGTTCATCGCCGCGAACGTGACCAAGCCGGTCGTCAGCTTCATCGCCGGCCAGACGGCGCCGCCCGGCAAGCGCATGGGCCACGCCGGGGCGATCATCTCCGGCGGCGAGGGCACGGCGCAGGAGAAGATCGCCGCCCTGTCGGCCGTGGGCGTCAGGATCGCGCGCCTGCCCACTGATATCGCCCAGCTGGTGAAGGAAAGCCTCGCGTAGGTGTGAGGTCGGGGGCGGCTTTGCCGCCCTCGATCCTTTCTCTCCCGCCGGAAGAGCGGAACCTGGGCGGGCCGCCGCCGCTCCAAACCTCCCCATGAGCACGACGAACCGAAAGCGCACCTTCTACGAGGACTACGCCGTCGGCGACGAGTTCCTCACCCCGGCCCGCACCGTCACCGAGGCCGATGTGGTGGCCTTCGCCGGGCTCACCGGGGACTACAACCGCCTCCACACCGACGCCGAGTACATGCGCGGGTCGATCTTCGGCGAGCGCATCGCCCACGGCCTGCTCGGCCTCTCGATCGCCAACGGCCTGAAGTACCGCACCGACATGGACTCGGACGGGGTGATCGCCTTTCTCGGCCTCACCTGGCAGTTCGTCGGCCCGATCAAGATCGGCGACACGATCCACGCGCTGCTGCGCGTCGCCTCGATGCGCGAAACGAGCAAGCCTGACCGCGGGATCGTGGTCTATGGGGTGAAGGTGCTCAACCAGCGCGGGGAGACGGTGCAGGAGGGCGAGTTCACGATGCTGCTCAAGCGCCGGCCCGCCTCCGAGGGCCCACAGGAGGCGTAGCGCGCCTGAGCGCGGCCGGCTCGCAGGCCGGCGCCACGGGTCCATCGGGCGACGCTAGTTCTTGGCGCCGCCCTCCGGTCGCCGGGTGTCCACAGGCGGCCGGACGGCGCCCGAGGCCAGCACGTTGCGGGTCTGCTCGCTTGGGCTTGGCTGGCGTGAGGCCGGGGGCCGCACCTGGATCTTGTCGATCCGCCGCCCGTCCATATCCATCACCTGGAACGTATACCCCTCCCAGGCCGCGGTTTCGCCAACCGCCGGGATGCGCCCTAGCAGCGCCAGCACGAAGCCCGCCAGCGTCTCGAAGCCGTGCTCGCGCGCGAGCTCCTCCGCCGCGGCGGGCAGCCCCAGCTGCTCCCGAGCGTCCGAGAAGGGGAGCAGGCCGTCGGCCAGGTAGCTGCCATCCTCCATGCGCATGATCGGGGCATCGGCATCATCGGTCTCGTCCGAGATGTCGCCCACCAGCTCCTCGAGCAGATCCTCGAGCGTCACGACGCCGGCCACCTGGCCGTACTCGTCCAGCACCAGCGCGAGGGCGCTGCGGCGCTGCTTCAGGATCTGAAACACCGCCGAGGCGCGCTGGCTCTCGAGCACATGGAGCGGGGCGCGCAGCAGCGACCGCAGATCGATGGCGGTCGGGTCGGCCCAGGCGTGCAGCAGATCCTTGACGTAGAGAATGCCGATGATGTGGTCCAGCGAGCCCTGGTAGACCGGGATGCGCGAGTAGCCCGACTCGGTGATCGCCTGCAGCACCTCGGGCACCGGGGTCTCGATATCGACCGCGACGATCTGCGTGCGGGGGGTCATCACCGAGCGCACCGGGCGGTCGGTGAAGGTGAACACGTTGCGGATCAGCTCCCGCTCGGAGGCCTCGACCGTGCCCTCGGCCGCGCCCTCGCGCACCAGCGCCATGATGTCTTCCTCGGTCACCGGCTGCTCGGTGATGTTGCCGCGCCCCAGCAGGCGCAGCACCAGCTCGGTCGAGAACGTCAGGAACCACACCACCGGCGCCGCGACCCGCGCCAGCCGCTGCATGAACGGCGCCACGAAGATGGCGATGCCCTCGGCGTTCTGGAGCGCCATGCGCTTCGGCACGAGCTCCCCGAGGATCAGCGAGAGGTAGCTGATGGCGAGCGCCACCAGCGCCGGAGCCACCGCGGCGGCGTAGGGCGCCACCAGCGGCACCTGCTCGAGGTAGGCCTGCAGCACGCTGGCGATACTCGCGCCGCCGAAGACCGCCGCGAACGTGCCGAATAGGGTGATGCCGACCTGTACAGTGGAGAGGAAGCGGCTCGGATCCTCGCCCAGTTTGAGCGCCGCCTGCGCCCCGCTGCTCCCCTTCTCGGCCTGCTGCTCCAGGCGACCCTTCCGCGCCGAGACGACGGCGATCTCGGAAGCGGCGAAGAAGCCGTTCGCCAGGATCAGCACCAGGATGAGAATGCTCTCGAACAAGCGCCCCTCAGACATCCAACGGCCGAGCGCCCTGGCAACCACTCCACAGCCCGCGCCGGTGCTTCGCGCACGCCGTCATGACACGACTTACGCAGCGGCCCCATCCGCCGGAGCGGAACCGAGCGTCGTGAAGGGCCTTGCGGCCCTCCACACCTCCCCGGAAGGAGGGCGGGCGGCACAACCGCGTAACTCGAGGTCATTATAGCAGAGGGTTTGCCACAGGCTCTTCACGAATGAGGCGGGACGGGCTGGCAGGGCGGCGGATTCTTCGGCCGTGAGCTGCCGGACTGTGTGTCTACTCCAGGTACGCCTGCAGCCGGGCGCCGAGATCCGGCGCGCGCAGGTGGCGCAGCGCATCGGCCTCGATCTGGCGCGTCCGCTCGCGGGTGATGCCGAACTCGATCCCGATCTCTTCGAGCGTGCGCCGCCGGCCGTCCATGAGGCCGTAGCGCATCTCGATGATCGTCCGCTCGCGCTCCGGCAGCTCGAGCAGCGCCTGCCCCAGATCCTCGGCCAGCATGCGGCGCACCGCGATCTCCAGCGGCGCGTCGCCGTCGCCGTCGGTGAGCAGCTCGCCCACATACCCCTCGCCGTCGCCGCCGAGCGGCTGCTCGAGCGAGATCGGCTGCGCCGTGGTCTGCAGCAGCCGGCGCACCTTCCGCACGCTCACCCCCAGCGCCTCGGCGATCTCCTCGGGCGTCGGCTCGCGTCCCAGCGCCTGCTCGAGCTGGCGCGCCACCCGCCGCAGCTGCCCGATCGCGTCGTTCATGTGAACCGGGAGGCGGATCAGGCGGCTCTGCTCGGCGATCGCGCGCGTGATCGCCTGGCGGATCCACCACGTCGCGTAGGTCGAGAAGCGGTTGCCCCGCGCGGCGTCGAACTTCTCCACCGCGCGCATCAGGCCGATGTTCCCTTCCTGGATCAGGTCCATGAACGCGAGCGGGCCGCCGATGTACTTCTTGGCGATGCTCACCACCAGCCGCAGGTTGGCCTGGATCAGCTGGCGCCGCGCCTCCTCCCCACGCATAATCAGGCGCTCCAGGTGCAGGCGCTCGGACCAGCTCTGCCAGCGGCGCTGCTGCAGCTGCTCCTGCGCCTCACGGCCACGCTCGATGTCGTGCGCGAGGGCGACTTCGTCTGCGGCGCTGAGCAGCGCTACCTGGCCGATCTCGCGCAGGTAGAGCTGCACCGAGTCCTCCATCGGTTCGGCGTCGCGCTCGCCAGCCTCGGCCAGGTCTTCCTCCCGATGTTCGTCCCAGGCGAAATCGGCGTCGCGGGGGGCAGCGCTCGCCCCGTTCGTACTGCGGCGCGGTGCTGCACGGCGAGTTGCTTTCTTCATCTTGGCTCCGTGGCAGGCTCAGACGCGGTATGTCCGGCTGTCGGCGGATCGCATCAGGATCGCGAAGGGGCAGGACGTCGCCTGCCCCTCACACTATAGTTACCGCTTGAGTCCGCCGAAAGTTACTGCTGGCGGTTCAGCACGAATTCGCCGATCTCCGCCAGCGCTCGCCGCGCCGGGGAGGGCGGGAAGCGCCCCAGGTGGCTCACCGCCCGCCCGATGAGCGCCCGCGCCTCCTCCATCGCCCGAGCCGTACCACCCGCCGCAATCACTGCCGCCACCAGCTGCGGCACCTGCGCCGGGTCAGGCCGCGCGGTGCGCGCCACCTCGCGCAGCAGCGGCTGGTGGCTCTGCGCCACCGCGTAGATCAGCGGCAGCGTCAGCGTCCCCTCGCGCAAGTCGTTCCCGGCCGGCTTCCCAAGCAGGGCCTCGTCGCCGGTGAAATCCAGCACGTCGTCGACGATCTGGAACGCCAGGCCCAGGTCGTAGCCGTAGGCCCCTAGCGCCGCGATGGCGCTCTCGTCGCCGCCCGCCACCGCGATGCCGGCTTTGCAGGCCGCCTCGAAGAGCGCGGCTGTCTTGCTGCCGATCTTGTGGAAGTACTGCGCCAGCGCCACGTCGAGCGGCTCCAGCTGCGTCACCGGGCTCAGCTCGCCCTCGACGATCGTCTGGGCCGCGTCGGTGTAGAAGCGGATGATGCGCGGGTCCGGCTCGCTCGCCAGCTCGTACGCCGCCAGCGCGAAGAAATAGTCGCCCAGCATGAGCGCCACATCTTTGTCCCAGCGGGCGTGGACCGTGACCCGCCCGCGGCGCTGCCCGGCGTTGTCGACCAGGTCATCGTGGACCAGCGAGGCGGCGTGCAGCAGCTCCACCGCCACCGCCGAGTGCGAGGCGCGCTGGAAGCTGTACTCGCCCAGGTGCGCGGAGAGCAGTACCAGCGCCGCGCGGATGCGCTTGCCTCCCGCCGCCATGGTGTGCTCGCCGGCCTCCGCCAGCAGCTGCGAGCGCGATGCCGTGCGGGCCAGCAGCATCTGCTCGAGCGCCGCCATGTCGTCCGCGATCTCTGCCCGTCGCAGCAGATCGCCCAGGCTGGTGGCCGGCGGCCACGCTGCCGAGCGCGCCGGCTCGGAGTGCCGTTGCGCCGACAGGTCGAGCTGAAGAGGGGAAAGCCCCATCGCACGCACTCTTTCTAGCTGCTCGCATCCCGTGCCCTCGGGCGGTTCTGTCATAGGATCCGCTTCGTCTACTTTGTGAAGGAAGGCACGATTGTATTATACTGTCCGTAACCGAAAAGTCAAGAGCGCCGGGTCTTTATGCACAACAGTTGCATGGGTTATGCACATCAGATCGGGCGCGTTCGCAGCGCAGCGGCGCGAGTTCGGGGCGGCCCGCAGGCTCGTGCCGAAGGCCATCACAGCGCCTTCTGGTTCTCGCGCGCGCTCTCGAGGCGGCCCAGGTGGCATGCCTCGCTGAGGCTCACCAGATAGGGCAGATCATCGCCGTACTCGATCACGCTGATGCTGGCGTTGGTCACCCAGATCCGGTTGATGCGGTCCATGTTCATCCCGAGCGCATCCGCGACCAGGATCTTGACCACGACGTCGTGGGTCGAGATCAGCACGTTGCTTTCGGCGTACTCCAGCAGCAGGCGATCCTTGAAATCCAGCACACGCTTGAGGATATTGCTGAAGCTCTCGCCATTCGGCATCTGGGCGCGCGTCGGGTGCATGCGCCACTCGCGCAGCCCGTCGCCGTAGCGCTCCTTCACCTCATCCACCATCAGCCCCTGCCAGTCGCCGTGGTGGATCTCAAGCAGCGCCGGCTCGTTGTAGAGGGGGACATCGGGGTGATAGCGCGCGACCGCGGCGGCCGTCTTCGCGGCGCGCTGCAGCGGGCTGGTGAAGATAACATCGAGCGGTTCGTTCCGCAGGCGGTTAGCCAGCGCCTCCGCCTGCCGCAGCCCCAGCTCCGAGAGCGGCGCGTCGGCCTGGCCCTGGTACCGGCCGATGCGGTTCCACTCGCTCTCGCCGTGCCGGATAATGATCAGTCGCATAGCCAAGAACCGGTTCACCTTTCCTGAAGGCCGCTCCGTGCCCGGCGGGGCAGCCGGAGGCGGCTACGGGCGCCCGCGCATTATAGCGTATCCTGTGGTACGATTCCCGTGTTCGGCTGCTTTTGACAGATCTCCCTCGCGATGCGACGACAGCGTCTTTCGCATTGGCAAGACTGTCATTCAGCACAAAGGCTCAGCCAGATGGACACACTCTTCAAGCTGGTGTACTTTGCTGGCATCCTTGTCGAGATCGTGGTGCGCCTCCCCTATGGGCGGCAGCATCGCCAGCTCCCCAAAACCGACCAGCGCATCTCACCTGCTGAACGTGGCCTGCTCGGCTTGCTCTTTGTCGGCATGTTCCTCATTCCGCTGCTCTTCAGCCTCACCTCCTGGCTGCGTTGGGCCGACTACCGCTGGCCGCCTGCCACCAAGGCGCGCGCCGGCACGCTTGGGAGCCTCTTCCTCGCTGCTGCAGTGTGGCTGTTCTGGCGCGCCCATCGTGACCTCGGCGCGAACTGGTCGCCCTCTTTGGAGATCACGAGCCAGCACACGCTCGTGACTGAGGGCGTCTATCGCAGCATCCGCCATCCCATGTATGCCTCACAGTGGCTCTGGATGGTTGCACAGGCCTTGCTGTTGCACAATTGGGTTGCTGGCCTGGCAGGGGTGGTGGGGTTCGTGCCTTTGTACCTGCTACGCGTCCCACGCGAGGAGCAGATGATGCTGGAGCACTTTGGCGAGGCGTATCAGGCCTACGTGGCGCGAACTGGCCGGATCGTGCCACGAGTACACGCCACAGGATAGCGCGGGCGAATGCGCTACGAGGCGGCCGAACACTGCGCGGCAGCCGACCGGCTGAATCGCGACCTTTTTGGAAGGTGGATTCGCGCTTGCCGCCCCACCGCTCTATAACCGGCGTAGCTTCAGCCGGCGGCTGAGCTCCACCGATCCGCGCCCTCGCGGTACAATTCGAATGAGAACATCTCCCCGGAGGGGAGCAATGAAACGATCGCTAGACCCGAACATTTCGACACAGACCGAGCTGGGGCACCTCCGCGACCTGCTCGACGACGCCGAGCGCCAGGTCGTTGTGATGCACGAGACGTCCACCGGCGCCCGCGATGTCATCCGCGCCATGGACGAGATCGACCGGCTGCTCGCGCTCGTCGCGCGGTCCGGGGTGGATGTGCGCGCCGAGGAGGGGCGCGCCGAGTTTCTGCGCCGGCGGCTGACCCGCGCCGCCCCCGGCGTGGTGCGGCTGGTGCAGGCCGCCGACCTGAGCTCAACCCTGAGCGACAGCCCGACCTGGCAGGCGATCCTGGCCGCTCAGGCCGAGCAGAGCAGGCAGCGCGTCCGCCGGCTGTTCATGGTCGGCGGGCCGATCCTGGCGGTGCTGCTCACGATCATCGTGCTGACGCTGCTCTTCCCGCCGCCGCCGCAGGCCAACCTCACCGCGATCCGCCGGCTGGCTCAGGAGGGGCAGATCGACGAGGCGCTCGCCACCGCGCAGGCCGAGGCGACGCGGGTGCCAACCGATCCCGAGGCGGCGCTGTGGATCGGGGCGCTGCAGACGATCAAGGGGGACACAGCTGCCGCCGAGGCGGCCTGGGAGGAGGCACGGCGCCTGATCGACGACGAGATGAGCTTCTACTTCGAGCGCGGGTCGGCTCTGCTCGAGGCGGGCAGGCCGGACGACGCGGAGCCAGACGCCCGCCGCCTGATCGAGCAGCCCACCACTGCGCCGACCGGCTACCTGCTGCTGGGGGGCATCGAGGAGGCGCGCGGCCGGGTGCCGGAGGCGATCGCGGCGTTCCAGCAGGCGGCCGACCTGGCCCACGCTGCGGGCAACAGCCAGCTAGAGGTCATCGCCAAGACGCGTATGGGCATGGTGATGCAGGCCAGCGGCATCCCGCTCACCCCGACGCCGTAGGGCGTACCCGCCACCCTTGGCGGCCAGGGGCTAGTCCGGGAACAGCTCCTCCATCTCCTCGCGCGCCCGCTGGCGCGTCTCGAGCGTGTCGAGCCGCCCGACGGCCCGGTAGAACTCGGCGTCGTAGGGGCGGGTGCGGATGACCACCGGCATCGGCACGGCGTGGCCGAGCACGAGCGCCTGCTGGCGCGTGTCCAAGCTGGCGAGCACCGCGCGCAGGCTCGCGGCCCCGCTCACGCCGGTGAACACCGCGTCGATGTCCCGGTCATCGTTGAGCAGCGCCGTCACCCGGCTGCCGAGCTGGCTCATGACCTCCGGGTCGATCGACGAGGGCCGCTGGTCCACCACCAGCAGCGTGACGCTGTACTTGCGCAGCTCGCGCGCGATCGTGCCGAAGATCGTCTGCTTCGCCACCTGCGGGTTGAGGAACTTGTGCGCCTCCTCGATCGTGATCATCAGCTGGCGCGGCCGGTCGGCCTCATTCTTCGTGCGCGTGTAGAGCTCGGTCTGCTCCACCCAGCGGCGCCGGATGCGGCGGGTGATGATATTGGCCACCAGCATGTAGGAGAGCGCGTCGCTGTGGCGGCCGAACTCGAGCACGACGTGCCGGCCGTGCGAGAGCGCGTCGATCATGCGGTCCACCGCCTGCGTGCCGGCGCGCTCCTTCACAAACCCCAGCCGCGCCACCTGCTCCAGCTTGCGCTTCAGCGCGCTGATCGCGCCCGCGTGCCCCCCGCTCTCCTCGGCGAAGGCCCGGATCGCCTCACCGTTCATCCCGAGCAGCGCCTTCAGCCACCCCTCCTTGAAGCGGTCCACGAGCAGATAGGCCGACTCGGCGGCGGTCGGGTTGAGGTTGAGCTCGTCCTTGATCGTCTCGATATCGGCGACCTCGATCTGGTCCAGGCCGATCACCACCTCCTCGTCCACCTGGACGCCGCGGTTGCGTGAGGAGGCCGGGTCGATCGAGTACACCAGCACTTGCGGGCCGAACAGCTGCCGCAGCCCCTTGACGAACCCGCCGTTCTCCGACTTCGAGTCCCAGCCGTACTCGCTGTGCATGTCGAAGATCAGGTTCGAGGCGACACCGGCACGGATCGTGCCGCAGATCAGCAGGCGTGTCAGGAAGCTCTTGCCGGTGCCGCTCTTGCCGAAGATGCCGTTCGAGCGCTCGACCAGGCGGTTCAGGTCCAGGCACACCGGCACGTCCATATCGAGCGGCCGGCCGATCTCGAAGTGGCTCGCGTCCTCGCGCCCGAACACCCGCTGGAAGTCGCGCTCGTCCGCCTCCAGCACCGGCGCGAAGTGGCGCGGCACGGTCTTCGGCGGCCGAAGCTCGTCGTTCAGGTCGCGCGGCAGCATCAGCATCGGTTTCAGCGCCACGGTGCCGTAGGTGGAGGTTCCGGCCAGCACTTCGTGGAAGAACAGGTCGCCGTTCGGGGGATCAACCAGTACCTTCTGGTTGGTTGCCTCCAGCACCACGTCGGTTATCATACAGAAAAACTCGTGGCGCTCGCCCTGCACAACGACGAACTGGCCGACGCGCATATCCTCCACACTCTCGCGTCCATCCAACCGCGCGCACAACCCCTCTGCGAGCGAACCGCTAGTTATCACGCCGATCCGCGCCCGATTCCCTGGAGGCATAAGCTGTTTCCAGTGCTCAACTGATGGCGGGGACTGCCAGACTAGCACAAATATACCATTCATCCCCTCCATGTCAAGCCGCGAACTCGCGGCTGCACGTTGCAAGTGGTAACACGACTAGCTGCGGTGCGGCGCCGCGGCACCTGCCGCGGGCAGAGATGCAGCGGAGGATTCGCCTCCCTAAACCCCTCCAGAGGGTGTGGGAATGAGGCCAGCGCGTACGTCGTGCGGCAACAGACGCAGTCGTTGCCAGCGGCACTCTTCACGAAGGAGGTGAGGCGGGCCACAGCGTGGACGCTTCGTTTGATCGCTGTGGCGGAGTGAGCGGAAAGGCGCGCGCTTCGCGGATGCCTCCCTTCGGGGACGCCTGCGGCGTGCAGAGGCACCCGGCCACCCCGAACCCGTGGCCGCGGGGCGGGGAATCGTGATTCTGTGGCGAAATCTGCACCCGAACCATCCGCAAATAGTCTATGGTGCCACGTTTGATAGATTGGAGCCTCGCTCTGGCTGTCGCGCTCGCGTTCGCCAGCGGCCTCCTGAGCCTGGTCAGCGGGCGCCCGCAGGGCTGGTGGGTCTTCTTCATCCACGGGGTCGCCGGCCTGTGGCTGCTGCCGCTGACGGTCTGGAAGCTGGCACGAGCATGGCGACGCCTCGCCAGCCCGCAAGCCTGGGAGCAACGCACGCTCCTCGGAGCAGCGGCGGCACGATGGTCGTGGCCGGCTACAACCTGCTCCACTGGCACATTCTCTTCGGGTTGCTGCTCACCGCGGCAGTCTCGGCACATATGGTCGCCCGCGCGAAGCCGCTGGCGGCGCGCCACCAACGCGGCCACCGGCGCTTCACAGGCTCACGTGAGGGTGGCAGCTACAGGGGCAACGGCGCCTCTCCGGTGGTCAGCTGGGTGGCTGACCGACCGGCGCCGATGGCGGTCGCCGACTGGCGCCTGCAGGCCGGCGGCGCCGTTAGGTCACCGCTGGATGTGACGCTGGCTGACATAGGCGAGCGCTATATTCCGGTGGAGGTCGAGGCGATCCTCGACTGTACCGGCGCCGCGGGTTCCAGTGGGTCAAGTGGGTGACGAAGATCGAGGTGCTGGAGGAGCCGGACCCAGGCCAGCTACCGGCGATCTACCTGAACGGCATTGCGCCCGGCGATCGTACGAGGGCAGCGGACCGGACAATTCTCACGAACTCATCACTTTCGGGCTCGTAAGCAGACGTTAGAATTAGGAAGCATCTCAGCCGAACCGTATGCGCATGAGCACCCAGCGTCACATCCTGATTGTCGAAGACGAAGAGCAGGTGCGTGACTTCCTGTCACGCGTCGTCCGGCGCGTCGCCCCCGACGCTACGGTGACTGCGGCGAGCAATGGAGCCGAGGCACTCGAGGTGTTCGCACGCCTCGGCGGCGATCTCATCATCACCGACCACCGCATGCCGGTGATGTCCGGCATGGAGCTGCTCCAAGCCGTGCGCCAGGTCTCGCGCAGCACGCCGGTAATCATCATCTCGGCCGACCCCACGATCGAGCACCAGGCGCGCGCGTCGGGCGCCACGGCCTTCTTCTTCAAGCCGGTCACCCTCACCGAGGTGAGCCAGGCCGTGCGCAACTGCCTCGAAACGGCCCCCCAGGGGCCAGCGGCGTAGAGACACCCGGCGCGGGCACCTCTACGCCGCCGACGCACGTCGCTACGCCGCTGATCGCACCGGCCGCGGGATATGCGGCCTGGCGCGGAACGTGGGCCGGCGCCGGCCGGGGCGGACCGTGCGCGGCGCCTGCTCGCGGTTCACGCGGCGCTCCACCGGCACGGGAGCTGGGGCAGGCCGCCGGACCGTCTCCAGCTCCTCCGCAGCGTACCCCAGCTGGCGCATGATCGCGCCGAGGCTCTGCGGCGCCACCTCGCGCACGACCAGCGCGTCGCCGTCGCGCTCGATGATCACGCGCCGCATCTCGGGCGTCAGGCAGTGGTGAGCGCCGCCCCGCCCGGCGATCATCTGCTGGTAGGCGCCCACGCCGAACACGGCGACCACATACGGCCGCCCGCCGGCCGCCTCATCCGTCCCCAGTCCCTCCGGCGCGCGGGGCAGCACCAGCGGCGGCTGGCCCGGCCGCGGGAAGAAGTCGTCCGAGTCGCACGTGTAGCGCCCGGCGAGCCGCACCTCCTGCGCTACATCCTCCCAGCCGTCCAGCGGCAGCACGATGAACTCCTGGCCCTGCACGATCAGCGTGTCCGGCAGCGTCACCATCAGGCTGCCGTTGAGCAGGTACCAGTCCGGCGCGCCCGCCTGCCCGGCCTTCACAGCGCCGACCTCCATCAGAAAGACGTTGTGCGACGCCACGGTGTAGCGGCCGAACTCGCCGACGACATCCGGCTGCGGCACGCCGTAGGCGGCGCAGCTGGCCGCCAGCGTCTCCATGAGCCGCGTCAGGAACCCCTGGTAGTCGAAGCTGAAGTCCAGCGCGTAGGCCGACGTCGGCATCCCGCCGCCGAAGTTGAACATCCGCAGCCCGGGGACAACTCGGCGCAGCTGGGAGTAGGCCTGCGCCGAGCGGCTCAGGCGCGCCATCCAGGCGTCGACGTCCTCCATCTGGCTGCCGACCATCGCGTGGTACATCACCAGCTGGTGCGGGGTGCCGGCCAGCCGCTCGGCGACCTGCGCGATCTCCTCCGGCGTCAGCCCGAACCGCTCCCCGCCCGGGTGCTCCGGGTCGACCGTCGCGGGGGCGTGGCGCTCGCGGACGCCGAACAGCATGGGGGCCGGGCAGCGCTGGAGGTAGCGCTCCAGCTCGCGCAGGTCGTCCAGCACCGGCACGATGCGCTCGTAGCCGGCGGCGCGCAGCTGGATGATCGCGTCGATGTAGGCGCTGTCCTTCGAGCCGTTGCAGAACATGTAGCGGTCGGACGGCAGCACCCCCTGCCGCCAGAGCTGGTGCGCGATCACCACATCGGCAGTCGAGGAGGTCTCGTAGTGGGCGCCGGACTCCAGCGCCGTCCGCACGACCTCCTCTGCGAAGTTAGCCTTGGTCGCGTAGGCGTACAGAAAGCCGCCGCCGTAGCCGCTGGCGGCGCGCGCCGCCGCCGCCCACGCGTGCATCCGCTCGATCTGCTCGCTGATGAGCGGGCAGTAGACAACCTCCAGCGGCGCGCCGTAGCGCGCCACCATCGCGTTGAGATCTATCTGGTCAGCCAGCAGCAGCCGTCCGTCGCGCCGGCTGAGAAAATCGGTCAGCTGTCCCTCTGGGCCGAGACCATAGCGATTGCGAAGGTGGTCAAGAAAGGTCTGCCCGTTCAACTCAAATGTCCTCCTTGCCGATGACAGGGAAGCGGTGACGGACGCCCGCGAAAGGGCGGCGTCGTCGACAGACAGCAGCACGCCGCGCTCGGCGGCGCCGAGCGGCGTACGATCGATGGCGTTTACAGATGGGTTGGTGGTGTGCAGCGGCTCGCTGCGGGAGATGCTGGCTATTTCTTGTGCCTCCTCACTGGCATACTGCGCGGGCGCAATGACGGGCTCCGGTCCAGGCGACCGGCGCGCCGTGCCAGCGGGAAGGCGTCAAAAAGCCCCGGCACCGGGCGGTGCGGGGCGTGCGTAGCGTGTCGCTAGGGTCAGCTAGAGACGACAGGCCGGAACTGCAGGCACCCGACCGACCGCCCTGTGCTCCTGCCGAGCACGGCGAACCTGGTCGCGGCTGAGTAAATTGGCCTTACCGTCCATAACCCCTCGGGAACGCTCCTCCGGACGCCAGCCTCGCGGCGGCGGCAAACGGTGCCGCCCGGGCCTGGCGATACGCGACAACCTGCTGCCGGGATGATGCGGTCAGCGCGCGCCGGGGAGCTCGGATCCACGCGGTGAATTCCTTCACCAGCGCTGTATTGTAACCTGTTTTGGCCGGATGTCAAGCGTTTTTCGCAGGGCTTACGCGGCCATTTGCAGCGCGCCCGCCGAGGGGCATGCTGAGGAGGCGCTGCCCACCTAAACCCTTCCAGGGCGGCGGCGCCCGCGCGACACTGCACCCGCCGGGCAGTGGTAGAATGGCGGATGGTGCCGCATAGCGCAAGGAGCAGGCATGTCCGTCGTCGTATTCGGCAGCATCAACATGGACCTGGTGGCGCAGACGCCGCGCCTGCCTGCGCCGGGCGAGACGATCGCCGGCCGGACCTTCTTCACCGTTCCCGGCGGCAAGGGCGCCAACCAGGCCGTCGCCGCAGCGCGCCTCGACGCGCCGACCAAGATGGTCGGGCGGGTCGGGCAGGATGTGTTCGCCGCGACGCTGCGCGAGAGCCTGGCGGCGGCCGGGGTCGACATCGCCGGCGTCAGCGAGACGCCCGGGCCATCGGGGGTGGCGGTGATCGCCGTGGACGACGCCGGGGAGAACTCGATCATCGTGGTGCCCGGCGCGAACGGCGCGGTTGGCGCGGATGACGTGGCCCGGCTCGAGCGGGCGCTCGACGGGGCGCGCGTCCTGCTGCTTCAGCTCGAGGTTCCGCTCCCGGCGGTGCTCAGCGCGGCCCAAGCGGCCCGGCGGCGCGGCGTGACCGTGATCCTCGACCCGGCGCCGGCCGCGGATCTGCCGGCCGAGCTGTACGCCCTGGCCGACCTGATCACGCCGAATGAGACCGAGGCCGCGCACCTGACGGGCTTCGCGGTGCGCGACCTGGACGCGGCCGAGCGGGCGGCGCAGGAGCTGCTCGCGCGCGGCGTGGGGATGGCGGTGATCAAGATGGGCGGGCGCGGCATCCTCGCCGCCGACCGCTCCGGCAGCACCCACTATCCGGCCTTCCCGGTGACGCCGGTGGACACGGTGGCCGCCGGGGACGCCTTCAACGGCGGGGTGGCGGCCGCCCTGAGCGCCGGCCTGCCGATCGACGAGGCGCTGCGCTGGGGGTGCGCGGCCGGCGCGATCTCGGTGACGCGCGCCGGGGCGCAGCCCTCGATGCCGACGCGCCACGAGCTGCTCGCGCTCCTGCAGACTCGCCCGTAGGAGCTGCGCGGACGCCCGCGGGCATCTGCGCAGCGGCCTCCGGCCGAGGTGCGGAGGGCGATCCTCCCTCCGCGTCCCCCCGACGTCGCGCACACCGATGAGCAAGGAGAGCCCTTCGTATGGCGCTGGAAGCGCTGATCTTCGATTTCGACGGTCTCGTGGTGGACACCGAGACCCCGGACTTCATCGTGCTCGCCGAGCAGTACCGTGACCACGGCTGCGAGCTGCTCACCGAGCGCTGGATCGCCGGCCTCGGGACGTACGGCGGGTACGACCCCTACGCCGAGCTGGAGGAGCGGGTGGGCCGGGCGCTGGACCGCGCGGCGCTCGCCAGGGCACACCGCGCGCGCTACCTGGAGATCTGCGCGGCCCAGGGCCTGCAGCCGGGCGTGCTGGAGCTGATCGAGGCCGCCACCGGGGCCGGGATCAAGCTCGCCATCGCTTCAAGCGCCAGCCGCGACTGGGTGGAGGGCTGGCTGGAGCGCCACTGCCTGCGCGACCGCTTCGCCTGCGTGCGCACCCGCGACGATGTGCAGCGCGTCAAGCCGGCCCCCGACCTGTTTCTGAGCGCCGCCGCGTGCCTCGGCGTGCCGCCGGAGAGCTGCGTGGTGCTCGAGGACTCGCCCAACGGCATGCTGGCGGCCGCGGCGGCCGGCATGCGCTGCGTGGCGGTGCCGATCGCGCTCCTGGCCGAGATCGAGCTGCCGCCGCACACGCTGCGCCTGCGCTCGCTGGCGGACATCGACCCGCACGAGCTTCTGGAGCGGCTGGCTGCAGCCACACACTAGCGCTCTGGGGCTCGCTCGGGCGCGGAAAAAGCCGGCATTCAGAAGGGAAGGAAGCCTGGCGCGGGACGCTCGTCTCGCGCGGCGCACGTCCGGGCGCCCCTACTCGATCGGCGTGATCGAGACCACCTCGATCCGCTTGCTCCCCTCGGCCAACATGTTGCAGTCGGGGAGCCTGCGCCGCCGGACCAGATACGACCAGTAGTCGGGGTGCCGCCAGTTGGGGCGCGCGGTCACCCGCACCTCGATGCGCGTGGGGTGCCCGAGGCGTGCGTCGTACTCCGCGCGGACCGTGATTATATCTTCACAGGCGCAGCCGAGGGCGATACAAGGGGTCGAGATCTCGCCGTTGCGGCGGATGAGCGTGAACAGATCGGAGATCGTCCGGGGCGGCGGCTCGCAGCGGTTCGGCTCCACGTCCACCACGCGCTCGTGGAGCACCTCGATGTCCTGCAGGCAGCGCTTGTCGCGCAGGAGGAGCCGGTAGTGGACGAAGGGGCGTTCGGACCAGCGCAGCTGCGCCTGCTCGAGCTCGGCGGCGCTGGCAGACGGCGCCGCCCGAGCGGCGAAGACGCCGAGCCCGGCGCAGAGCATCAGCAGCGCGCCGCAGCCCAGCAGCGCCACTCGCAGACCACACGGGCTGTTCATACGCCCCTCCTCGCGCCACGAACAGCCATATTGTAGCACGCCCCGCGAGGGCGGCCAGCCCTTACGACCCGAGCGTCTCCGCGGCGAGCGTGCGGCCCCGCTCGGTGAGCGTGAGCCTATTGGCGGACCTGGTCACGAGCCCGCGCCGCTCGGCGCGGCGCACCACCTGCTCGGCGTAGTCCGGCGCCCAGCGCAGGTGCTCGCCGAGGTGATCGACCCGGCTCTCCTCGGCCTCATCCGGGGTCGCCTCGTGGTTCAGCAGGTGCACCGCCAGCATCAGCTCGGCGAACTCGCGGCGCTGCCGGGCGCGGCGCAGCGCCACCGCCACCAGGCCGCGGCCCGGCGCGAGCAGCAGGGCCAGGCCGAACACCACCCCCGCCATAGTCGCCATCGCGCCGGCGATCGATGCGTCCAGCGCGCTCGCCAGCCAGTACCCGGCCAGCGCGCTCACCGCGCCGAGCGCGGCGCTGATGCCGATCATGTGCCCGAGGCGGTCGGTGAGCAGGTAGGCCGCGGCGGGCGGCGCGATCATGAGCGCCACCACCAGCACCGAGCCGACCGAGTCGAACGCGCCGACGGCGGTGATCGACACCAGCGTCATCAGGCCGTAGTGGATCAGCCCGGGCGCCAGCCCCAGCGCCGCCGCCAGCCCGGCGTCGAAGGTCGCCAGCTTGAGCTCCTTGTAGAACAGCCCGATGAACAGCGCGTCGAGGACCAGGATCGTCCCCATCACCCACAGCGCCTGCGGGCCGAGGTCGTAGCCGAAGGCCTCGACGCGCTCGAACGGCGCGAAGGCCAGCTCGCCCAGCAGCACGGCGTCGGTGTCGAGGTGCGTGTCGCCGGCGTAGCGGCTGATGAGCACCACGGCCAGGCTGAAGAGCACCGGGAACACCAGCCCGATCGCCGCGTCCTCGTGGACCAGCCGCGTGCGGCTGAGCAGCTCGACCAGCACGACGGTGAGCACCCCGGTGGCCGCGGCGGCGATCATCAGCAGCGGCGAGGCGGTGTCGTGCACGACGAAGAAGGCCAGCACGATGCCGAACAGCACCGCGTGGGTGATCGCGTCGCTCATGAGCGCCATGCGCCGCAGCACCAGGAAGACCCCCGGCAGCGCGCAGGCCACCGCGGTGACGACGGCGATCAGCTGTATTTCAACCTGTGGTGTAAGCATGTCTCTCTCGCCTGCGCTTCACTGCGCCGAAGCAGCGGCCTAGGCCGCCACCGCCGTCCGCCGCGGGCCGAGCCAGGCCCACACCAGGCCGCGCCGAGCGCCGAACAGCAGCGACACCAGCACGAGGCTGCTGACGCACAGCACGATCGTCGGGCCGGTGGGCAGGCGCGGGACGAGGCTGCTGATCAGCGAGCCGCTGATGCCGGCCAGCGCGCCGAACCCGGCCGATAGCGCCACCATCGTCCCCAGCCGGTCGGTCCACTGGCGCGCCGCGGCGGCCGGCGCCACGAGCAGCGCGCTCATCAGCACCACGCCCACCGTCTGCAGCCCGATCACGATCGCGATCACGAGCAGCGAGGTCAGGAGCACGTCCAGCAGCCGCACGCGCAGCCCCAGGCTGGCAGCGTACTCCGGGTCGAAGCTGAGCAGCTTGAACTCCTTCCAGAACAGCAGCAGCAGCAGCAGGGCCGGCAGCCCGAAGGCCGCCATCGCCAGCACATCGCGCTCGAGCAGCGCGGCGGCCTGGCCGAACAGAAACTTGTCCAGCCCGGCCTGGTTGGCGTTCGGCTGCTTCTGGATGAAGGTCAGCAGCATCAGCCCGAGCCCGAAGAACACCGAGAGCGAGAGGCCCAGGGCGCTGTCGGACTTGACGCGCGAGCTGCGCACGATCCCCAGCGCCAGCAGCGCGCCGAGCCACGCCGCGACGGCGGCGCCGGCCATCAGCACCGAGGTCTCCTTGCTGCCAGTGAGCAGGAAGGCCAGCGCGATGCCGGGCAGCGCCGCGTGCGACATGGCGTCGCCGAGCATGCTCTGGCGGCGCAGCACGGCGAAGGCGCCGAACGCGCCGCTCACGACCCCCAGCAGCGCCGCGCCCAACGTGACGGTGCGCAGGGTGTAGTCGAACACGACGCTTTGAAGCAGCTGCACAAGATCCATCGCTGCCACCCGCTCTCACTCGCCCGACGCGAACGCCTGCGGGCGAACGCCTGCGGACGGAACATTGCTCAGGAAGGCGATCCGGCCGCCGTAGGTCTGCCGCAGGTTGGCCTCGGTGAAGGCCTCGGCCACAGGGCCCGAGGCGATCTTGCGCACGTTCAGCAGCGTCACCCAGTCGAAGTACTCGGACACCGTCTGCAGGTCGTGGTGGACCACGACGACGGTCTTGCCGGCGGCGCGCAGGTCCTGCAGCAGCGCGACGATCGCCCGCTCGGTCGTGGCGTCGACCCCCTGGAACGGCTCGTCCATGAAGTAGACCTGCGCGTCCTGCACCAGCGCCCGCGCCAGGAAGACGCGCTGCTGCTGGCCGCCCGAGAGCTGGCTGATCTGGCGGTCCGCGAAGTCGGCCATGCCGACCTTGGCCAGCGCCTCCTGCGCCAGCTCGCGCTCGCGCTTGCCCGGGCGCCTGATCCAGCCGAGCGCGCCGTAGCGGCCCATCATCACCACGTCCAGCGCGTTGGTGGGGAAGTCCCAGTCGACGCTGCCCCGCTGCGGCACGTAGGCCACGATGCGCCGCTGCTCGGCGTAGGGGCGCCCGTGGATCAGCACCTGGCCGGCCGACGGCTTCACCAGGCCGAGCACCGCCTTGATCAGCGTGGTCTTGCCGGCGCCGTTCGGGCCAACGATCCCCATGAGCACCCCCGCGGGCACGCTCAGGTCGACATCCCAGAGCACCGGCTTCTCTTTGTAGGCGACTGTGAGGTCCGTGATCTCAATCGCGCTTGACACTGGCGACATGTTGTAGCTCCCGTTTCTAGGCCGGGGTGGCGGGGTGATCGAAAAATCCGGCACGAGCTTCCGATATCAGAGCTCTACCGAGCCACCCTCACCGGGTCGCGGTGTCACGGGTGAGCGCCCCGACGATCGTGTCGATATTGTGGCGCACCATCCCGACGTAGGTGCCCTCCGGCGTGCCCGGGTCCCCCAGAGCGTCCGAGAAGAGCTGCCCGCCGATGGCGACCTCAAAGCCGCGCGATGCAACCGCCGCCTGCACCGCCTCGATGTTGCGCTGCGGCACCGAGGACTCGACGAAGATCGCCGGGATGCGGCGCTCGGCGATGAACTCGGCCAGGTTCTGCACGTCCGCCGTGCCGGCCTCGGCGGCGGTGCTGATCCCCTGCAGGCCGCGCACCTCAAAGCCGTAGGCCCGGCCGAAGTAGCGGAACGCGTCGTGCGCGGTGATCAGTACGCGCTGCTCGGCCGGAACCTTCTCGGCCTGCTCCAGCACGTAGCTGTGCAGCTCCTCAAGCTCCTCCAGGTAGCGCTCGGCGTTCGCCTGGTACGTGGCGGCGCTCACCGGGTCCAGCTCCACCAGCGCGTCGCGCACCCGCTCCACCGCCCGCTGCCACAGCGACACGTCGAACCAGACGTGCGGGTCGTACTGGTTCTCGTAGATATCGGACGGAAGCAGCAGCTCCCGGTCGATGTCGGACGTCACCGCGACGCTCCTGACGCGCCCCTCGAGCCGCTCCAGCACCTCGCCCATCGCCGCCTCGAGGTGCAGGCCGTTGTAGAAGATGATGTCCGCCCCCTGCAGGCGCTCGACGTCTCCGGCGCTGGCCTTGTACAGGTGCGGGTCGACCCCCGGGCCCATCAGCGCCGTCACCTGCACCCGCTCACCGCCGACGTTCTGCACTGCGTCCGCGACCATGCCGGTCGTCGCAACCGCGCGAATCGTCCGCCCGCTAACATCAGCGGCGGACTGCTCCTGTACCGGCCGGCCGCAGCCCGCCAGCGCGCCCACTACCGCTAGAAAGAGCACCAACCGTACCAAGTGTCCCATCACCGCTTCCCTTTTGCTGACGCCCCGATCCGTCCGCTTCCCCTGCCAAGTGCTAGCTCTACCGAAAGGAAAATTTTGTCTCTCCTAAACTTCTCGCCTGATTATACCTAAACCAGCGGCGATGTCAAGGGAGAATCAGGCAACAAAATCAAGAATGCCGGCGCGCGCGCCAGTCAAACTGGCATGCACACCGGCAGGAGTTTCGCACCAGCGGGCGCGGGGCCAAGCCACCGTGTTCGTTATGTAACGGGGAGGAGGTTTCAGGTGAGGCCTCGCCTCCCAAGCCCGGCCGGGGGTGCAGCTAGAGGAGCACCGTCGCGAGCGCCACGGCGAAGAGCATCTGGACGATGACGGACGCCCCCTGGAGCAGCCGCGCGCCCAGCCGCTCGCGGTGGTAGAGCGCGAGCCCCAGCGCGATGTTCAGCAGGCTCAGCACGAACGCCGCCAGCGGCAGGAACAGCGCCTGGTGGCGCGGCCGCAGCTCGGCCACCTCGCCCGTCGCGTCGAAGCGCATCTCGATCAGCGGCGCGAGCGACGGGTAGCGCAGCGCGAGGAAGCCCAGCGCGGCCAGGTTCATGGCCAGCGCCACCAGCAGCAGCCAGCGCACGGTGCGGTCGTTCCAGAACTCGTAGAGGAAGATCCGGCTCGGCTCGACCGTCGGCGCGAGCGGCTTGGCGGCGCCCAGATTCCGGCGCTGCTCCAGGTCCTGCACGAACGCCTCGTGATCCGCCGGGGACACGGCGTAGGCGCCGTCGGTGGTGTAGACGATCAGGCACCGCGCGGGCGGCTGTGTGGCGAACAGATGCATGACCTGGCCGTCCTCCAGCCGCGCCTGCCCCCAGTAGTAGCCGATCCCCTGCGTCAGCCGCCACGGGAGCCGCGCCGACGCCCCGACATCGATGCTGGTGATCCGGTCGAGCGGCACCACCGCCCGGTTACCGAGCCAGATGATGTACAGGCCGTTGCGGTCCAGCTCGTAGCTCAGCGTGAACGCCGCCGCCGCCCGGTAGGCCAGCCACCCCGCGATCGCCAGCAGGGCCAGCAGCGCCACCACGCGCCCGAACAGCTCGATGTCAACGCGCCACTCCTCCGGCGGGCCGGCGAGCGCGCCCGCCAGCTGGACGAGCACAACCGCCGCCAGCGCGAGCGTGAGGCCAAGCAGCGCCAGCGCCACCCAGCGCCCGATCGATGGTTGTGGTTTCCAGCGTCGCATAGGGATAGCTAGTTCTGGCCGGGTGCGGCCCGAGCACACCCGGCCAGCGAGGGTGCGGCGGAGATATCCGGCCGGACGTCTCCGCCCGCAGATTCATCTGGCGAGCCGACGGTGCCTACGTCCCACCGGGGGTCGGCGTCGCCTCTTCGATCGTCTCGTCCTCCTCACCCGGAATGGGCGAGGGCGTCGGCAGCGGCGTCGGCGACGGGTTCCCGCCAAGCTCCAGCGTCGGCAGCGGCTCGGGGGTGCTGGTCGGCAGCGGCGTCGGGGTGGGCGAGACCGCCGGGAAGCGCTGCACGGTCAGCACGTTGCGCTGCGCCTCCAGCCACTTGTCGAACTCCTCGGTCCGCTTGCGCCGCAGCTGGTCCTCGGGCGAGTCCACGGTGCGGCTGACGAGCTGCACCACGTGCCAGCCGAACGACGTCCGCACCAGCTCCGGCGCCACCTGCCCCTCCTCCAGATCCGCGACCGCCTCGACGATCGCCGGGTCGATCTGCGTGCCGGAGAGGGTCCTGCCGGTGTGGTCGAAGCCGGGCAGGGTGCCGCCCTCGGCGCGGGTGTTGTAGTCCTCGGAGTGCTCCTGCGCCAGCGCGGCGAAATCGGCGCCGCCGAGCGCCTGCTCGAGCAGCTCCTCAGCCTCAGCCCGCCGCTCGGCGTAGGCCGCCTCGCGCTCCTCCTCGGTCGCGGTGAGCGGCACCGTCACCTTGATCAGGATGTGGCGCGTCTCGATGTTGCTCGGGTCAGTCGACGGCGTGAAGCTCCCCTCGGGGACCAGCCGCTCCTGGATCTTCTCCACCAGCACCTGGCGCTGGAACTGCGCGATCAGCCCGTTGCGGAAGTCCTCCTCGGTGAGCTGCGGCCGCCGCTGCGGGTCGATCAGCTGGATCTGAGTGCGGTAGTCGTTGAACATCCTGGTGATCACCTCGCCCTGGCGCCGCAGCGCCTCCTCGGCCTGTGGCGTCGGCGTGGGCGGGGTGGTCGGCTCAGGCGTGGCGGTGGGCGACGGCGTCGCCGTCGGGCCGGCGGGTGTCGCGGTCGGGGCCGGCGATTCGGTTGGGGCGCTCGTCGCCGTGTCCGCCGGGGCGGCCGTCTGCTCGGCGTCGCCCTCCGCGGCTGCGGCCGGCGTGCCCTCCTCCGGCGTCAGCGGCGGCAGCGTCGGCAGCGCCGCGACCGTCGGCGTGACCGAAGTGGTCGGCGCGAATGCCGGCCCGTAGTCGACCACCAAGGCCTGCGCGATCTCGGCGTCGGTGGCCTGGATGCCGAACTCGCTGGACGCGCGCTGCGCGATGATCTGGCGCTCGGCCCACTCGTTGATGGTCAGCTCGTTCAGCGGCTGGCTGCGGATCTGCGGCACTTCGGCGTCGAGCTGCCCGATCTGCCCCAGGAACTGCTGCGCGAACTGCTCGCCGAAGGTCGCCAGGTACAGGCTCTGCCCGATCGTGCGGGCGGTCTCCGCGCGGCGCTCGCGCTCGTAGTCGCCGCGGGTCAGCGTGGCGCTGCCCACCTGCGCGACGGGGCGGCTGGGGACCCACACCTGCTCATACAACACGCCGGCCAGAACGGCCAGCAGCGCGAGCCCGACCGCGGCGCTGGAGACGATCACGACCATGCGCTGGCGGCGCCGCTCGCGCTCGCGGCGGGTGACGTGGCGACGGGTCGCGGCGGCGGTGCGGGCGGCCGGCGGCTGAGGTTTCTTCGGTGTCTGCGACATTGAGCGCTTGATATCTCAGTGCGCGCAAGGGCCGCCGTAGGGGTGCGTCATGACCCGTCCCTACGGCGGCCCACAGCACGCGTCTAGCTACGCGTATGCGCGGCGACGAAGTGCAGCAGCGCCATGTGGCGCGCGCGCTTGATCGCCACCGTCAGGCTGCGCTGGTGGCGCGCGCAGGTGCCGGTGCGCCGGCGCGGCAGGATCTTGCCGCGCTCGGAGATGTAGCGCTGCAGGCGCTTGACGTCCTTATAATCCACAAGGCGCACGCGGTCGGCGCAGAAGGCGCACACCTTGCGGCGGGCGATATACTTGCGCCGGCCTCCGGCCGCGCGGCGGCCCGTATCGTCGCTCATGGTCTAGATCCCTTTCTCAAAACGGAATATCCTCATCACCGATGTCCAGCTGCTCGCGGCCGAACGGCGGCCGCTGCGGACGATGGTCGGGAGGATCATCGAAGCTGCTCTGATCACGGCTGCTGCGCCCGTCGAGCATGATCATATCGCTGGCGATCACTTCGGTGCGATAGTGCGAAAGCCCATCCTGATCCTGCCACTGGCGGGTCTGCAGCCGCCCCTCGATATAGACGCGGCTGGCTTTGCGCAGGTGCTCGTGGCAGATCTCGGCCAGCTTGTTCCAAGTGACGACGTTAAACCACTCGGTCTCCTCGTGCAGCTCCCCGTTGCCGTCCTTCCACTGGCGCCCCGCGGCGACGCTGAAGGTGGTCACCGGGCTGCCGCCGGGGGTGTAGCGCATCTCCGGGTCCTTGCCGAGCCGGCCGATAATCATCACTTTGTTGAGGTCTTTCGCCATCCCGCATACCTCCCCACCGCCCGGCCTCGCCATCGGGGCCGGCTACGGCGCTGTCCTCGTCCGTCGTGGCCGCTTACTCCTCGTCCTGAGACTCGCTCTCGCCGTCAGTCGCTTCGGCCGTAGCCGGGACAGCATCGGGCGCGGACGGGGCGACGGCGCGCGAGTCGACCACCGTCAGCAGGTAGCGCAGGACCGCGTCGGTCAGCTTCAGGGTGCGCTCGAGCTCGGCGATCTTATCGGCAGCCAGGTTGAAGTGTGTCAGCACGTAGTAGCCCTCGGTGAACACCCGGCGGCTGGGCTCACCCTCGGCGTACTCG
This sequence comes from uncultured Roseiflexaceae bacterium, assembly GCA_937974195.1. Taxonomy (GTDB): domain Bacteria; phylum Chloroflexota; class Chloroflexia; order Chloroflexales; family Roseiflexaceae; genus CALJIC01. The sequence continues at coordinate 1,217 of CALJIC010000142.1, read as the reverse complement.
CGAATGGGGTAGGCAAACTTTCTGCGGCCCCAGGGCGCAGAGTGAGTGGTGGAAGTGACGGTGCCGCCGAGCGACGTGATCGCCTGGGAGACCCGGTCGATCGTGGCGGCGATCTCCTCCTCGGTGGAGCGCAAGGGGGAGATAATATACATCATTTCGTAGTCACGGCGACGCTCGCGCATCAGTCCTCCTTGTGGTCGTAGCCCCCCGCAGCGTACCTGCCAGCCTGCGCGGCGCCGGCAGCGCGCGAGAGGAAGAAGCGTTATTCGATTGACAAGCGCTGATTATAGCATAGGGCCTCAGCAGGCGCAACTTGCTTGACCGCCCGCGAGCCGTGCGGTAGACTACCCGGTGCCGGCGGGAGGCTGAAGAGTGCAGGTGGCGGCGCGCCGCGCACGCTGCACAGCCGGCGCCCTTCATCTGTCAGCCGTCAACCTGCAACCTAATGAGCCGATGACACCCTATCTCGTGACTGTCCGCTCGCGGCGTGAGCCAGACGCGCCCCAGCATCTGTTCCTGCTGGCGGGCGAGCTTGACCGGGAGGCCGTCGGGCAGCTGGCGGCCGATCTGCTCCACGACCCGGTCGTGCAGAGCGTCACCTGGCAGACGCTCGACGAGCTGGAGCACGAGATCCCCCCACCGCCCCCAGGCACGCTGCACGTCGAGGTCGCCTACAAGCCGGGCGTGACGGACAACGAGGCCGAGAGCGTGCGCATCGGCGCGGAGCGGCTCGGCATCCGCGGGCTGCGGACGGTCAAGACGCTGCGCCGCTACTGCGTGCCGCAGTCGGCCGGAGCCGCCGGCCTCTACAACCCGCTCATCCAGACCGTGCTCGTCGCCGGCGCGGGGAGCAACGCGGACCGCCGCGCGTTCTACGACGTGCTGCTGCGCTCCGCCGCCCCGAGCCCGGCGCGCGTCGAGCGCGTGGCGCTGATCGAGGCTGACGACGAGGAGCTGCTGCGCATCAGCCGGCAGGGGGTGCTGGCCCTAGACCTGGACGAGATGCGCGCCATCCAGCAGTACTTCCGCCACGAGGAGCGCGAGCCGAGCGACGGCGAGCTTGAGACGATCGCGCAGACCTGGAGCGAGCACTGCTCACATAAGACGTTCAAGGGGCGCGTGAGGTATAAGAACCGAGAACTAAGAACGTTAGAACCAAGGACGGCAGAACCAAGGACGGCAGAACCAAGGACGGCAGAACCAAGGACGGCAGAACC
>CALJIC010000141.1 GCA_937974195.1 uncultured Roseiflexaceae bacterium | reverse complement strand
CGACACGCTCGCTGAGCCCATTCAGGCTGAAGAGACGCCCGACGTCGCCGACACGTCGGCCGAGCCAGCCCCGGCGGAGGAGCAGACCGCCGGCACCAGCGAGCCAGCCGGACACGATGTGGCCGTGGGCAACAACGGCGAGGCCGTAGCCAAACCGCTCCCGGCCAACGACCGCAAGGGCAGCCGGCCGCCGGCCGAGCCCATCCCCGCCGACAAGGCGGAGGCCCCTCCGGCGCCGCGGCGACGAAAGAAGTCCCGCTCGGCCGATGCGAAGCTCGAGGCCGAGGCCGCCGCCGTCCGCACACAGGCGGGTGAGGCGCACGAGAGCGAGCCGACCACCGGCCGCAGCCGCTCGTCACGCCGGCGCCGCAACCGCTAGGGCGGCCGGAGCTGCGCGGCGCGGAGCGCTGGAGGACGAGCACCGCCACAGCAGCGCCGCAGCCTGCCAGCTGCGCCCCTCGACCCCGACCCGGCAGTGACCGACCGCGCCATGTCTCAGACGCTGCGCATCTACATGCTGGGTCCGCTCGTCGTCGAGCGCGACGGGCGGCCGCTCCCTGAAGCCAGCTGGCACTCGCGCCAGGAGCGCCGCCTGCTGGCGATACTGCTGGCGGCGCGCGGGCAGACTGTCACCACGGACCGCCTGGCCGAGTGGCTCTGGCCCGCAGCCCCGCACCCCGCGGCCACCACCCTGCGCAGCGCGGTCAGCGCCCTCCGCCGCGCCCTCGAGCCCGCCGGCTCCCCGCGCGCCTCCTCGCGCTACATCCTGACCCGGCCCGGCGGCTACGCCTGGAACACCGCGAGCGGCGTCTGGATCGATGTGGAGGAGTTCCTCGCGCTCACTGAGCCGCTTCCCGCGCCGGCGGAGGCCGGCCTCGCACGGGCGATCGCGCTCTACCGCGGCGACTTTCTCGAGGACCAGGGCGAGGCGCCGTGGGCCCTGCGCGAGCGCGAGCGGCTGCGCGAGCGCTACCTCTGGGCGGTTCAGCAGCTCGCCGCCGCCCGCAGCCGCGCGGGCGAGTACGCGGCGGCGCTGGAGCTCGTGCAGCGCGGGCTCGATGCCGCGCCGCTCCACGAGCCGCTCTGGCGCGAGCTGATCCGCGCCCAGATGCTCTCCGGCGACGCCGCCGGCGCGCTACGTAGCTACGAGCGCTACCGCACCGCCCTCGACCGCGAGCTGGGCGCCATGCCCTCGCCGCAGACGCAGGCGCTCCACGCGGCCATCCTGCGCGGCGAGACGCTGGCCGTCCAGCGCTCCCTGTTCGAAGATGCGCCCTCCCCTCGCCCCGCAGCACCCGTGCGCACACGAGCCGGCGCTGCACCGCAGCCCGGCCGAGCCGCCCGCGGCGAGGGGCCATCCGCCGTTGTGCCGCTCGTCGGCCGCGGCCGCGAGATGGCGCAGCTCCTCAGCCTGATGGAGCGCCTCGCGAGCTGGCACGGCGGCACCGTGGCGATCGTCGGCGAGGCCGGGATCGGCAAGAGCCGCCTGGCCTCCGAGGCCCTGCGCGAGGCCGCCAGCCGCGGCATGCAGACGATCGCCGTGCGCTGCTCCGCGCTCGAGCGCGACATGCCGTTTGCCCCGCTCGGCGAAACCATCGGCCGGCTCACCCGAACCGCCCCGGATGACCTGCTCGCGCGCCTGCCCGCCTCGGCCCTCGCGCAGGTCGCCGAGCTCGTGCCGGCCCTGCGCGACCGGCTGCCGGCGCTCCCGGTGCTGCCGCCGGTCCCCCCGGACGAGCACCGCAACCGCCTGCTCGACGCGCTGGCCGACCTGGCGATCCTGCTCGCGCGCGCGGCCCCGCTCGTCGTCCTGTGCGACGACGCCCAGTGGGCCGACGAGGCCACGCTCGCGCTGGTGGGGCGCCTGGCCCGCCGCGCGCCGCGCCACGCGCTCCTGATCGTGCTGGCGTACCGGTCCGAGGAGCTCAGCGAGAGCCCGGCGCTCCACGCGCTGCTGCGCGCGCTCGGCCGCGACATGCTGCTGCACCCGCTGGTGCTCGGGCGGCTGGAGGAAGAGGAGGCCATAGCGCTCGTCGGCCTGCTGGGCCGCGCGGCGCCGGAGCGGGTGCGCGAGCTCGCTAGCCAGCTCGCCGGACGCGCCGGCGGCAACCCGCTGTTCCTGACCGTCGCCGTGCAGATGATCCTCGACCAGTTCGGCGCCCCGTCGCTCGAGGCGGTGCTCCCCCAGCTCGAAGCAGGCGCCGCCCTGCCCGACCTGCGCGGCGCCCGCCCGATCCGCGATCTGGTGCTCGGCCGCCTCGAGCGCCTGCCCCCCGCCGCCCGCGACCTGGCCGAGCAGCTCGCCGTGATCGGCCGGCCGGTGTCGCTCGACCTGATCGAGCAGCTCGCCGGCAGCGAGGGGCTCGCGGCGGCCCAGGTCCTGCTCGAGCGCCAGCTGCTCACCGAGGACGCCGACGGGCGTCTGGACTTCGGCCACGAGCTCGTGCGCTCGAGCATCGCGGCCGCGCTTCTCTCCCCGCGCCTGCGCCTGCTCCACAAGCGCGCCGCAGCCGCCCTCATCGCGCTCCACGGCGAACGGCCCGAGTACGCCGCCGAGATCGCCGGCCATCTCGCCCGCGCCGGCCGCGGCTCCGAAGCCGAGCTGCTGCGCTTCGCCACCGCCGCAGGCGAGCACGCCATGCGCGCCTTCGCCTACCGCGCCGCGCTCGCCCACTACGACCTCGCCCTGTCCGCCGCCGCGCACCAGGGCGACGGGGCGCCCGAAGAGATCGTGCGCCGGGCCTTCGCCGGCCGGCTGCGGACCTGCGCGTCCCTTCTGGACTGGGACGGGATCACAGCGACGGCGGCGCGCTACGAGCAGTGGGCGGCCACCCGCCCTGCGCTCCCGCCGACCCTCGTGGCGCCGCGCACCCTGGTGCTGCTGCGCGCGCTCACCGGCGACCTCGCCGGCGCCGCCGAGCTCAGCCGCCAGCAGCCGGCCGGTGGCGGCCAGGTGCCGCCGGTGCTCGACGACGTGCTGCGGCGCACCGCCCGCATCCTCGAGGCGCCCGAGATGGCCGAGAGCGCCGCGCGGCCGGACTGGCCCGCCGCGCTCACTCCCTCATTCGCCGTCGCCCAGCCGCTCCCCGGAGATCCCGCACGCGAGCTCCCGGCGCTCCTCGGCGACGAGGAGGCCGCGCTCGCGCTGTTCCAGGTCGGCTGGGCTGCCCTCATGCAGGGGCTGGTGCGCGATGCCGAGCCGTGCCTGCTGCGCGCCTACGAGCTCTCCGGCGCGACCGGGCAGGCGGCCGGCGCCGTGATCGCGGCGCTGCAGATCGCCCACCTGCACGCGCTGCGGGGCGAGCTCGATGCGACCGAGCGCTGGCTGCAGACGAGCCTGGACACCGCCGGGCAGGCGGCCGAGGCCACCTGGGCATCGATCTGGCCGCAGATCCACCAGGGCTTCCTGTGGCTGCTCGAGGACCGCTTCGATCTGGCCGAGCAGCGCTTCGCCGCGATGGAGGAACGCCTCGCCCCGCTCGCGGCCTTCCAGTCCCACCGGGCGAGCGTGAAGGTCGGCCTGGGGCTGACGGCGCTCGGCCAGGGCAGGCGCGAGCAGGCCCGGCAGCTCCTCACGGCGTCGGTGGCGTCGCCGCAAGCGCTCTACGGCTTCGTCTACGTCGCGGCGCTCCACGGGCTCGCGCGCCTCGCCGCGCTGGACGGCAGGCTCGATGAGTCCCGCCGGATGCTGCTGCGCGCGCTCGAGTACAGCAGGCGCCGCCAGCTGCTCCCCGAGTACGTTCGCACGGCGATCGAGATCGGCCGCATCGAGCGCGACTTCGGCGACCCAGCGCCGGCGCTCGGGCTGCTCGCGGATGCCGCGGAGCTGGCCCGTGAGTGCCGGCTGGCCGCCCTCGCCGCGGCAGCCGCCGCCCTCCACCAGCGCCTGACCGGCTAGCAGGGGCGAAGCATCTGCCGCGCCCGCTTTTTCCGCCGGGCGAAGTTCGCCGCTTCACCACCCTCAGACGGCGCATGCGATGCCACCGCGTCGGTCGCGTCAGGAGCCGGCGAGGTGCCGGTCGGCGAAGTCCAGGAAGCGCTCCCAGTCGTAGGCGGTCACGTCGTGCGGCCCGGGCCTGATGTGGTAGCCGATCCGGCTCAGCACCGGCTCGCCCACCGGCGGCATCTCGTCCGCTGCCAGCCCATCGGTCCCCAGCAGCCGGTAGACCGGCGAGGCGTGGTACGCCGCGAGGAACTCGCCGCGCGGGTCGGCCCACAGGTCCTCGGCGGCGCTGGCGACGTACACCGGCCGCGGCGCGATCAGCGCGATCAGCATGTGCTGGTCCACCGGGAGGTCGTCCTCGCGCCCGTTGTAGCGCTTGAAGTTCTCGCAGAACCAGTGCGGGAAGCGGGTGTTGATGTGCGCGACCGTCTCCCCGAAGCGGCGCCGCGACAGCGCCGCGCCGCCGCACCCCGAGTTGTTCGAGATCACCAGCGCGAAGCGCTCGTCCTGCGCGCCGGCCCACAGCGCCGCCTTGCCGAGCCGCGAGTGCCCGAGCACAGCGACCCGCGCGGCGTCGATCGCCGGGTCAGTCTCGAAGTAGTCCAGCGCGCGGCTCAGGCCCCAGGCCCAGGCGCCGATCGCCCCCCACTCGTGCGGCTCGGGGCGCGACTGGCCCGCGCGGTAGAAGAGCGGGTGGACGCCGTTCTGGAAGCCGTCGTCGAAGTCGGGGTCGAGGTCGCCGTAGTAGATCGTCGCCAGGCCGTAGCCGCGCTCCAGGATGCGCTCGACCGGCCAGCGGCTCGCGTCGGTCCCGCGCGCCGCCTCGGTCGCGCGGTTGCCGACGATCCCGCGGTCCTTGTAGTCCGGCATCCAGCTCGTCGAGAGGGTGATTCCAGGGTCGGGGTGGATCGCGTGGTTCCCCATAAAGTTCAGCCCGACGAACAGCGGCGCGGGCCTCTGCGCGCCGTTCGGCAGGAACAGCAGGATGCGCATCGTCACGGCACGGTCTCCGGCGCCGAACGTGCCGAGCACCTCCTTGCGCGTGGCGATCCCGCCCAGCGCACTGGCGTCGCTGTGCTGCAGGTCGAAGCGCACCGGCGGGAGCTGTGCGGGCGTGGCGCCGTAGACGTGCTCCGCGAACAGCCCGAGGAGCTCCGGGCGGCGCTGCGCCCACCAGGCCTGCTCGTCCCGCACCGGCGCGCCGTCCGACATCCGCAGCGGGTCGGGCAGGCTGTACGGCGGGACGCGGCTCTCATCGTAGTTCGGCTCAGGTAGCGCTGTCATTCGTAATCCCTCCGCTCAACGGATGCACAGTGCGCCAGTATGATGCGCAGCCGCGCCACACGGCACACGAAAGCCGCAGCACTGCTGTGAAGCTCATCATACGCAAAAAGCCTGGAACCGTTGTGGTTCCAGGCTTTTTCCTGTGGTAGCGGCGGGTGGATTCGAACCACCGACCTTCGGGTTATGAGCCCGACGAGC
>CALJIC010000140.1 GCA_937974195.1 uncultured Roseiflexaceae bacterium | reverse complement strand
GTGACGGGGTGATGGGGTGAGGGGGTGACGGGGTGACACTTTGACGCCGGAGGCCCGTGCTGCACCACGAACCATCTTGAGCCCTTGGTCACCTAGTCACCCAGTCACCTGGTCACCTGGTCAGCGCGAGCGAAGCGAGCGCACGTCTCCCGGTCAATGGATTCGAGCTGGGCGAGAAGAGATGCCATGGCGCCGACCCGCCCCCGCAGCCGCTTCCCGTGGCTGACGCGCATCAACGCCTTCTACGTCAAGGAAGTGAACGAGATCAGGCGCCAGCCGCTGCTGATCCTGAGCCTGGTCGGCGGGCCGCTGCTGGTGCTGATCGTCTTCGGCGCCAGCTTCCAGAACAGCAATCCGGTGCTGCGCACCGCGATCGTGCTGCCGCCGGGCGGCATCCCCGGCATCGGCGCGGACGAGATCCGCGCGCTGGCGGGGCTGAACTTCGAGCTGGTGATGATCACTGAGGAGCGCGCCCGCGCCGAGCGGCTGCTGCGCGAGGGCCAGCTGGATGTGGTGCAGGTCTTCCCGGAGGACCCGTACGGCGCGGCGCTGCGCGGCGAGAGCCCGGAGATTCTCTTTCTCTCCGACGCGACCAACCCGCTCGACGAGGGCTGGATCCAGTACCTGGCCTACGCGCAGGTCAACGAGATCAACAAGGAGATCCTCCGGCGCCAGACGCGCGCTGCGCAGAGCGAGGCGCGCGACGTGCGCGTGCGGCTGGTCGAGGCGCGCGATGCGCTCGAGCAGCTGGCGCGGGCGCTCTCGCGCGAGCAGGAGAGCCAGGCGCTCGAGACGCTGCGCCGGCTGCGGAGCGGGCTGGCGGCGCTCGATGCCGCGCTCCCGCCCGAGAGCGCCGTCGGCGGGCCGCGGGCTGAGGTGCGCGATATCCGCCGCCAGATCGCCGTCGTCGAGCAGAACCTGGATCTGATCGAGGAGGCGATCGTCGGCGGCAGGCTGGAGGAGCGGCGCGACGAGGTGCGCGGCGCGCAGGTGGAGATCGTGCGGCTCGAGGACCTGATCGACCTCTTCGTGCAGACCGCGCCGGAGGTGATCGTCTCGCCGGTGCAGCAGACGTACGTCAACCTGCGCGGGCGTGCCTACGCGGCGGTGGTGTACTACGCGCCGGCGGTGCTGGCGCTGCTGATTCAGCACACGGCCGTGACGCTCGGCTCGCTGGCGCTGGTGCGCGAGCGGCTGATCGGCGCGCTCGAGATCTTCCGGGTGGCGCCGGTGAGCATCGGCCAGCTGCTGGCCGGCAAGGTGCTGGGCTACACGCTGTTCATCGCGCTCGCGTCGGCCGTGCTGGTGCTGGCGCTGCGGCTGATGGGCGTGCCGCTGCTCGGCAGCCCCTGGCAGTTCGGGGCGCTGCTGCTGCTGCTCACGGTCTCCTCGCTCGGGATCGGCTTCCTGATCTCGTCGGTGGCCGGCTCGGACAGCCAGGCCATCCAGCTCTCGATGATCACGCTGCTGCTGTCGATCTTCTTCAGCGGCTTCTTCATCGCGCTCACCAGCTTCGCGCGGCCGGCGCTGGCGGTGAGCTACACCATCCCGATGACCCACGGCGTGGCCGGGTTCCGGGCGCTGATGCTGCGCGGCCTGCCGCCGCCCGCAGGCGCCTGGCTGGCGCTCGCCGCGCTCACTGCGCTGACGTTCCTGGCGGTGGTGCTGATCACCCGGCGCCAGCTGCTGCGGGCGTGAGGGCCTCGGTCCGCCGCGGCGGGGATATTCGTGACAGTATGCATCAGATATAGGAGGCATCATGGAGTTTCGGCAGCTCGGCGGATCGGGGCTGAAGGTGCCCGTGCTCAGCTTCGGCACCGCGACGTTCGGCGGCACGACGCCGTTCTTTCGGGCGTGGGGAACGACGCAGCTGGACGAGGCCAGGCGGCTGGTGGACATCGCGCTCGACGCCGGCGTGAACCTGTTCGACACCTCTAACTCGTACTCGAACGGCCTGGCCGAGGAGATCCTGGGCCAGGCGATCGGCAGCCGGCGCGACCAGGTGCTGATCGCGACCAAGGCCAGCTTCCGCAGCGAGCCGGGGCCGAACGGCCTGGGCTCGTCGCGCCACCACCTGATTCGCGCCTGCGAGGCGAGCCTGCGCCGGCTGCGCACCGACTACATCGACCTGTACCAGCTGCACGGCTTCGACGCCCTGACGCCGGTCGAGGAGACGCTGCGCGCGCTCGATGACCTGGTGCGGGCGGGCAAGGTGCGCTACATCGGCTGCTCGAACTTCTCCGGCTGGCACCTGATGAAGTCGCTCGCGATCTCGGAGAAGTACGGGCTGGTGCGCCACGTGTCGCACCAGGCGTACTACTCGCTCGTCGGCCGCGAGTACGAGTGGGAGCTGATGCCGCTCGCGCTGGACCAGAAGATCGGCACGATGGTGTGGAGCCCGCTCGCCGGCGGCTGGCTGTCGGGCAAGATCCGCCGCGGCCAGCCGGCCCCCGCCGGGAGCCGCGTCGGCGCCCAGATCGGCGGGCCGCCGGTGGACCCTGAGCGGCTGTACGCGATCGTCGACGTGCTCGACGCCATCGCCGCCGAGACCGGCAAGACGGTGGCGCAGGTCGCGCTCAACTGGCTGCTCCAGCGCCCCACCGTGGCGACGATCATCATCGGCGCGCGCAACGAGGAGCAGCTGCGCTCCAACCTCGGCGCGGTCGGGTGGAATCTGACGCCGGAGCAGGTGGCGCGGCTGGACGCCGTCAGCGCCACGACGCCGATCTACCCGTACTGGCACCAGCGCGGCTTCGCCGAGCGCAACCCGCCGCCGGTGCCGTGGGAGCCGCGGTAGCCGGCCGCCTGGCCTGCGCCGGCCCGTGCTAGAATGCAGCGCGGGGCTGCGGAAATGGTGTGATCGCTCGCGGGGCGGAAGCGCCTGGCCCTGGCCGGAGCCGAAGCTGCAGGCCGGGGCCGGGCGTGCGCCCGACCCGCCGAGGAGGACGATGGGCCTGATCGTAGAGCCGGAGGTTGATGGGCTGATCCTGAAGCTGCGCCGCTCGATCCAGGCGATCCTCGGCGAGCGGCTGGTCGGTCTCTACCTGTACGGCTCGCTCGTCACCGGGGACTTCGACCCGCGCGTGAGCGACGTCGACCTGCTGGCGGTCACCGCGAGCGACATCGACGAGCGGGAGTTCGAGCGGCTGCGCGGGATGCATCAGGCGATCGCCGCCGCCAGCCCGGCCTGGGACGACCGGATCGAAGTCGCCTACCTGTCGGCCGCCGCGCTGCGGACCTTCCGCGAGCGGGCGAGCCGGATCGCCGTGATCAGCCCGGGCGAGCCGTTTCACTTCAAGGAGGCCGGCAAGGACTGGCTGATCAACTGGTGGGTCATCCGCTCCAGCGGCGTCGCGCTGATCGGGCCGCCCCCGGAGGCGCTGATCGACCCGATCAGCGACGAGGAGTTCCTGCGGGCGGTCTCCGAGCAGGTGGTGGAGTGGCAGGACTGGGTCGAGCACATGCGCCGGCGCGGATCGCAGGCCTACGCCATCCTGACGATGTGCCGGGCGCTGTACGCCATCAGCAACCGGGCGCAGGTCTCGAAGCTCCAGGCGGCGCGCTGGGCGCAGGCGCGGTTCCCGCAGTGGGCGCCGCTGATCGAGCGGGCGCTGGCGTGGCGCGTGGCGCCGGACGACGCGGGCGTGGACCACGAGGCGACCTTCGGCGAGACGGTCGGCTTCGTGCGCTTCACGCTCGCGCACATCCAGGGGCGCGCCTGAGCCCGCCCGGCGGCGCGAGGCTCCGCGCCTCGATTGCGGGTGTGAGTTTCTTGTGCAGTTCTGCGGCAGCTTCGCTGCCGCAGAACCGCACAAGAAAAGATTCTCGGAGGGCCTTGGCCCTCCAAACCTCCCCGGGGTTTGGGGAGGCGCAGCCTCCCCAGGATCTTCTCTTCCTACCGCTCTGTGGCGACTATGTCGCCGCAGAGCGGCGGACATGATGGAGGAAGCGGATGGGACAGCTGGCCGACAAAGTCACCATCATCACCGGCGCCGGGTCGGGGATCGGCCGGGGGATCGCGCGCGCCTTCGCCCGCGAGGGGGCGATCCTGGTGCTGGCCGGCAGGACGCAGGCGTCGCTCGAGGCCACCGCCGCGGAGCTGCCGCAGGACACGACGGCGCTGATCGTGCCGACCGACGTGACCGATGAGCGCCAGGTCCGGGCGCTGTTCTCGCAGACGGTCGAGGCGTTCGGGCGCGTGGACGTGCTGGTGAACAACGCCGGCGCGTTCGACGGCGGGCCGATCGAGGAGATCTCGCTGGAGACCTGGCAGCACGTGCTCGCCGTGAACCTGACCGGGCCGTTTCTCTGCACGCGCGAGGCCATGCCGATCATGAAGGCCCAGGGCGGCGGCCGGATCATCAACATCGGCAGCATCTCGGCCCAGGTGCCGCGCATGAACTCCGTCCCCTACACGACGACCAAGCACGGCCTGGTAGGGCTGACCAAGGCGGCCGCGCTGGAGGGGCGCGAGCTGGGGGTGGTGGTGAGCTGCCTTCACCCCGGGAATGTGCTCACCGAGCGGCGGGCGGCGAGCGACGCGCCCGCCGACCAGGAGCCGATGATGACCCCCGACGAGCTGGCGACGGTGGTGGTGACGATGGCGGCGCTGCCGCCGCACGTGAACATGCTCGAGAGCATCGTGCTGCCGGTCACCCAGCTATACCTGGGCCGCGGCTGAGGGGCGCGCCGGTCACGCGCAGGAGGAGGAGATCATGCAGATCATCGACTTCGGCGCCGAGCGCGCCGAGCCGATCAGCGTCTACGACGCGCTGCGGGCCACGAGCGTCCCGATCGGCGACGGGAGCGGCGAGGCGCACGTCTACTGCGTCCGCTTCGAGCCGGGCGGGTCGATCGGGGAGCACCCGGCGGGGTTCGGGCAGCTCTTCCTGGTCGTTGAGGGCGCCGGCTGGGTCAGCGGGCAGGACGGGCGGCGCGTCGAGGTGCGGGCCGGCCAGGGCGCCTTCTTCGAGCGCGGCGAGCTGCACGCGAAGGGCAGCGAGGCGGGGATGACGGCGATCATGGTCCAGGTGTTCGACCTCGCCCCTACACCGCCTCGCCGAGCTTGACCGCCTCGAAGATGCGCATGCGCCGCAGCAGGGCCAGGATCGCCGCCACCGTGAACACCAGCAGCCCGCCCGCCACCAGGTACACGATCGCGATCTGGTCCCAGGCGATCTGCACCACGAATGGCGGCGTGTCGGGGAAGAGGCCGGTGCGCACCTGCAGGAACGGCACGAACAGCAGGCTGGCGAGCACGCCCAGCCCGGTGCCGATCGCCGCGCCGAGGCCGATCACCAGCGTCTGCTCGACGATCAGCAGCGTGCGCAGCTGCCCGCCGCTCAGCCCCATCGCCCGCAGCACGCCCAGCTCCACCAGCCGGCGCTGGAACGACAGCAGGGTGAAGGCCAGGAAGCCGATCACGCTCACCACCGTCGTCGCCAGGAAGCCGACCGAGAGCAGCCCGAACAGGCCCTGGCGCTCCGGACGCATCAGGTCCACCCGCAGCAGCGCGTCCGGCGTCGAGCGCAGCACGCGCAGCCCGTAGCCCGCCGCGAACGCCGCCACCTGCTGCAGGTCCGCGGTCGGCTCCAGGTCCAGCCAGATCTCCCACGGGTACTGCGCGCCCTGCTGCTCGGCGGCGTAGTCCAGGTTGCCGATCAGGAACGGCTTCCCCTCGTCGTAGAGCGTCGGGAAGTACTTGATCGTCCCGGCCATCACCACCGGCACCTCCACCCGCGCGCCGAGGTCGGTCATCTCGATGGTGAAGCGGTCGCCCACGCGCAGCCCCTTCTGCGCCGCGTAGCTCTCCGAGACCAGCACCGCGCCCGGGCTGTCCGCCAGCCGGTTGAGCAGCCCGCCGAGCGGCTCGGGGGCGTAGTCCGGCCGCCAGGCCTCGGCCAGCACCGGCCCGAGCGTCAGCCGGTCCACCCCGTAGAAGATCCCGTCGTTGCCGGAGCCGCTGCCGACGATGATCTCGACCCGGCTGGGGGCGACGAAGCTCGCGTGGCGCACGCCGGGGATCGCCAGGTAGTCCTCGAGCGGGACGAACAGGTAGTCCTTGCTGGGCGCCTCGGCCGCCTCGCCGCTGGCGCCGATCGCGCCGGAGCTCGGCAGGGGTATGTTGGACAGGAGCGGGGAGAGCTCGCGGTCCCCGGCGATCGTCGCCGAGGTGGGGTTCGCGGCGATGTAGATCAGGCGCGCGTCGGCGCCGCCGCGGTAGTAGGCGCGGTCCTCGCTGTGGCGGTCGAGCGTGCGCGCCATCGAGGCGGTGAAGATCGCCAGGCTCAGCGTCAGCCCGATCAGCAGCACCGGCCCGGTGTAGGCGCTCGGCGTGCGCGACAGGTAGCGCAGCGCGGTCACGACGGCGACGCCGGGCAGCTGGGCGAACAGCCAGGCCAGCAGCCTGAGCACGGCGGGGAGGATGCGCATCGACACCAGCGCGAGCGCGAACACCATCAGCGCCGGCGCGAGCAGCAGCAGCGGGTTGCGGAACGGGTCGTCGGACGAGGTGGTCATGCCCGGCACGCCGATCATGCCGTGCAGCCGCAGCTGCTGGTAGCCGTACAGCGCCGGGATCAGCAGCAGCAGGTCCACGCCGAGCCGCTGCCAGAGCGGCGCGCGGGTGGCGCGGGCGCGCTCGCTCTTGTAGGAGATGATCGTCTGGCCGGAGGTGGCGAAGGCCGGCAGCAGGATCGCCGGCAGGGCGAGCGCCACCACCACGATGCCGTGCAGCCAGCTGGAGGGCAGCAGCTCGGGCTGCGGGCCCGGCAGCGGCGCGAACTGGAGGAACGACTGGGTCCAGGAGATCAGCTGCGCCACCCCCGCGCCGAGCGGCACGCCGGCCAGCACCGCCGCCGCCGCGAGCGCCAGCCCCTCGCCCAGCGCCAGCCCCAGCACCTGCGACCGCGAGCTGCCGCGGCTGCGCAGCACCGCCACCTCCTGCTGCTGGCGCCGCACGATCATCCCCGCCACCTGCGCGGTGAAGTAGCCGACCAGCCCCAGCAGCGGCACGCTGAACAGCGCCAGCGTGACCGTCAGCAGCCGCACCTGGTCGCGGTGGCGCTCCAGCGCCTCCACCGGCGACTTGTCGAGGACGGCGTTCGGCAGCGCCTGCTGGATGTCGGCGGTCGCGGTCTGGATGCGCTCCAGCAGGCCGGGCACGTCCGAGCTCTTCACGCTCGTGCCGTCGAGCGCGGTGTACCAGGCGGTGAAGCGGATCCACGGCGCGTCAGGCACGTCCATCAGCGCCGCGAAGCTCTCCTCCGGCACGAACACCACGTCGGCGTAGGTGGAGGGCGGGTTGAACCAGTAGACCTCCTGCGGGTCGTTCGCGCGCCAGATGCCCGCCACGCGCACGGTCATCGCGAGCGGCGGGCGGGTGCCCTGGCTCTCCAGCACGAAGATGTCGTCCACCAGGATGGTGTTCCTGTTAGCGGTGGTCTCGGGCACCAGGATGTCCACTGGGCCGGACCCGGCGTAGGGCTTGGGCAGCTCGCCCTGGACGACCGTGATGTGCTGCTCGAGCTCCGAGAGGAAGCCGAGGCGTGTGAACATCACCTCCTTGCGCGGGCCGTCGGGGAAGGCCAGCCGCAGCTTCTCGGTCGCCGCGTAGCGGATGCTGGGCGGCGCGGGGAGATGCACGCCGGCCGCCGGGAGGTTCCCGGCCAGGCTGTCCGCGCGGCGGTACTGCGCGAGCGTGATGCCCGGGTCGCTGGCGCCGCCGTACTTGTACACCATCGAGAACGGCGGCAGCGCGCTCTCCCTGGCCTGCTCCTCGAGCGAGGCCAGCAGCACCCGGTAGCCGGCGGCCTCGGCGTAGACGGGGATGCTCACCACCAGCGCCACGGCGAGCGTGAAGCCGGCCCAGACCGCCAGCGCGAGGCCCAGCTGGCTGAGGAGCCGGCGCCAGATGACGGCCGGGAAGGTGAGCCAGCTGAGCAGGCTATCGACGAGACCGGGGGCTGATCGGCGGGCGGGCGGGTTCAGCTTAGAGGCGGAAGGTCGAGCCATCGTGCTAGTTACCTAGGGCGTCCATGCGCTCGGCGCGAACGCGGCGGAAGTGCTCGTGGGCAGCGGCAAGCGTCGTCGGGACGATCTCGTACTGCGACGCGAGCTGCTCGAGGTAGGCGATCAGGGCATCGACCGTCTTGCTGTGCTGGTTGTCGTCGTCCAGGTAGTCGAAGCGGTTCGCGGTGGTGATGCACAGCGCCCGGAAGGTGACGTTGGCGGCCTCCATCGCCGCGAGCCGGGCCTCGATCACCGGGCGGTGCAGCGCCTCCACCGAGCCGGTGTCGATCGTCAGCTCGAAGGGCATGCCATCCGCGTAGCGCTGTGAGGGGTCAGTGGTGAGGGGCAGCTCGAAGAACGGCAGGTCGCCGGGCTGATCCCGCCTGTCCGGGTCGGTGTAGTGCGCGTCGTGCGGCGCGTTGCTCCAGCGGGAGGCGAACTTCGGGATCTCCCAGCCGGGCCGCGAGATCGAGCCCTGGCGGAAGCCGACCTCGTAGAGGATCTTGAAGGTCGCGTCGCTGGCGGAGTACTTCCCGGAGCGGACCGAGCGCGGCCGGACGCCGATCGCGTCGGCGAAGCGCTCGGCGGCGAAGTCGGCGATCAGGCGCTGCTCCTCGGGGCTGTACTCGCCCAGGTTGCGCTTGAAGCGGCCGAGCTCCATCATCGGCGGGTGGATCAGCAGCCCGAGCTCCACGCCGCGGCCGGCCAGCTCCTCGAGCAGCGGCACGTGCTCGGCGGCGCACTCGTGCGCCAGAAACAGCGTCGGCGTGAAGCCGGCGACGAGCAGGCGGCTGCAGTAGCCCTCGATCGCGCGGGCGCTCTGCTCCCAGCTGCGCGGCGCGTTGCGCTCCGTGTGCCGCAGGGCCACGGAGTCGCAGTCCATGGTGAAGACAATATGGAGCCGTGGTCGGTCTGTCATCGCCTGTTCCCTCGGCCCGATATTGTACCCTGCCGCGCCCGAACGGGCAAACGGGCCTACAGGCGGTAGAGCGCCCGCCCGCGCGCGTCGAGCAGCACGTATCCCTCGGCGGTGAGCACGAGCTGATCGCCGGACGGCTGGTCGAGCACGACGATCGCCCGGCGCCGCGCGCCGTCGGGGAGCCGCAGGATGCACTGCGGGTGCGGGACGAGGCGGACCGTGCTGCGGCGCGTCTCATCGCGCGTCGCGAGCGCCCGCTGCCCCAGCGCCCACTGCCCTAGCAGCGCTGCCGAGAGCAGCAGGGCCACGAGCAGCGCGGCGAGCGCGCCAGCGAGCGCGTAGACCACCGCAGTCGCGACGATCGCGACGACCACGGCCAGGATCAGGATCGGCTGCGCCTGCGGGCGGCTGGCATGAATATGGATCATGGTCATTGACCTTTCTCGTGCAACCAGCACACATCTCTGCGTGTCATCTGTATGGTATCTGCCGAAGAGTCCACTCCACGTTAGCGCAGTGCTAGAGGAATGCTAGCGCTGCCCTGCTGGCGGCGCGGGGAAGCCCCGGCGGGCACGCGCTGTTGACATCGGGTTTATATTGTGATAGATTGCACAATACCGGACGAGGTAAGGAGGTGCTGCATGAGCGAGAAGCCCGAACAGGACGAGCGCGACGACACGCATCCGATGCGGCGCCCGCTGACGCGCAGCAACTTCGAGAGCGTGGTCGACAAGCTGCTCGACGAGGCGCGCAGCCGAGGGCAGTTCGACAACCTGTCGGGGCAGGGGCGCCCGCTGCAGGAGGACCCCGAGGAGCGCCTGGTGCCCCCGGAGCTGCGCACCGGCTTCCGTATGCTCAAGAACGCCGGCTTCGCCCCGCCGTGGGTCGAGGCGCGCCGCGCCATCGAGCAGGACCGCGGCGAGCTGGCCGGGTGGCTGGCGCAGGCCAACCTGCGCTGGCCGCGGCTCGACGAGGCCGCCCGCACCCGCCTGCGGGACGAGTACCGCCGCAAGCTGGACGACCTGCAGCGCCAGATTCTGAACTACAACCTCACGGCGCCCGAGTCCGTCGGGCAGATCCCCGGGCTGAAGATTGCCGACGAGCTTGCCAAGCTCGGGGGCGCTTCGTGACACGCTGACGCGCCCGCTTCCCTCGCCTGACGGGGTGGCAGCGTGAGGCATGGCACCCTGCCACCGGGGTCCTGGGCCGCACCATCCGTTGCCGGCGCTCCCGCGCCACCCCGCCACCCCGTGCTATAATTCGGCGGATGTCCTGGTATAGACTGCTTGTTTCGGCGCATCGGATGAGCGACGTGCCGCCTCTTATCAGCATTCTGAACGCGATCAACGATCTGCTCGCCGCGGCGGTGCTGATCGTCACCTTCTCGCTGCTCGCCTACATCGCGCTCCAGAATCGCTACACCCCGATCGCCCGCGCCCTGTGCGTGCTCCTGCTCGGCGTGGTAGTCGTCTTCGGCGGCGACGTGCTGCTCGGCCAGGCCCAGCGCAGCTCGACGGTCGAGTTTCTGCTGCGCGCCCAGTGGCTCGGGATCGTCTCGGTGCCGGCCGGCTACATTCACCTGGCCGACGGGCTGCTGAGGTACGGCGGCCTCCCGAACCCGCGCCGGCGCTGGTTCGTCCGCGCTGGCTACGTCCTGAGCGCGGCCTTCTTCGCGCTGGCGTTCACGCCCGATCTGCTGGTGCGCCAGAGCGGCGCGAGCGGCATCGTCCCGCAGCTGGCGGCCGGGCCGCTGTTCTGGCTCTTCGCGCTCTACTTCGCCGGCGCGTGCGTCGGCGGCCTCATCGCGGCGGTGCGGGTGCAGCGCCAGGCGCTCACGCCCACGCTGCGCCGCCGGCTGACCTACCTGACGGCGACGTTCCTCGGGCCGGGGCTGGCGGTGTTCCCCTACCTGGTGATCTCCGGCCCTGAGCCGCCGGTGTCCAGCGCGATCGTCCTGCTGCTCAGCAGCCTCGGCAACGCCGCGGTGGCGGTGATGACGGTCGTGATGGTCTACAGCGTCGCCTTCCAGGGGCTGCCGCTTCCGGACCGGCTGATCAAGCAGGACTTCATCCGCTGGGGGCTCTACGGCCCGTTCGTCGGCGTGACGATCGTGCTGTTCCTGCGCGGCGTGCCGGTGCTGGCGCGCAGCATCGGGCTGCCGGCCGAGACGCTGGTGACGATCGGGATCATGTTCATGACCGTGCTGATGCCGATCGTC
Source organism: uncultured Roseiflexaceae bacterium (assembly GCA_937974195.1). Lineage (GTDB taxonomy): Bacteria > Chloroflexota > Chloroflexia > Chloroflexales > Roseiflexaceae > CALJIC01. Next base: position 27,490 of record CALJIC010000140.1, on the reverse strand, counting down.
GTCAGCCGTCTCAAGCCCTACCTGGACGCGCTGGTGTTCACGCAGGACCACGCGGAGATCGACTACCTGCGCGCCCTGCCGCGCAGCACCTTCACGCAGGCCGACCTGCGCAGCCTGCTGGAGAACACGCTGGTGGTGGTGTGCGGGGCGCTGCGGGTGGACACCGGGTTCGTCGCCGCGCCGGACGAGAGCGGCGGCTACACGGTCAAGACGATCGTCGGCTCGCGCCGCGCGGTCAAGCGCTTCGTCGCCGAGCACCCGCTGGTCGAGGTGATGCCGCGCGTGCTGGCGGCGCCCGCCCACGAGCCCGGCGCCACGCCGCCGCCCGAGGCGTTCGTCCCGTGCGACGGCTTCAGCCTGCTCGCGCTGCGCAGCCCGCGCGGCGACTTTCTGGGCGCGCTCGGGGTCGCCTACCCGCACAGCGCGCTGACCACGGACGCGCGGCGGCTGATCGGGGCGCTGGCGCACCGCATGGAGCTCGCGCTTGAGACGGTGCAGAGCCAGCAGCGCCTGTTCGGGGCGCTGCGCGGCCTGGGGCCGGAGATGCAGTCGCTTCAGACGCTGAGCAGCCGGCTCGAGCAGGCGACGCCCGCCTCGCTCGAGTCGCTCGAGTCGGAAGTCGCGCTGCTGCCGGAGTTCCCGCAGCTGGTCAAGGACGCGCTGACGCACTACTGGGGCGGCCCGAAGCTCTCCGACAGCCCGCTGCTCGAGCTGCGCACGGTGCGCCGCCTGCTCGCCGAGCAGGGCGGCAGCCCGACGCGCGCGCTCCAGGCCGTGCTGCGCCAGGCGATCGAGAACCTCCGGCCCTCCGACCAGCTCGACCCCTCGGCGCAGGAGTGGCTGCTCTACCACATCCTCGACATGCGCTTCCTGCAGGGCAAGCGCATCCGCGACACAGCCGAGAAGCTGTCGATGAGCGAGAGCGACCTGTACCGCAAGCAGCGCATCGCGGTTGAGGAGGTCGCCCGGCAGCTGACGCTCATGGAGGAGATGGCGGGCGAGGGTCCGGTGAGCAGCCCGCCGGCGGCGCGCTGAGCGTTTCGCTACAGCTCGTAGCGCCCGCTGACGATCAGCCCGCTGTCGGAGTCCATCTCCAGCGTGCGCCGCACCCCGGCCGCCTCACGCAGCCGCGCCACCGTCGCCCCGTTGCCGGCGCTCTGCCCGATGGCCGCCCTGCCGATCACCTCCCAGACCGCGGGGTCCTCCGCCCCGAGGCGCCAGAGCGCCGCGCCGCGCGGGCGGTACGGCCAGGCCAGCGTCCACTGGTTGTAGGCGCTCACCGCGTCCAGCAGCCAGACGGTGTGCCGGGTGCCATCCGCGGCGGTGTAGCGGTAGGTCGCGTTCAGGGCGAGCGGGTCGAGCGTGATGGCGCCGTCGCTTCCGCCGCTCTCCGCCAGCGCCTGGCGCGCCCGCTCGACCGCATCAGCGTGCCGGATGGACTGGGCCTGCGGCTCGCCCTCCGCCCAGTCGTAGGCGTAGTTGCCGAGCCCAACCACGACCTTCTCGGGCGCGACCTGCGCGAACACTCGTTGGAGCTGCTCGCGCGTCCACGGGATGCCGGCGATGCTCCCGGCGCCGCGCGCATCGCCCGCCCAGTGCTCGTCGTACACCATCGGCACCAGGAAGTCCGCGTGGGCCGCGAGCTGCTTCAGGTCGAAGCCCCGGCTAGCCTGCTGCACCGCCTGGCCCAGAACCAGGCCGGCGGGCTTGAAGGCACCCGCCAGCGCGCGCACGAGCTCCACGAGCCCGCCGCGATCCTCCTCCGCCACCGACTCCAGGTCGAGCACCACGCCCTGCCACCGGGCCTCGGTCAGGTAGTCGCGCAGCCGCGCGGCGAACGTCTCCCGTGTCTGCGCGTCGGAGACGAGCCCGTGGACGGCCGCGCTGCTCCAGCCGCTGCCGGGCAGGTAGTTGTTGAGCAGCGGAAGGATCGCCAGCTTCTGCTCGCGCATCAGCGGCTCCGCCAGGCTGCGGTCGTCCCGCGTGCGTGTGTCGACGAAGCCCGCGCCGTCGGCGCTGAGGCGCAGCCACTCCGGCGCGACGTGTGTGAGCTGGGGCCCGTTGCGCTGCAGCGAGTCGCGCGAGGCGGGGTCCCAGCTGACGTAGAAGCCGATCACCATTGGCTGCTGCGACGCTGGCTGCGGCGCGAGACACCCGGCGGCGGCGGCGGCCGGGCCAGCCAGAGCCAGGGAGGCGAGCGCCCGCAGCGCTGTGCGCCGCGAGAGCGGGCGCCCGCGGCTGCACAGCGGCGGATGGGAGTGCGGTATCTGTCTCACGCCGATAGGATACCACTCCGGCGCCTGGGGTGTGCTACCGCAGCTCGGGAAGAGGGTCAGGCGCGCCGGCGTTCCACATCTCCGGCGCTGCCTTCGACTGCACCGCGGGCAGCGCCGGCGGGAGCTCGGTCGGCTGCTCCAGCGCGAGGCCGATGGTGATCGCCGTGCCAACCAGCGCCGACGCGATCAGCGCGCTCAGGCTATTCATGAGCAGCTTGCGGCGGCTGCTCGGGTCGTAGAACACCGGGTAGAGCTCCTGCTGGCCGCGCGGCTCGGTCGGTGCGGCTTGGGAGTGTCCCTGCGTGGGGATCGTTGTGCGCGCCTGCATATTACGTCGTCACCTTCACTGTTCCAGTGCGCTCGAACTTGTTCCAGCCCACTGCGTCGCCGTAGAGCGCTGCGCGCAGCGAGCGCAGAATTACGTAGTACATCAGCTGGCGGTACACGAACCGCTGGAGCAGCAGCCACGGGAGCAGCCGCCACTGCCGGCTGCCGTCCAGCTTCAGCGAGAGCACGCCGGCCACCAGCTCCGCGCTCACCATCAGCGCGTAGTACACCAGCACCTCCTGGTAGTTGCCCGTCAGCAGCGAGACGATGATGGCCACATCGGCCACCGGCGCGACGGCGTTGAAGAGCACCTGGTGCAGCCACAGGCTCGGCAGGGCGAACCAGCCGAACGCGCCGTGCCGAAACAGCCTGGAGCGGTGCTTCCAGAGGCACTGCAGCACGCCGAAGGACCACCTGAAGCGCTGCCGTGACAGATTTTTCAGACGCTCCGGCGCCTCGGTGAACGCCACGGCGGTGCTGTCGTTGCGAATGAGCCAGCCGTTCAGGTGGAGCCGCCACGTCAGATCGGCGTCCTCGGCCAGCGTCTCGTGGGTGTAGCCGCCGGCCGCCTGGATCGCCTCGCGCCGCCACGCCCCGATCGCGCCCGGCACCACCGTGATGCAGTTCAGCAGCGCGTAGGCGCGCCGGTCGAAGTTCTGGCTGGTGATGTACTCCAGCGACTGCCAGCGGGTCAGGATGTTGAAGGCGTTGCCCACCCGCACGTTGCCCGCCACCGCGCCCACCCGCGGGTCGCTGAAGTGGCGCACCAGGCGTGCGATCGCATCCCTGGCGAACTGCGTGTCGGCGTCCAGGCCGATAATGATGCTGCCGGTGGCCGCGGCGATGCCGCGGTTGAGCGCCGAGGCCTTGCCGCCGTTCGCCTTCTGCAGGCAGGTGACGCGGCTGTCTCCCGCGAAGGTGGTGCGCACCACCTCGGCCGTCCTGTCGCGGCTGCCGTCGTCGACGACGATCACCTCCAGATCGGGGTAGTCGTTGTCCAGCACTGCCTGCACCGTGCGCGCGATCACCCGCTCCTCGTTGTACGCGGCGATCACCACCGACACCCTGGGGCGGAACTCGGGGTCGAAGGTGCGCCGCCGCTCGCGGTGGCTCTCGACCAGCGCCAGCACGGCCAGCATGAGCTGGCGCGACACGCCAAGCACGATGGCGAGAACGAAGAGCACGCCGATGATCTCCTGCAGCCAATGGCTGATCCACAGGAAGGCCCGGCCCACGGCGATCATTAGCTGCTCCCGCGCCGGCACCGGCGGCAGAAGCTGCTCGCGCGGCACGCCGGCCAGGTCGGCGAAGGTGACGAACTCGTAGCCGGCCGCGCGGAAGCGCTGGATGATCAGGGGCAGCGCCTCAACCGTCACCGAACGGTCCCCGCCCGCATCGTGCAGCAGGATGACGTCGCCGTTGTTGCGCCTCTGCCAGGCCTGCTCGACAATATCGGCCGCGGTGCGCGGCCGCCGCGTCCCATCCGGCGCGGTTGTCGACGTCTCCCAGTCCTGCGGATCGATCCCGGCGGCCGCGACGACCATGTTCCACTGCGACGCGGTCTCGGCCATGACGAGCCACTCGCGGCTGGCCGGGTCGAAGTCCACGTTGTAGGGTGGGCGGAACAGCGATGTCGAGTGGTTCGTGATCGCCTGGATGATCCGCTGGGTGCTATTGATCTCGAGCTTCACCCGGTCGGCGCTCATCGACCACGGCTGCTCGTGGGTGTAGGTGTGGATCCCGATCTCGTGCCCCTCTTCGAACATGCGCCGCACAAGGTCGGGGTAGCGCTGCGCCTGCGCGCCGACCACGAAGAACGCCGCTGGCACGCCCTCCCGCTTGAGGATGTCGAGGATCTGCGGGGTGTAGCGCGGGTCGGGGCCGTCGTCGAAGGTCATCACGATCTTCTTCGGCGCGGCGCCGAAGCGGAGGAGCGTGTAGCCGGCCGGGTACTCCAGGTAGCGCTGGTTGATGATCAGCTCCCCGTGCAATGCCTGAGTGAGCACCCGCCGCCCGTCGCGCGTGGCGCCGGTGAGGTACAGCAGGCTGCCCTCGCCGCTGAAGGTCATCCAGCTGTGGTCGCCGTAGCTGATGTGCCAGAGCGCGGCGATCGTCGCGGCGTTTCTGGCGCTGGTGTCCAGGTGCTCCCGCCCGATCACTGACCAGACGCTCGGGTCCTCGGAGCCGAGCCGCCACAGCGCGGCGCCGAGCGGCTGGTAGTGGGCGGCGAGCGACCACTGGTTGTAGGCGGTGACGGCGTCCAGCATCCAGACTGTGTGCGCCCGGCCGTAATCGTCGGTGTAGCGGAAGAACGGTGTGAGCGACTCTTCATCGGTGGTGATCGGGGTGCCGCGCCGCTCGCCCGCGGCCACCTCTGCGGCGAGGTCGATCGCCGCCTGGTAGCCCAGGGTGGTCGCATCGCCGCTGGCCGGCCAGCTGTAGGCGAAGTTGGCCAGGCCGAGCACGACCTTGTGCGACGGGACCTGCTCGAAGATGTACGCGAGCAGACCGCGCGTCCAGCTCACGCTGGCGAGGCTGCCGGGCGGATCGGTTGGGCTGTGCTCGCTGTACAGCGTCGGTATCAGCAGATCGGCCGAGCGCGCCAGGCGACGCAGGTCGTAGGCCTTGTGGCGCACCGGCACGACGATCGCGAGCGACAGATCGTCCTGGTGGAGCGCCAGGGCGAGCTGGTCCGCGAAGCTCACTAGGTTGTCACGGTCCTCGACCGCGATATCGACGAAGCTGACGGTGACACCGTGCCACCCCTGCGCGACGAGGTAGCGGCGCAGCTCCCCGATGAAGCGGTCGCGCGCCTCGCTGTCGTGCAGCAGCCGCTCGACCGTCACGGCCTGGGAGCCGTGGTAGTTGTTGAGCAGCGGCAGGATCGTGAGGTCGTTCGCGCGGGCGAGCGGCTCGACCAGCCTGCGGTCGTGCTCCACACGGATGTCGACCAGGCTCTCGCCGTCGCTTCCGAGCCGGAGCCACTCCGGGGCCAGGTGGGTGAGCTGGTGGGCGTTGCGCTGCAAGGAGTCGCGCGAGGCCGGATCCCAGCTCACATAGAATCCGAGCGCGACGCGCTCGGACTGCTGGTGGCTCTGCGCGGTGGAGGTTGGCGATGGGCTGGCGGCTGGCTCCTTTTCGTGCGCCGCTGCTGGCGCGGCGAAGAGCGCGGTGGCAACCAGGGTGACGAGAATCCGCCACAACCGGTTGACCTGGTAGCGGTGCTTGAGAATCATGATAAGCTAAGTCGCTTGCACCGTGAGAGCAGAATATCGAAGCTACAGCCGAATATTCGCCTAGCAAGATGACTTCGCGCTGAAAGTGGGGGAATGTCACGATGAGTTTGTCGTTACCTCCTACAGGCAGCCGTACTCGAGCGTGAGGGGTGGCGCATGACACACTCGCAGCTTGAGGTGGCGAAGCGGCAGCTCGACGCGGCGCTGCGGGCGCTGGACGCCGAGCTAGGGGGCGCGGTCGAGCAGCAGGCGGAAGAGGCCGTGGCCGCGCCGGCGGCCTCCGGGGCCGAGGCGCCCGTGAGCACGCTGCGGACTTTTGCGCGGCTCGTGCTCGGCACGGCGCTCTTGGGGCTGGATGAGCTGGCCCGCCGCGGGCCCGCGTGGGAGCAGCGGGCCGCCAGTCAGGCCGGGGAGGTGCGCCCGCGCGCACTTCCGGCGGAGGCGGCTGCAGCGGGCACGGGGGTGCGCGAGACGATCCGCCAGGCGCTGACCGGCTGGATCTTTCTGACTGAGGAGCGGCTGCAGGCGGCGCGCTCCCCCGCTGAGCTGATCCGGCTCACCGCCTCGCACCTGGCGAGCAGCGCCGCGGCGCTGTCGAGGGAGGCGCTGCACACGACGCTGGACGGTGGGTCACACGCGCGAGACCCGGAGATCGCGCGCTGGGTGGCGCGCGGGGCCGTCGAGGAGCGCCACAGCCGGGTGCTGGCGCAGGTCGCGCTTGGCGAGCTGTTCCACGATGGGCTGGAGTGGATGTCCAAGGACCCGGCGCTGCAGGAGCTGGTCCAGAGCCACAGCACCAGCCTGGCGGCCGAGGCGCTCGAGGAGGTACGCGAGCGGGCGGTGAGCGCCGACCTGGCGCTCGACCACCTGGTCGAGCGGCTCTTCCGCGTCCGCCGGGCTCAGCCTGCGGATGTGGCGGCGGGCGGAACCAGCGAGGTGGGCCGGTGAGCCGGCGCGACGCGGCCCCTGCCACTTCTATGCTCGGCGCCCACGCCGGCCTGGTCAGCAGGCTGCTCGCGCTGCTGATCGACATCGCGCTGCTGATGCTGACGCTGCTGGTCGGGAACCTGCTGTGGTCGTCGCTGCTCGTCGCCGGCCCGGTGCGCTGGCTCACCGCGGCGCTCGTGGGCTGGGCGCCGGGCCTGGAGCCGTGGCGGGCGGCGCTCGGGCTGATCCTGCCGCCCACGCTCGGCGCCCTCACGGTCGTCGGCTACTTCCTGTTCTTCCTGACGCTCGGCGGGCAGACGGTCGGCAAGCGCATCATAGGCCTGCGGGTCGTCTCGACCGACGGCAGGCGCATCTCGACGCTGCAGGCGCTCGTGCGCGTCGCCGGCTACCTCGTCTCGAGCGCGCCGCTCTACATCGGCTTCCTCGCCGCGCTGTTCGACAGCGAGCGCCGGGCGTGGCACGACCGGCTGGCCGGCACGGTGGTGGTCTACGCCTGGGAGGCGCGCCCGGACGAGCGGTTCCTCGCTAGGCAGCGCTCCGCATCTGCGCCGGCTCCGGCAGCCCGCAGAACAGATCCTCCTCCAGATCGCGGCCGCCATTGACCAGGCTCATCGCCCGGTAGAACGTCTGCGTGCCCCACAGCGCCCGGTGGTGCGCCGGCGGCAGCTGGCGCAGCGCGTCGTAGCCGGGGAGCTGCGTGCGGTGGCAGGCGACGGCGCTCCAGACCCGGCGCCAGTAGGCGCTGGTGTCCACGCTCGTCGTCAGCGCCCAGCTCCGCCAGCCGGCCGCGCGCCGCTCGACGCCGTCCACGCGCATCACGAGATCGCCGAGCGCCGCCTGGTACGCGGCGACCGCCTGCTCAGACGCCGCGATGTAGTAGAGCTTCGCCACGCTGTGCGGCGGGAGCGTCGAGGGGTGGTCGGGCGCCGCAGCCGCGACGAGCGCCGCCGTCGTGTGCTGCGAGATCGCGATGTGGTCGGGGTGGCCGTAGTAGCCGAGCGGGTCGAAGGTGACGACCACCTGCGGCCTCACGCGGCGCAGGTGGCTCACGAGCGCCCCGATCACCTCGGGCGCCGGGGCCTGGTCCAGCTCGCCGTCGCTGTAGCCGAGGAGGTGCACCTCGCGCAGGCGCAGCATCTTGGCCGCAGCCCGCAGCTCGGCCTCGCGGATATGCCCGAGCGCCGCCGGGCCGGGGTAGGAGGCGGGGTCGCCGTGCCAGCCGCGCTCGCCGCGCGTGGCGCATACCAGGTAGGTGGCCACCCCTTCGGCGGCGTACTTCGCCAGGATGCCGCCGGTGGCGAGGGACTCGTCGTCGGGGTGGGCCAGAATACACATCAGGCGTCGCTCGCTCACTGTTTTGTCTCCACAAGATTTCAGAGTGGGGAAGGGCAGACGCGGTGGCGCGCGGAGGCGAAGCCCCCGCGCGCCACACCGGTGCGCTATCTCAGGCGGCGGAGCGGGTGCGCCGGGCCGGAAGCGCCACGACCTTGCCGGTCTGGGCGCCGCCGGGCATGATGCGCGCCAGGAGCACCCGGCGGGCGTTTGCGTCGCCGCGCAGCGCGCGCCGCCACAGCTCGGCCGGCTCCGTCTGCGCCTCCGTCACAGTCGAGATAGCGCGCACAGTCTCTTTCAAGCGATTCATCTCAATGCTCCTTTTTGCTTTGTCCATCACACACTGCTCAGGGCGCCCAATCAACGACGTCCCCAGTCTACGAACCGAACGTCCCGGCGACGTCCGCGGGCGCGTCCGCCGGCTGTCTCCTCAGGGCGAATCTCCACGCGCGGGCTGACGGAGCGCCCTCCGGCCGGCGAAGCGGCGCCAGCAGGACAGTCGCGCCGAGCGCCAGCAGGGTGGCCGCCAGGTACAGCGTCGAGCCGCCGAACAGATCCATCACATACCCGGCGGCGGCGAAGCCGACGATGCTGGCGATCGAGTCGGTCGCGCTGAGGCGCGTGAGGCCGCGGTTGAGCCCATCGGGCGGGAGCATGTCGGTGCCGAGGGCCGAGGCGACCGCGCGGCTGACGCACCACGCCGCGAGCAGCAGCGTCGCCGCGAGCTGGAAGTGCCACAGATCGCCGGCCGCCATCAGCAGCCCGGTGCCCGCGGCGGTCAGCAGGTAGCTCAGGGCCAGGATGACGCCGCGCCCGAAGCGGTCCGAGAGCGAGCCGACCACCAGCGTCAGCGGGATGGTCGCCAGGCCGCTGATGATCCCGGTGCTGGCGACGGCGTCGGGCGTGAAGCTCAGGGCCTGCATCGACAGCGACGTGCCGAGGCGGCCGATGTTGATCGCCAGCGCGCCCAGCAGCGCCGTCGTGAGCAGCAGCGTGAAGCGCTGGCCGAGGTGCGTCCGGGCGGTGGCCGCGGGCGCCGCGGCGGCCGGCCCCGTGATGCGCCGGTCGGTCAGCCAGAGCGCGGCCACGATCGGCTGGATGGCCCAGATCGCGGTGAGCGCGTAGAACATCGTCGTGTAGCCGTAGCGCGCCGTCAGCTCGCCGACCGTCGCGCCGCCAATCAGGGCGTCGAGCGGGTAGACCAGGAACATCATGCTGAAGATCCGCCCGCGCCACGCGCCGTCGGCCAGCGTGCCCGTGAACACGCTCAGCAGCGTGAGCGTCACCCCGCCGCAGAACCAGGCGAGGGCCGTGAGCGCCACCACCTGCCAGAACGCGCTGGCGTGCCCCATCAGCAGCATGGAGGGCGGGCCGAGCATCGCGCCGATCAGAAACAGCCGCCGGCGCGACATGCGGCTCGCGAGCCAGCCGGTGCCGAGGACGCTCACGGCGCTCGCCACGTACACGATCGCGTAGTACACCCCGATGTCGGTGCGCGTCGCCCCGAACTGCGCGGCGTACAGCGGCAGCACCGGGAACAGCCCCATGCCGATGAATAGCGGGACCGCATTGCAGATGAACAGAACCACAAATTGCCGAAGTTTCACAGTGCTCTCCTTTCAGACCCACACGTGACGCGGCGGCCTCGCTCCCTTTGGATGGGGAGGCGGAGCCTCCGCAACATTCCCCTTTTCCGCCGCTCTCCCGCGGCGCGGCCGCGCGGCTCGCTGCCTGGCCGTGCGCAGGCGCTGCGCCGGATACTCTAGGCCGGGCCCATCGCCGCAACGTCCTCGCGCGCGTCCGCTGCCGCGTCCTCTCATCTGTCGTTCTCCCCCGGCGGGCGGCCTGGCGGGTCGTGCGGCAATTTCCGGGCGAATTTCGTGGCAAACCCTGTCACATTCCGCCCGGCGTGCTATACTGCCCGCTGGAATCGCGCACTGTGATTACGACGAAGACAGCTATGACAACCGATATCGCAATCGCGCAGGAGACGTCCGCCGTCGAGGAAAGGCCCGCCGTCGCGGAGCCGCTGCGCTTCCCGCCGGGCTTTCTCTGGGGCACCGCCACGAGCGCGCATCAAGTCGAGGGGTACAACACCAACAACCAGTGGTGGGACTGGGAGCAGCAGGGGCGCTGCTGGCGCGGCGACGTCAGCGGGGCGGCGTGCGGCTGGTGGGAGAATGCCGAGCCGGACCTGGATCGCGCCGCCGCGCTGGGAACCAACGCCCACCGCATGTCCGTCGAGTGGAGCCGGATCGAGCCGGAGGAGGGCCGCTGGGACCAGGCCGCGCTGCGCCGCTACCGCGAGCTGATCGAGGGCATCCGCCGGCGCGGCATGACCCCGATGGTCACGCTCCACCACTTCACCAACCCGCGCTGGCTGGAGCGGCAGGGCGGCTGGCTCAACCCGGCCACGCCGCGCAAGTTCGGCCGCTTCGTCGAGCGCACCGTTAGCGAGCTCGGCGACCTGTGCCAGCTCTGGTGCACCATCAACGAGCCGACCGTCTACACGGCGCTCAGCTACGTGCTCGGCCACTGGCCGCCCGGGCGCACCAACGTCCGCCAGTCGCTGCGCGTCTTCGGCAACCTGGTGCGCGGCCACCAGATCGCCGCGCGGATCATCCACGGGCTCCACCCGGCCCACCGCGTCGGCATCGTGCACCACAAGCGCATCCTGGACCCGGCCTCGCCAGCCAAGCGCGACGTGCTGATCACCGCGCTCTACGACTGGGTGTACAACGGGCGGCTGCTGCAGGTCACCCGCGCCTCGAGCGACTTCTTCGGCATGAACTACTACAGCCGCGACCACGTCGCCTTCGACCCGCGCGCGCCGTTCCAGCTGTTCGGGCGGCGGTTCACGCCGGAGTACTTCGCCCAGAGCGACAAGGGCTTCCTCGGCGTCTCGTTCGGCGAGATCTACCCGGACGGCCTGTACCGCGCGCTGCGGCGCGTCGACCGGCGCCTCAAGCTGCCGATCTACATCACCGAGACCGGCCTGCCGGATGACGACGACGACCAGCGCCCGCACTTCATCCTGTCGCACCTGGCGGCGGTCCACCGCGCCATCCGCGAGGGGGTGGACGTGCGCGGGGTGTTCATCTGGTCGCTGGTGGACAACTTCGAGTGGGCCGAGGGGTGGGGGATGCGCTTCGGGCTGTACGCCATGGACGAGAAGACTGGCGAGCGGCGCCTGCGGCCATCCGGGGCGCTCTACGGCATCATCGCCCGCGCCAACGCCATCCCTGCCCCGCGCAACCCGTAAGCCGCGAAGGGCGCGGTGGGGCGTGAAGCGGCCGAAGGCCCGCTACGAACCCGTACCACCGCGCAACGTCGTGCCGTGAGGGCTCTGCATGCAGACACGATTCGAAGTGACCTCCGTCCCCAACGGCGGCTGGGACGAGCGCATCCTGGTCGTCCGCTGCGGCCAGCTCGTCGATGTCTTCATCATCGTCACCGAGCGCTACCTGGTGCTGGTGGACACGCTGGTGAACGAGGCGACGGCCGAAGCGATGCTCTCCGTCGCCGCGCCCCACCTGGCGGGCCGCCGGCTGCTGGTCGTCAACACCCACTCCCACTACGACCACGCCTGGGGCAACCAGCTGTTCGCCGGGCCTCTGGCCCGCCACCCCGCGCCGGTGATCGGCACGCGCCGCTGCGCCGAGCTGCTCGGCTCGCCGGAGGCCCAGGCGTTCCTGAAGGAGATGCGGGAGCGCAGGCCCGAGGCGTTTGACGGCGTGCGCATCACCCCGCCGGACCTGCTGTTCGACGAGCGTCTCATCATCCGCGGCGGCGATCTGACGCTCGAGCTGTTCCTCACCCCCGGCCACGCGCCGGACCACGTCGCGATCTGGATCCCGGAGATCCGCACGCTGCTCGCCGGCGACTCGGCCGAGTCGCCCTTCCCGTTCGTCGAGTCGGCCGCCACGCTGCCGCAGCTGCGCGAGTCGCTGGCGCGCATGGCGGCGCTCGAGCCGGCCGCGGCGCTGTTCTGCCACGCGCCCACCGACTCAGGACCGGCGCTTATTCGACATAACATCACCTACTTCGACGAGCTGGAGCGGCGCTGTCGTGCGGCGCTGGGGCGGGGCGTGCCGGCCGAGCCGGGCGAGGACGCGGATGTGGAGGCGCTGGTGGAGTTTCCGTTCGAGGAGGCGATCCCGCCTGGCCACACCGTGACCCAGCCGGAGTTCTATCGCCCCGGCCACCGGGCCAACATTCGCGCCGCGCTTGCGTGCTACGGCGGGCTGCCGGGCCCGAGCTGATGGGAGGTGCCGGTGAGCGACAACCAGCGCGACATCTCGTTTCTGCGGCGGGCGTGGGCGTACTGGTGGTACGCCTGGGGCGCGAGCCTGTGCTACTGGGGGCTGCGCACCCACGAGCGGCAGCTGTTCCGGGCCGGCGTCGACGCCTTCGGGCGGGCCGTCCGCGCCTGGCCGGAGTTCAGCGCCGCCCACCTGCGCCAGGGCGTGATCCTCAGCCGCGAGCTCGGCGAGCACCAGGCCGGCATCGCCGCGCTCACCCAGGCCATCGAGCAGTCCCCCGACTGGGCGGAGGCATACCTGCAGCGCGGCCTGGTGCAGCGCTTCCACGGCGACCCGCGCGCCGCGATCGCGGACCTGGAGCGCTACCTCGCGCTCGGCGGCAGCCCCACGTGGCGCTCCGAGGCCGAGCGCCAGATCGCCATGCTGCGCGAGGAGCTGGCTGAGTAGCTCGCCGCAGCCCGGTGTACGGAGATCGCCTTGTTAGAAGTAGAGACGCTCGACGCGCAACGGCCGGCCGCAGCCCTGACGAACGGCCAGCTCGCCCTCGTCACTGTGGCGCGGCTTGCGCTCACCACTGCCTACCGCATCATCTACCCGCTGCAGCCGTTCCTGGCCATGCAGCTCGATGTCGACCTGCGCGTCGTGAGCACGCTGGTCACGGTGCAGATGCTGGCCTCGCTCGCCAGCCCGCTCGGCGGCACCCTGGCCGACACCCGCGGCGAGCGCACGACGATGATCGCCGGGCTGGCGCTGTTCTGCTGCGGCGCGCTGGCGTGCGCCGTCGCCGGGGACTTCCGGGGGTTCCTGCTGGGCTACGCGCTGATCGGCCTGGCGATGGCGCTGTACCTGCCGGCGGCCCAGGCCTACCTCAGCCACCGCACGCCCTACTCCCGCCGGGGCTGGACGCTGGGCGTCTTCGAGGTCTCTTGGGCCGCGGCGGCGCTGGTGGGCGTGGCGCCGCTGATGGTCCTGGTGCAGCGCGCCGGCGGCGCGAGCCCGGTGTTCTGGACGCTCTTCGCCTGCGGCCTCGGCTCGCTGGCGCTGATCCGCTTCGCGCTGCCGCCCACCGCGCGCCGGGCCCCGCGGGCGGAGGCCGGGAAATCCTCGGTGTCGTGGGGCGCGCTGCGGAGCCCGAGCGTGCTGGCCCTGCTCGGCATGTGGTTCCTGGTGATGTTCGGCTACGACACGTTCGGGGTGGCGCAGGGCGCGTGGCTCAACCGCGACTACGGCGCGGACGAGGCGCGCCTCGGGCAGCTGTTCGGGCTGGTGGGCGCCGCCGAGCTGGTCGGCTCGCTCGGAGTGGCGCTGCTGGTGGACCGGATCGGCAAGCGGCGCGCGGTGGCGGTCGGGTTCACGCTGACCGCGCTCAGCATGGCCGCGCTGCCGCTGGCCGGCGGGAGCTGGACGCTGCTGGTCCCGCTCTTCTTCGCCTTCTACGTCTGCATGGAGTTCGCGATCGTCGCGGGGCTGCCGCTCAGCTCCGGGGTGGCGCCGCAGGTGCGGGGCATGGTTATGGCGCTCGTGATCACTGTGAACGGCATCGGCCGGGTCATAGGGTCGCTTGTGAGCGTGCCGATCTGGAGCAGCTACGGCATCGCCGCCAACACGCTGCTGGGGGCGGCCAGCATCGGCCTGGCGGTGCTGCTGATGCTGCTGCTGGTGCGCGAGGCTGAAAGCTAGCAGGAGGCCAGAGTGAAAGACGAGTACATCCTCGACACGCCGGCGGTGCGGTCGTTCATCGCCGCCGTACGCGCCGAGCTCGCCGCCCACCCGGTCCACGAGGCGCTCGAGAGGCTGCGCCCCACCTTCGCGGAGCTGCTCGCCGACCAGAGCTGGCTGCCGGCGGAGTACCGCAGCCCCGTGGAGAACAGCGGCATGGGCGGCGGCATCGCCACCTGGCTGCTCTTCCGCGCCGGGGACGGCGGCCTGTCGCTGTTCAGCCTGGTCGTGCCCCCTGGCGCGGCGACGCCCATCCACGACCACCTGGCCTGGGGGCTGGTCGGGCTCTACGCCGGCGAGCAGGACGAGGAGGTGTACCGCGCCAGCCCCTCCGGCGGCGCGCTGCAGGTCGTCGAGCGCAACCGGCTGAGGCCGGGCGACTTCTACCTGCTCATGCCGCCGGACGGCGACATCCACCGCGTCGCCACGACGTCGGCCGAGCCGTCGGTGAGCATCCACCTGCTCGGCAACGACACCGGCTGCGTCTGGCGGCACACCTACACCCCGGAGGACGGCGCCGCGCACCCGTTCCGCTCGGGCTGGAGCAACGCCGCCTGCCAGAGCGCGGGCTAGCGCGCGGCCGCGATGGCTTCTACGGGCGCTGGCCGCCCGCTGGCGGGATGGCGCCACCAGCGCGCGCCGGCCGGCTCCGCAGCAGCTCGCCGATGATCAGCGCGAAGGCGAGCGCCGCGGCAAGCTGCAGGGACGCGCCGCCCGCCCGCAGCGCCGGGGCGAGCGCCGGGCTCCAGACGCTGGCAAGCCAGCCGAGCGCCGCGAGGGCCACGCCCGCGATAGCCAGGTAGGACTGCACCTCCGCGAGCCGCGGGCGGCGCAGCGGCTGCCCGGCGAAGCGCGGCACGATGTGGTAGGCCATCCCGTAGATCAGCAGCGTGACCCACCCCCAGAGGTTCAGCTCGGCGTGAAGCGGCCGCAGCGCGCCGCCCAGCCGCCGGTCGATCGCGAACGCCGCGCCCAGCGCGATGCCCGCCGCCAGGCAGACGAAGGCGGCCCGCACCAGCCGAAGTGTCAGCCGGCTCATCTCGACTCTCCTTCGCGCGCCATCGCGCCGCGCCCGCTCGGGTGGAGCGCGATGGCGCCGGGCCTGGCCTCCGCCGCGCGCAGCGTTGGCCAGACCGTGTAGGCGAACAGGGCCGCGGCGAGCGCCATGAGCGCGCCGCCCGCCGCGAACAGCGGCCTCACGCCCAGCCCCAGCCCGGCGACGATCGCCGGAAGGGCCGCGAGGTGGCACGTGACCTGCGCCCGCGCCCACCCGGTCCCCCGCACGCCGCGCCCGCTGAAGCGCGGCAGAACGTGGTAGCCGACCCCCACGATCATCAGCATCACCCAGCCCAGGGCCGCCAGGTGCTCGGCGGCCAGCCACCACTCCCCGCCCAGCGCGCCCGCCTGCGCGGCGAGCAGCAGCCCGAGCGAGAGCGGCAGGCACACGCCGGCCGCCTTGGTCGCCGTCGTCCCGATGCGGTCGACCTGCGCCTGGTTCGGGATCGGCGGGCGTGGCGGCGGGCCGCCGCGCGGGATGCCGCGCGTGAACAGCAGCGCGGTGTTGGCGGCGAACACCAGCGCCGCCGCTAGCTCGAGCCCGAGGCCGGCCACCTGAGCCGCAGCGCCCGCGCCCGCCGCGCTGATCGTCACGGCGCCCAGGCCGGCCGCGAACAGCCCCAGCTGCAGCCACGCCAGGCGCGGCTGCGGGAAGTCACGGCCGGAGAACACCGGCATGGTGTGGTAGCTCACCGCCACGATCAGCGCGGTGATCCAGCCGAATATCGTCAGGTGAACCATCGCGGCCCACGCGCCCGCGCCAAGCAGCACCGCCGTGTGGGCCGCCGTCGCGCCGACCAGCCCTGCCAGCCCGGCCGCGAACCACGCGCGGGTGCTCCTGGTCATCGGGGCGCCTCCGCGCGCTCCCGGAGCGCGGCCAGGATCTGCTGCGGGTCGATCCCGTGGCGCTCCGCGGCCTCGGCGAGCGGCAGTGCCCCGCCGCAGCAGGTGTCGAGGCCGAAGCCGGCGAGGACCTCCAGCGCCCACGGCGCGCGCGCCACAATCGCGTTCAGCGTCTCCTGCGCGTCGAATATCGTCGTCTCTGCAGTTGTCATCGGTCGGATGCCTTTCACATGCTCCCGCCGGACCTGCTCCGGCGTACACATGCACTGTAGCAGGCCGGGGCGCGCAGCGCTGTGACATTTGTCGCGTGGGCCGAAACCTGCGGCCCCGCGCGCTCGTCTCAACGATTGGCGTCCATGTCTCTAGTCATCTGTCGCAAGGAGCAGCGCTGTGGCGAAGCGGATCAGCATCCTCCGGCCGACGCGCCGGGAGGACGAGATACACGTGGTTCCCGCTGGCGAGGTGATCTTTCGCGCCGGAGACCCCGGCGACGTGATGTACCTGGTCAAATCGGGGTGGGTCGACATCTCGCTCGGGGGCGAGATCCTGGACTCGGTCGGGCCGGGGGGTATCTTCGGCGAGATGGCGCTGATCGGCGACGAGCCGCGCAGCGCCACCGCCGTCGCGCGGACGGACTGCACGCTCACGCCGATCGACGAGGCGCGCTTCGAGTTCCTGGTGCAGGAGACGCCGTACTTCGCGGTGATGGTGATGCGCGTGCTGGCCGACCGGCTGCGGCGTAGCAACGAGCGCGCGCTGGGTCGATAATCCACGGAGGGCACGGAGGAGCACGGAATCCTCTCTCCGTGCCCTCCGTGCCCTCCGTGGATCTTCCTCCGTGTCCTCCGTGCCCTCCGTGGATCAGTGGTACTCCGGCAGCCACTCGCCGTGGGCCTCGATCAGGTCGTCCACCAGGCTCCAGATCTGGTCCAGGCTCAGCTCGGCGGCGGTGTGCGGGTCGAGCATCGCGGCGTGGTAGATGTGCTCGCGCTTGCCGGTGAGCGCCGCCTCGACCACCAGCGACTGCACGTTGATGTTGGTCTGCATCAGCGCGGCCAGGTGCGGCGGGAGCGACCCGATCTTCGTCGGCTGGAGGCCGTTCTTATCCACCAGCACCGGCACCTCGACGCAGCAGCCCTGCGGCAGGTTGTCGATCAGGCCGTTGTTCGGCACGTTGCCGTAGATCACGCGCGGCTGGCCGGTCTCCATGCTGTGGATGATCAGCGAGCCGTACTCGTGCGAGCGGCGCACCTTGCTGGTGCGCTGTGCCTCCTCCCACTCCGCGCGGAGCTGCGCGGCGCGCTGCGGGTCCTGGGCGGCGATGTGCGCCAGGCGCTCCTCCATCCGCTTCCGCTCGTAGCGCGCCAGCGCGTCCGGGTCCGGGCTCTCGAGCGCCTGCCGCATCTCTTCCCACTCGGCGATCTGCACCTCGCAGCGGCGGATGTACTCGTCGAGCGGGATGTTGAACTGCTCGATCAGGTCCGGCCGGTCGCGCTTGATGAACCACGGCACGTACTCCGAGAAGTGCTCGCTGGACTCGGTCACGAAGTAGCCGAGCCGCTTGAACATCTCGTAGCGCACCCGGTTCCACTCCGGCACGCGCCCCTCGTCCAGCACGCGGCGGATCTCCGGGTAGAGGTCCTGCCCGTTGCGCTCGAAGCGCAGGTAGAAGGCCATGTGGTTGATGCCGGCGCACACGTAGTTGATCTCGTCGTAGGGCACGCCGATGTCGCGCGCCAGCTCGTGGGCAGTGCCCTGCACGCTGTGGCACAGCCCGACGGTCTTGATCTTGGTGGCCCGCGCGATCGCCCAGCAGTTCATCGCCATCGGGTTGACGTACTGCAGGAAGGTCACGTCCGGGCACAGCTCCTCCATGTCGCGGCACATGGAGAGCAGCACGGGGATGGTGCGCAGGCCGCGCATGATCCCGCCGATGCCGAGCGTGTCGGCGATCGTCTGGCGCAGCCCGTACTTCTTGGGGATCTCGAAGTCGACCACCGTGGCGGGCTTGTAGCCGCCCACCTGGATCATGCAGATCGCGTAGTCGGCGCCGTCCAGCGCCCGGCGCCGGTCGGTCGTGGCCTCGATCGTCGGGTTGACCTCGAGCGTGCGCGCCAGGTTCCGCGCGACGATCTCGGAGGTGCGCAGGCGCTCCTGGTCGATATCGAACAGGGTCAGAGTCGAGTCCGCCAGCTCCGGGTAGCTGAGGATGTCGCCCATCAGGTTCTTCGCGAACACGGTGCTGCCGGCGCCAATGAATGTGATCTTCGCCATACTGCGGGGCCTTTCTGTGCGGCGTTCTAGGGAGCGCGGCCTTCCAGCGCTCCGGGCCATTATACGGCCGGCGTGCCCGCGGCTCTTGGAGAATTAGTGACTGTCACGTGGACTCTCCTCATGCGTTTCGCACCGCCGGGAGAGCTGGGCGCAGTCTCAAAAGAATTCCCCCTTCGTCACGCTGTGGCGACGAAGGGGGAGCTAGCGGGTAGCTGGCGGGGTGGGCTGCCGCTGGCTACGCCGAGGGCTGCGCCGGCGCGAGCAGCTTGGTGAGCAGATCCTCGTCGCTCCCGCGCGGCGGCGTGGCCCGGCGGCCGAACCGCTCGGCCATGTAGACGTTGGCCGCCGGCAGCAGAAGCGCGATCTCGCCGACGTTCCACCAGAAGTGGACGTCCAGCCGCGGGGCGGTGGTGAACCCGGGCAGGCGGCACAGGAAGGTGCCCTGCGTCACATCGGCCGTCGCCAGCCAGCCGTCCCGCCCGAAGAAGCCGGGCAGCCCCTGCGGCGACACCCCGGTGGCGCCCAGGGCCGTGAGCTCGGCGAGCGTCTGCTGGTAGCGCCACATCATGTAGGTGTGCTCAAGGGTGTGCGCGGTGGCCCACGCCAGCAGCGCCCAGGCCCACCAGTTGCGGACGCCGGCCAGCGCCAGGTAGATCGCCACCGCCAGGAAGCCCCAGTTCCACACGAAGTGGACCCACTCGGCGTTCAGCGCCGAGATCAGGCCTGAGGAGACGAACGTCGGCCAGCGGAGTATGTGGTACTGGAACCACTGGGCCAGGTGCTCGACGGTGTGGAAGCCCTGCAGCGCGATCAGCACGCCCAGCACCGTGGCCGTCAGCCCGAAGCGCCGGTAGTCCTCGCGCCACTTGACCATCGCCGGAAGCAGCATCGCCGCCAGCACCGCGGCGCTCGCCACCCACAGCTTCACGCCGAACACCTGCACGGCGATCGTGCCGAACACGATGCCCGCGATCAAGACTCCGAGCAGGGTCCAGAGCTGCTCGCGCGGATTGATCAGCTCCAGCAGCGGGAGCTTCTCGGTGAGGCTGTTGCGGAGTTCCGCGCGCATGGCAAGTGCTTTCATAGGGCGCTCTCGCTTCCTGTGGTGGCGTTGGTATCTGTGTGCGGTGGCGCTGCCCCCGCACCCCCGGAGGGGTTGGGGAGGCGAAGCCTCCTACGAGTCTCTCATCTCTCGCTGCTCTGCGGCTGCGAAGCAGCCGCAGAGCAGCGAGAGAAAAAATGTTCCTGGAGGGCCGCAGGCCCTCCAGACCTCCCGCCGCAGCCGCGGAGCGGCGAGAGAAAACGTTCCTGGAAGGACTGCGGTCCTTCGCACCTCCTGCGCAGCCGCGGAGCGGCGAGAGAAAACGTTCCTGGAAGGACTGCGGTCCTTCGCACCTCCTGCGCAGCCGCGGAGCGGCGAGAGAAAACGTTCCTGGTAAGGACGACGGTCCTTCAGACCTCCCGGCGCAGCCGCGGAGCGGCGAGGGAAATGGTTCCTGGTAAGGATTGCGGCCCTTCGCACCTCCCGGCGCAGCCGCGGAGCGGCGAGTTCCTGGAAGGCCGCAGGTCCTCCAGACCTCCCGGCGCAGCCGCGGAGCGGCGAGAGAAAACGTTCCTGTTAAGGATTGCGGCCCTTCGCACCTCCCGCGCAGCGGCGGAGCGGCGAGAGAAAACGTTCCTGGGCCGCAGGCCGGCCACGCCGCCGGGTATGAGGCGGTGCCCACCGCGTCTCCGGGTCCCCGCGGGAGACGGCGGCGTCACCGCGTCACGGTCACCTGGGTCTGCGGCACGAGGCCGGTCACCTCGGAGACCGCGCCGTCCGGCCAGGTGATCGTCAGCCCTTCGATCGTCGCGCCGGGCGGGATGCCGAAGTGCACCTGGCTGCTATCCCCCGAGAGATAGCCGCTCGCGGCGCGCACGTCGCGCAGGAACGTCCCCGCGCTCGTGTGCAGCCGCAGCTCCGCCCCGATCGCCCGCGTGTTGGCGCTCTCCGGCCAGCGCAGGTCCACCAGCAGGTTCTCGCCGCCGCAGAGGCGGTTCTCGAACAGCTGCGCCGGCGACTCCAGGTTGTTGACCACGATGTCCAGGTCGCCGTCGCCGTCGAAGTCCGCCATGCTCATGCCGCGCCCGCTGGAGGTCGAGCCCAGGCCCCACTCCGGCATCGGGTGGAACGTGCCGCGGCCGTTGTTGCGGAGCACCATGTTCGCCTCCACCAGCTCGTGGTTCGGCAGGTGGTCGAACAGGCCCTCGGCGATCATGCCGTTGACCACGTACAGGTCCAGGTAGCCGTCGCGGTCCAGGTCGCCGAACTTGGCGGACCAGCTCCAGCCGGTCGAGTCGACCATGCGCTCGTAGCCCTGGTTGCGCCAGCGGCCGTCGGCGCCGCGCACCAGCAGCACGTTCTCGGCGTGCTGCGGGTCATCGGCGCTCATCGGCATGGTCATCTTCTTCATCATCGGCAGCCAGCGCGCCATGGTCGCGGCGTCCTTGGCGTACGGCTTCATGTCGGCGGCGAACAGCTCGGGGACGCCGTCGTTGTCCACGTCGCCGAGGTCGAGGCTCATGGTGTTCTCGGTGATCGAGTCGAACGGCGTCGCCGCCGCCCAGCCGCCGTTGCGCCACAGCCACACGCCGTCCGGCCGGATGAAGTCGTTGCCGACCCAGATATCGCGCCGGCCGTCGCCGTCGATGTCGGGCAGCGCGATCGCCAGCGCGTCGGCCGCGTCGGCCAGCCGGTGCTGCAGGTAGGTCTCGCCCTCGCGCTCGTAGACGAACACGCCCACGCCGCCGCGCTGGGTGAAGATCAGGCCCTGCTGCTTGAGCAGGTCGGCGTCGTAGGATGCCGCCACCAGGTCCAGGTCGCCGTCGCCCTCGAGGTCGGCCCAGTTGATGGTGTAGAACGGGTTGTTCACATCCGGGAGCTGGCCGGGCTCGAAGCGCGGGGCCTCCGGCGTGCCGACGTTGCGGAAGAAGCTCGGCCGGTCGCCGCGAAGGGTGAAGACGATGTCCAGGTCGCCGTCGCCATCGACGTCCACGATCGTCACGCCGCGCGAGCCGCCGTGGCTCAGCTCCTCGGCGCGCCAGCGGAAGCGGCCCTCGTTCCACAGGATCGTGTTCGGCCCGCCGAGGTTGGCCATCACGATGTCCTGGTCGCCGTCATCGTCGAGGTCGCCCACGGCCAGGCCCGCGCCGTTGCTCTCATAGAGGCCGACCGGGCGGACGGCGGCGAGGGTGGTGTAGTCGAGCGGGCGCGTGACGAAGGTGTTGTTGCAGGGCTGGACCGGCGGCGTGAGGGGCCGCAGCCGCACCTGCGCGTCGGCGCTGAGGTTCGGCGACGGCGTCGGGGAGGCGCGGGAGCCAGCGCAGGCGGCGAGCAGGCCGGCGAGGAGGATGGCTACCAGGCGTGTACGGCGCATTGCGCTTCCTCGGTGCTGAGCGCCGGGCGCGGGGTGCCGGCGAGCATCCCGCGCCCGGCGTTCGGTCCTACCCGCCCTTCACCGCGCCGGCGGTCAGGCCGGACATGAACTGGCGCGACGCGGCGATGAACACGATCAGGATCGGCAGGATGGCGCCCGCCGCCCCCAGGATCTGCACGCCGATCTCAGTGCCACGCAGCGAGCGCAGCGTCGAGAGCGCCACCGGCAGCGTGTACTTCGCCGTGTCCTTCAGGATCAGCAGCGGGAAGAGGAAGTTGTTCCAGCTGCCGATGAAGGTCAGGATGGCGAGCGCGGCCAGCGCCGGCACGATCACTGGGATCACGATGTTCCAGTAGATGCGGAACTCGTGCGCGCCGTCGATCCGCCCGGCGTCCATCAGGTCATCGGGGATGGCCTGGGCGATGTACTGCCGCATCCAGAAGATGCCGAAGGCGTTGGCGATGCCCGGGATGATCAGCGGGTTCCAGGTGTCGATCCAGCCCAGGTTGCGCATGATGATGAAGGACGGGATCAGGCCGATCGCGCCCGGCACCATCAGCGTCGCCAGCAGGAAGGCGAACAGCCCGTCGCGGCCGGGGAAGCGGAACTTCGCGAAGCCGTAGCCGCCGAGCGAGCAGAAGAACAGCGTCAGCGTCGTCGCGATCGTCGCGATCGCCAGGCTGTTCCACAGCGAGTTCCAGAACGGCAGGTTGGCGAGCAGCTCGTTGTAGTTCGTCACCAGCGCGTTGCCGAACCACAGCGGCGGCGGGATCTTCAGGATCGTCGCCGAGCGGTGGGTCGAGGTGACGAGCATGTAGTAGAACGGGAAGGCGGTCACGAGCGCGCCGCCGATCAGCACGGCGTACAGCACCGTCATGCCGAACGGCCCCATCAGCTGGTCGCGCCTGCTGAAGCGCACCCTCCGGCGTGCAGCAAAGCCGCGCTGTGTGGTGGTTGCCATCGTCGCGCTCCTCCTAGTCAGTCGGGTTGCCGCCCTGCCAGCGGTTGTAGAGGTAGCTGAAGGTGATGATCAGGATGAACAGCATGAAGGACATCGCGGCCGCGTAGCCGAACTCGGTGTACTTGAATGCTGTCCAGTACAGGTTGATCATCGCCACCAGCCCGGCCCGGTCGGTGCCTCCCGGCGCCGAGGACTGCGTGCCGCCGGCGAGCATGACGGGGATGTCGAAGGTCTGCATCGCGCCGATGATCGACAGCACCACCTGGAACAAGATCACGGGCCGCATCAGCGGCATGGTGATGCGGAAGAAGATATCGCGCGTCTGCGCGCCGTCCACTCGCGCGGCCTCGTACAGCTCGGTGTTGATCGACTGCAGGCCGGCCAGGAAGATGATCATGGTGTAGCCGGTCCACTGCCAGATCGTCACGATCGCCATCGACGGCTTCAGCCAGTTGCGGTCGCCGAGCCAGTCGATCGGCGCGATGCCGAGCATGCCGAGGAAGTAGTTCAGCATGCCGTAGCGCTCGCCGAACAGCCAGGTGAACACCAGCCCGACGGCGACGGCCGAGGCCACGATCGGCGCGAAGAAGGCGGCGCGGAAGAAGTCCTTGCCCTTAATATACGGGGAGTTGATGATAAAGGCCAGGATCAGCGCCAGGATGATCTGCGGCACAGTGGCGGCGAAGAAAAGCCAGATGGTGTTGTAGATGGAGTACCACCAGATGTCGTCAACGATCAGGTCGGCGTAGTTCCGCAGCCCGACCCACTGCATGGCCGAGATGCCGTCCCACTCGTGGAACGAGAGCCACAGGCCGTACAGCAGCGGGAACATGCCGAAGACGGCGTAGAGGATGTAGAACGGCGAGATGAAGACGTACGCCCAGACGTTGCGCTTCATCTCCCTGAACATGAGCCGCCGGTCGGCCGCCTTGTCGCGCGTGACGGGGATGGTCTGCGTTGCCATCGATGCCTTCTCCTCTCGGGTGCAGGCGGCGCGGGCCGCGGCCCGCGCCGCCTGCATGACCGACACCCCTTACGCCGTCACGTCCCTGATGCGGTTGAGCGCCTCAGCCTCGGCGTCCTTGGCTGCCTGCACCGGGTCCTTGCCCTCCTGCAGCACCTTCGTCAGCTCGGCGCCGACGATGTCGTCCAGCTGGAGGTCGTTCGGAGTGCGCAGGATGGCCGGGATGTTGTCGGCGATCTCGGTCCAGATGCGGTAGGTGCGCTGGCCGCCGAAGAAGTCCACCGGCGCGTCGTACAGCGGGTCCTCCCAGGCGGGCTTGTAGGCCGGCATGACGCCGGTCTGCTTGAACATCACGTTCTGGCCCTCGGCGGAGCAGCAGGCCCACTTGACGAACTCCCAGGCCGCCTCCTTGTTCTGGCTCTGCTCGGGGATCGCCACGAACGAGCCGCCCCAGTTGTAGTTGCCCTCGGGGGCGTGCACCACGCGCCACTTGCCCACCGAGTCCGGCTGGTCGCGGGTGAGGCCGCCCTGCATCCAGGCCGCGATCACCATGCCGGCGAACGCCTTCTCGGACAGGCCGGTCTGCCACTCGGCGCCCCACCAGGCGATGTTGGCGTCGAGCTCCTGCTGGCGCGCCTGCGCGGCGAGCTGGAACGGCCGGGTGGCCTTCTCCTCGATCAGGATCTTATTGCCCTGCTGGTAGCCCTCGCCCTGCTGGCGGTAGGTCGCGCCGTAGATGTCGGTGCCGGCGTCCGCGAACAGCTTGGTCTTGCCGCCGCTCGCGTCGCTCACCCGCTTGGCGAAGGCGAAGAAGTCATCCCAGGTCCGGCCGTGGGTGTGGCTGATCAGCTCCTCGATCTCCTCGGGCTCGGTCGGCAGCCCCAGCTCCTCGAAGTAGTCGACGCGGTACCACACGCCCGCCGGGCCGATGTCCCACGGCATGGCAACCAGGCGGCCGTCCTCGGTCGAGCCCTGGATCCACTTGTAGGTCACCATGTCCTTCTCGAACTGGCCGCCGTCGAACGGCGGGGCCTTCAGGTCCGCCAGGCCGCCCCTGGCGGTGAAGCCGCCGATGCGGCCGATCTCGATCGAGGCCACGTCGGGCGCGCCGGAGCCGGCGGCAAACGAGGTGAGCAGCTTGTCGTGGGCGTCTGCGAAGGGGGTGTTGACGAAGGTGACCTTGACCTGCGGGTTGACCTTGGAGTACTCATCGGCCCAGATCTGGCCGGCGGCATCCCACCACCAGAAGGTGATCTCGGTGACGGCCTGGCCGCCCTGCGCGGGCGCCTCCGCCGCCGGCTGCTCGCCGCCCGTGCCGCCCTGCTGCGCCGGGGCGCCGCCGCACGCGGCGAGAATGCCGACGCCGCCCATCGCGGCGGCCGCGCGCAGAAAGCTGCGCCGGGAGAGTTTGCTTGCCATGGTTGTTGTCCTCTTTCTGTTCCTGCGCTGGAGTCCGGTGTTCTGTTCTCGCCGTCGCGCGCCCGGCACACCCCGGGCCCGCGTTCGTTGAGAACGTCGCCGTCAAGAGGCCAGATCTTCAGTTCGCCGAAGACCTGCTGAACCGTGCTGCGGTACCCCGTACCGCGAGGGCATCTGTTGCAAGCGGCTAGCGATTCTCGGCCGGGCCGATCACCCCCTTCTAGGCGTCGAGACGCCAATGAGCGCGCTCGCACACGCGCGCACGCTCGCCTGTATTCCGCTCAGATGCGCGTCTCAGGCTGGTTGAGATGGGGCGCGATCGAGCCGCCGCACCGACACACGCGCTGGACGAGCCACCTGTGCGCAGCTGGTGGGATGTATATGGGAAGGAGGCCACGACGCGGTGATGGGAAAACCCCCCGGACACGCCGCGAGCGGAGGCCTGCGGCGCGATATTCCGGTATCGGGTTATGGCTTTGGACGACGACATTGTCGAGACCTGCAATACGCGCGGTGGCGAATAGTAGAATTGGGGTCAAAGGGATAGCACTGGCATTATAGCGGAGTTGGTAATAAGCGTCAAGTGACCGGTCACAATCCGCACAGTAATGCCGGTATGCGTTTTCCACTGCACTGTACGGCGCTGCGCCATCTGCCGCAGAGAGGTGTGGTGAGGGCCGCAGCCCGCCGTGTTTCTTCCTTCTCGCCGCGGCGCGGCGGAAGAAGGGCCCCTTGGGGAGGCGAAGCTTCAGCAAACCCCTTCAGCGGGTGCGGGAGCGAGGCCGCCAGCGCTGAGGCGCTGGTTCCATCACAGGGCCAGACCACGACCAGCCTCCCGCCAAGCTGGAGGCGGCTGATGCCAGCGAGCCAGAGGTCCCCATCGCTCAGGTCGACGTGGGCTGTCTGCGCCGCGGGTGTGGGCGGCCACGGTGGCGAGCTCGCCGGCGACATGGGGCCGCTCACCGGCCATCGAAGGTGCTGCAACCGAGGAGCAGCGCTCGCGGAGCCACAGGTGCCCTCATCGCGCAAAGCGGGGTGAGCGTGCTGAGCGATGGCGCAGGTTGAATCGCGCTCGCTCGACCAGCCATTCGCCTGAGAGATGGAGCGCCGCGAGACCATGGAGCGGTTCGTTTGGCACGACGAGCATGCCCACCCGGGAGCGTCGCCCAACCAGGCTGGCTCACCCGCCGCAATGGGGACAGCCCTGGCCTGCGGTGTGCAAGGGTGACTTCGAGCGAGCGTCTCGGGAAGCTCAAGAGCGGCAGCGCGAACAACCCGAGCACGCTGCTGAACGCGGCCAGCGTCGTGTGGCACATCCCTTCACAAGGCGGGCTCCTCCGCCGCGCCTGTGAGCACAGCAATGACATCCTCTGTTGGTGTCATAGCTCCTCTTTGCCAGGCAGAAGCAAACGTGGCCCCGTCGATAAGACCGCGAATATCGCTCAGAGTGTGGTCGTAGTCAGGCCGATCGGGCGCGGGGAGCGGCACCTGTATGCGTTTCCGCAACGCGTCTGCGGAGCCCAGCAGCCAGCTCGCAAGAGGGGCTTTCTTAAGCAGCACCTGAGTAGTGGCGCTTCCCTCGATGCACATGGCGACACCCTCGAGGTCGCCAACAGCTTGGAACATCGTAATGCCTTCGGCAAACAACTTGGCGGCTTCTCTTGGTTCGTTCTGAGCATTGCAGATTCTGCCCAGATTCTCTAAGGCCAACGCCATGTAGCGCTTTATCCCATATGTGCGGGCCAGCGCCAAGGCGCTCTCTGACTCGCTTTTGGCTCGCGCAAGATCGCCTTGATACCGCAGCACTTTGCCGAGATAGGCGTGAATATACCCGGTTCCCACATAATTGTGTTGGACCGAAAGGGCCATCCCCTCATTAAAACACTCTCGAGCGAGATTGTACTTGGCATTCTGTACGAATACTTCCCCAAGGGCAGTCACTGACATTCCCAGGCCCCACTCATCACCACTCTTCCGAAAGAGTGCGACGCCCTCCTTGATATACTCCTCCGCGCTGTCGATATCGCCCTGGGAAAGCGAGTTGTAGCCCAGAATCGTGAGAACGTACGCGAGATTATTGATGTCTGCGTTTCGGCGAAGAATCGCTGCGCTTTCCTTGAGGCGCGCGTTCGCCACATGGTTATCGCCCTGTAGCCACGCCGAACCACCACCTATTGCAAGAACACGGGCCCAGCTGACAGTCTCTCGCTCCACGTTTGGAAGCACAAAGAACTTCTCTGCCCAGTCGCGCGCTTCGTGCCACAGATTGCGAAAATACCAGTAGAAGAATGTTCCACCTATGATCTCTATTCCAGATTCGGCTCTCTTCGGGTCTGTCAGGCTCCAATCAAGTGCAGCGTACAGATTATCGAGCTCGGAATCAAGTTGAGCTAGTGCGTCAAACATCTCTGAGGTTGTGATTTTTCCGCCGAATTGCTTGGCGAGATTCGTGTAATA
>CALJIC010000139.1 GCA_937974195.1 uncultured Roseiflexaceae bacterium | reverse complement strand
CGGGCGCGCCCACCGCGCCCGCAGCCCCGCGGGGTGGGAGAGGCTTTGCCTCCCCAGAATCCCGAGGCTCTGCGGCTGCGAAGCAGCCGCAGAGCCTCGGAGAAAAAGGGACTGAGACCTCTTAACACCATCCAGCGGAGCGCGGTGTGCGGGCCACCAGCAGAGCGGCCGCGCACCTGCGCTACTTCCGAAACTGCGGCAGCCAGCGCTCCTGCGCCGCCAGCATCTCCGTGGTCATAGCGCGGATCTGCGGCAGGGTGCACACGGCCGCGGTGAGCGGGTCGAGCTGGACCGCGTAGTGGACGGCCTCGACGCTGCCGGTGAGCGCCGCCTCGACGATCAGCTCCTGGACGTTGATGTTGGTGCGGTTGAGCGCCGCCAGCTGCGCCGGGTAGTCGTCCACGCGCGTCGGCTGGATGCCGTTGCCGTCCACCAGACACGGCACCTCCACGCAGCAGCCCTCCGGCAGGTTTGGGATCAGGCCGCGGTTCGGCACGTTGCCGTTGATGCGCGCCGGGCGGTTGGTCTCGACCGCCTCGATGATGTACGAGCCGTACTCGTGGCTGCGCTCGGTGGCGGGCGCCTTCGAGCCCTCGATCAGCGCCTGGAAGTCCTCCTGGGCGTACTTCAGCCGCTCGATGCAGTGCCGCAGGTAGCCCCCGGTGCGCCCGAAGTCGAACCAGTGGTCGCGCTGGTCGGTGAAGCGCGGCACCAGCTCCTGGTTGACCATCGCGGCGCTCTTGCGGAAGTACGGCACGTACTCGCTGGCGTGCCCGCTCGACTCGGTCACGAAGTAGCCGAAGTGCTTCATCAGGTCGATGCGCACCGGCTCCGAGCCGTAGATGTCGTCGCGCTCGATCACCTCCCAGATGCGCGGGTACAGGTCCTCGGTGCCGCGGCGGAACTCGAGGAAGAACGCCTGGTGGTTGATGCCGGCGCAGCGGAACACGACCTCCTCGTACGGGACGTCGATCCAGCGCGCGAGCATCTCGCTGGTGCCCTGGACGCTGTGGCACAGCCCGACGTGCGGCCGGCCGGTGGCGCGGTCGTACGCCCAGCAGTTGGCGGCCATGGGGTTGACATAGTTCAGCAGCAGCGCCTGCGGCGCCACCTCGTCCAGCTCGCGGCCGAGCTCGATCAGCACCGGGATGGTGCGCAGCGCGCGGAACACCCCGCCCGGCCCGAGCGTGTCGCCGACGCACTGCTCGACGCCGTAGCGCTGCGGGATGTCGATATCGAGCTGGTAGGCCTCCAGCCCGCCCTGCTGGAAGGTGGTGATCACGTAGTCCGCGCCGGTCACCGCCTCGCGCCGGTCGGTGGTGGCCTCGACGCGCGCCCGGAGCCCGCGGCGGTCGATCAGCGCCTGCACCAGGTCGCGCGCCTGGGCGAGCCGCGTGGCGTCGATGTCCATCAGGCTGATGGTGCTCTCCTGGAGCGCCGGTGTGAGCAGAATATCGCTGCACAGGTTGCGGGTGAACACCACGCTCCCCGCGCCGATGAAGGCGATCTTGGGCATCGCTGAACCTCTAGGACCTCATATTCTGGCCGGCGGCCTCGGGCGGCTGCTCGGCGATCACGTCCACCACCGGCGGCTGCTCGGCGGCCTCCTCGACCACTGGCTCCGGCTCGGCCGGCGGGAGCGGCTGGCCGGCGTAGAACAGGCGCTCGGCGCGCGCCCCCATCAGCGGGGCGTGGCGCATCTCGCCGCGCAGCGACCTCGCGACGCCGAGCACGCGCGCCGCGAGCAGCAGCACTTCGATGGCCAGCACCAGGGCGAAGCTGACGAGCCCCAGCATCATGCCGACGGTCGGGATCCAGGCCAGCAGCCAGCTGGCCGCCGCCCACAGCAGGGGCGTCACCAGTGTCACCACGTCGATCGCCAGCGCCTGGTAGGCGTGGTAGCGCACAAACGAGTCATCGCGGCGCGCGCCGAGCGCGCCGAGCGGGCCGACGAGCGGCACCAGGTAGGTCAGCAGTGCGAGGACTTGGCTCTGCTTCGTCACGCCGCCACCTCGATTCCTTGCAGCTGCAGCTCCTCGCTGAAGTGGCACGCCGCGAAGTGGCCGGGCTCGACCTCGCGCAGCTGCGGCGCCTCGACCTTGCAGCGGTCGCGGGCGTAGCGGCAGCGGGGGTGGAACACGCACCCCGGCGGCGGGTCGGCCGGGCTTGGCACCTCGCCCGGCATGATGATCCGCTTCGTGCGGATGTCCGGGTCGGCGGGCGGGATGGCCGAGACCAGCGCCTCGGTGTACGGGTGCAGCGGCCGGCGCAGCAGCGTCTCCGACTCGGCCAGCTCGACCAGCTTGCCGACGTACATCACCGCGATCCGGTCGCACATGTGCTCGACCACGCTCAGGTCGTGGGCCACGAACAGCAGCGTGAGCCCGAGGCGCTCCTTGAGCTCCTGCAGCAGGTTGAGCACCTGGGCCTGGATCGAGACGTCCAGCGCCGAGACCGGCTCGTCGGCGACGATCAGGCGCGGGCTGAGCGCCAGGGTGCGCGCCAGCCCGATCCGCTGCCGCTGGCCGCCGGAGAACTCGTGCGGGTAGCGCTCCATGTAGTCCGGGTCGAGCCCCACGGCGCGCATCAGGTCCGCCACGCGCTCCTCGATCGCCGCGCCCGCCGCCGCGCGGTGGATCACCAGCGGCTCGCCGATCAGGTCCTTGACCGTCATGCGCGGGTTGAGCGAGCTGAACGGGTCCTGGAAGATCATCCGCATCTCGCGCCGGAGCGGCTTCATCTCCTGCTGGCTGAGCTTGGCGACATCGACCCGCCGCCCGTCTTTGGTGCGGTACCAGATCTCGCCGCCGGTCGGGTCGTACAGGCGCAGGATGGTGCGCCCGGCCGTCGTCTTGCCGCAGCCGCTCTCGCCGACCAGCCCGAGCGTCTCGCGCTCGCGGATCTGAAAGCTGACCCCGTCCACCGCCTTCACGTGCCCGACCACCCGCTGCAGCAGGCCGCGCCGGATCGGGAAGTGCATCTTCAGGTCTTTGACTTCGAGGAGCACGTCATCTGGAGCTGTCATTGCCGTTCCGTCATCTGTTCGCTGTGATGCGCGCGCCGTAATGCTCCAGTCACTCGGGAATGGTTCTCTTACGCCTTACGCATTGCACATTGCACTTTTGCGCCCGAAGCGTGGGCGTGGCGGGCTAGACGATCGAGTAGGGGTCGACCGCATCGCGCAGCCCGTCGCCCAGGAAGTTGAAGCCGATCACCGCCAGCAGGATGAACGCCACCGGCCACATGAGCCACGGGTTCGAGCCGAGCGTCTGCAGGCTCTGCGCCTCGCGCATCAGCGTCCCCCAGCTCACCAGCGGCTCCTGGATGCCGATCCCGAGGAAGCTCAGGAAGCTCTCGGCCAGGATGATCGACGGGATCGTCAGCGTCAGCACCACGATCACGTGGCTCAGGCAGTTCGGGAACAGGTGGCGGAAGATGATGCGCCGGTCCGAGGCGCCCATCTCCTTCGCCGCCATGATGAAGTCCGTCTCGCGCAGGGCCAGCACCTTGCCGCGCAGCTCGCGCGCCAGCAGCGTCCAGCCCAGCAGCGCGAAGATACACGACATGGTGACGAAGATCAGCCGCTGGTCCCAGGTGATCGGGATGACGGCCGCGAGCGCCATCCAGAGCGGCAGGGTCGGGAACGCCTGCACGAACTCGATGAAGCGCTGGATCAGGTTATCCACCCAGCCGCCGTAGTAGCCGGAGACGATCCCGACCGTCGAGCCGATCGAGACGATGATCAGCGTCGCGGCGGTGGCGAGCATCAGCGAGATGCGCCCGGCCAGCGCGATGCGCCCGAACAGGTCGCGCCCGAACTTGTCGGTTCCCAGCAGGTAGAAGGTGCAGCCCTCCTCGACGCCGTACAGGTGCAGCCGGGAGGGGAACAGCCCGAGGAACTTGTACTCCCAGCTCTGGACGAAGAAGCTGATCTTGCACGGCCGGCTGGTGTCCATCCGCCAGCTCGGCAGGAACGTGGCCGGGTCGATCTCCGACCTCAGCGGGTAGGTGAACGGCTGCAGGCTGAAGCGCCCCCACGGGTCCACGAAGTAGATCGGCTGGGGCGGGTAGTAGGCCTGCTGCATGTTGATCGCCACCGGGTCGGTGGACGAGAAGAAGTCCGAGCAGACCGCGAGCACGACCAGGGTGATGATGATCAGCCCGCCGGCGATCGCGATCTTGCTCTTGCGAAACTTGCGCCACACCAGGTCGGTGTAGCTCTCGCGGCGCCGCCTGATCTGCGGGAACGGTGCGGCTGCGGGGGCCGGTTGTGCAAGTTGCGCCATAGCTGCTCTCTCTGCTCCTCTGCGCGGCGGGCTACGATGCCCGGATGCGCGGGTCCACCACCATCAGCACCAGGTCGGCGATCAGGTTCCCCACCACCAGCAGGATCCCGTAGATCAGCAGGAACCCGCCGGAGACGTAGATGTCCTGGTTGAGCAGGCTGCCGTAGAACATCGGCGCCAGCGTCGGCAGCCCGAGCACGATCGCCGCCTCCAGCTCGCCGGCCACCATGTAGGGCAGCACCGTGCCCTGGTACATGATGATCGGGTGCAGCGCGTTCGGCACCGCGTGCTTGTAGATCACGCCGCTCTCGCGCAGCCCCTTGGAGCGGGCGGTGGTGACGTACTGCATGTTCAGCACGTCCAGCAGGTTGCCGCGCATCACGCGCATGTTCTGCGCGATGCCCCCGACCCCGGCGATCACAATCACCGGCCACACGTGGCTGAGGGTGTCCACCACCTTCCCCCAGCTCCACGGCGCGAAGGCGTACTGCGGCGAGTTGAAGTTGGTGAAGTGCTGCGCCCCGACGGTGAACGCCAGGAAGTACAGGATGACCAGCGCCAGGAAGAAGCGCGGGACCGACGTCCCGAGGAAGGCCAGAATCGTCGCGCCGATATCGCCCAGGCTGTACTGGTGGGTCGCGGCGTAGATCCCGATCAAGATGCCGAACAGCGTCGAGATCAGGTGCGCCGCCAGCGCCAGCATCACCGTGCGCGGCAGGCGCTCGGCGATCAGCTCGCCGACGTCCTTCTTGTACGCGAAGGAGTAGCCGAACTCGCCGCGGGTGATGATCCCGCTGACCCAGCGCAGGTACTGGATGTGCACCGGCTGGTCCAGCCCGTACTGGGCCCGGAAGGAGTTGGCCTGCCGCTCGGCTTCCTGCTCGCTGACGCCGTTGTTGATCAGGTTCTGCTTGAAGCTGCTGGCGAAGTCGCCGGGCGGCAGCTGGATCACCACGAACGCGGCGATGCTGATGCCGATCAGCACCGGGATCAGCGAGATGATGCGGCGGGTGAGGTAGCGAATCATGGGCGGTTGTCATAACTTACGGATTACGGATTGCGAGCGCGCTCGCAATCCGTAATCCGTAATGGTGCTGGCTACGCCTGCGGGTACTCCGGGATCGTGTCCGGCCGGGTCTCGGGCACCTGGCTCTGCTCAGAGGCCGGGATCCACAGCTGCTCCGGGATGAAGTTGTTGTAGTCCCACTGGTAGTAGAAGGCCGGGCAGCCGATCGGCACGTTCCGGATGCGCTTGGCCATGCCCAGGCCGTAGCGCCCGATCACCACACCGATCGTGTAGACGTTCTCGGTGTGGAGCTTCTGGTAGCGGGCCATCAGCTCCTTCTGCTTGGCGAAGTCGGTCTCCTGCACCAGCTGCTCGGCCAGCGCCACCAGCTCCTCCTCGAAGGGCTGCAGCGGCCGCTCGACGCCCTCGGCGGCGCGGTTGTAGACCGGGCTCTCGAGCGTCAGCGGCGCGATGTCGCGGTAGCGGACGTTCGGCACGCCGTACTCCTGGCCCATGCGGCTGACGTACAGGTCCCACTGGCCGGTGGTGGTGAGCTCGGTGGCGGCGTTGCCCTGCAGCTTGCGGTAGTTGACCTGGATGCCGATGTCCTTGAACAGCGGCACGAGCGCCTCGGCGATCGTCGGCGCGCCCTCCTGGTCCTCGATCGCGAACAGCCCGAGCAGCAGCGGCTCGCCCTGCAGCGGCCCGCTCGGCCAGATCAGGATGCCGTCGCTGTTCGTCTCGGTGAAGCCCAGCTCAGCCAGCAGCGCCCTGGAGGTCTCGGGCGAGAACGGGTAGTAGACCGTGCTGTTGATGTCGAAGAACTGCGAGCCGGGGTACAGCCCGCCCGGCCAGGCGCGGAAGAACGGCCCGTCGGCCACCGCCCTGGCGATGCCGTCCCGGTCGATCGCCTGGGTCAGCGCGCGGCGGAACTTCACGTTGCGCAGCAGCTCGCGCACCGCCTTGCTCCGCTCGTCGGTCACGCCGAAGACCGCGGCCTGGTTGACGAGCAGCGAGAAGCCCAGCGTCTCGGGGCCCCACTCGATCCGGAACGGCGCGTTGGGGTCCTGCGCCCGCGTCGCCACCTCGCGGTAGGTGGAGGGGTTCTCGACGTTCGTGTGGTCGGCGGCGCCGGCGAGCACCTTGGTGGTGCGGATCACGCCGGTGGCGGCCTTCTCGAAGATGATCTCGTTCAGGTACGGAAGCTGCTTGCCGCTCTCGTCCACCTTCCAGTAGTACGGGTTGCGGCGGAAGATCATGATCTCGTCGGTCTTGTACTCGACCGGGACCCAGGGGCCCATGGTGACGACCGGCAGCGAGTTAGGTGGCAGGGCGTCGGCGAACTGCTGGTAGTCCTTCGAGCTGTCGTACCGCGGGTGGAACGGCGCGAGCACGTGCTTGGGCGCCACCGACCAGGTCAGCTCGTTCATGTCGAACAGCTTGTAGGCCGGGAAGGGCACCGGGAAGGTCCAGCGGATGGTGAAGTCGTCGACCTTCTCGAGCGTGATGTCCTGGCCGTCGATCTGCCAGGCGCTGCGCTTGGTCCAGGCGCGGGTCACGCCGGGGTCGAGGATGATGTCCTCCCAGGTGAACATCACGTCGTCGGCGGTGAACGGCACGCCGTCCGACCACTTGATGCCCCGCACGAGGTGCATCGTCAGCTGCCTGCCGTCCTCGGACCACTCCCAGCTCTTGGCCAGGTTGGGCACCGGCTCGAGCTTGTCGCCGCGCAGCCACATCGGGCCGGTCATCACCAGCGGCTCCTGGACGATCGCCTCGATGCCGAACCAGCCCTGGCTGATGCCGGCGGCCCAGTTCCAGCCCTCGGTCGGCGCGGCCCACACGTCGCGCATCACGCCGCCGTACTCGCCCGGCCCATCGGAGAAGAAGGAGTTGGGGATGACCTGCGGCTCCTCGGGCAGGCGCTCCTCCACCGGCGGAAGCTTGCCGGCCTCGACCAGCTGGGTGATGTACTCCGGCTCGCTGTAGCTGTCCAGCTTCCGGTACTGGATCATCTCGTCGAGGTTGAAGAGCTTGGGCTCGCGGCCGCCGGCCATGATCTGGCCCTCGGGGTAGGGGATGGGGCCCTGCAGCTCAGCTGCGGCCGGGGCGGTGGTGGCGGCCGGCGCTGCGGGCGCCGCGGTCGGCTCCGCGGCCGGGGCGGCGGTGGCGGCCGGCGCCGCGGTCGGCTCCGCGGCCGGGGCGGTGGTCGGCGGCGGGCCAGAGGCGGGCGCGGCGCAGGCGGCGAGCACAGCGGCGCCTGTGCTCATCGCCGCCATACGGAGGAACTGCCGTCGGCTCAGGCGGGTGGGGTCTTCCGTAGACATCGTTCCCTCCTCGTTGGGAATCTGCCGATATATGACGGTGCACGCACGGAGACGTGCGGCATCCTACTGGTGCAGCCAGCACGCGGCCTTGTGGCCGGGCTGGATCTCTTTGTAGGCCGGCATCTCCTCGACGCAGATCTTCATCGCATGTGGGCAGCGCGGCGCGAACGGGCAGCCGCGCACCTCCTCGGTGAGCTTCGGCACCATGCCGCGGATCGGCACCAGCTTCTTGCGCCCCTTGCGCCCCAACACCGGCACCGAGTTCAGCAGCCCGACCGTGTAGGGGTGCAGCGGGTTATGGAACAGCTCGCGCGTCGGCCCCTCCTCCACCACCTTGCCCAGGTACATCACCGCCACGTGGTCCGCCATCTGCGACACCACGCCGAGGTTGTGGGTGATCATCATGATCGCCGAGCCGAAGTCGGCCTGCAGCTGGCGCATGAGGTCGAGGATCTGGGCCTGCACCGTCACGTCGAGCGCGGTGGTCGGCTCGTCGGCGATCAGCAGGGACGGGTTGCACGAGAGGGCCAGCGCGATCATGACCCGCTGGCGCATGCCGCCCGAGAGCTGGTGCGGGTACTCGTCGAGCCGGCGCCGCGCGTCCGCGATCTGGACCTTCTGCAGCATCTCCAGCGCCCGCTCGCGCGCCTCCTTCTTGCCCAGCTTCTGGTGGAGCTGCACCGTCTCGGCGATCTGGGTGCCCACCGTGTAGAGCGGGTTGAGCGAGGTCATCGGCTCCTGGAAGATCATCGCGATCTCGCCCCCGCGGATGCTGCGCATCTTGGCGCCGTTCGGGTCGAGCTTGGCGATGTCGACGGTGGTGCGCTGGCCGTTCTGGCCCTGGTGCAGCAGGATCTCACCGCCCACGATCTTGCCCGGCGGGCTCTTCACCAGCCGCATGATCGACATGGCGGTCACGCTCTTGCCGCAGCCGCTCTCGCCGACGACGCCTAGGGTGTGCCCTTTATCGAGCGTCAGGTCGACGCCGTTGACGGCCTTGACAGTCCCGGCTTCGAGGGTGAAGTAGGTTTTGAGGCCGCGGACCTCCAGAATGCGGCCACCGTTGGCGCTGTCGGACATAGGTGTCGTACCTATTCACTGGCCGGAGCTACGCGGCGCCCGTGTCCTCGCACCTTGGGCCGGGTGACCGGACGCCCGTTGGTCGGCTCTCGGCAACCCCTTTTCCTGCCGCTCCGTGACCGAGAGAGGGTGCGTGGGGGGCGTTGGGGGCTCCTGCAGCATATGCTTCGAGAATGCCTTCGTGCAGGGGCGCTCCGTTCTCTGCGCCTCGCGGCGGAGATGGGCGCGGCGCGCCCGCCAGGACGACCGCGTCAGCCCACCGCTCGGTGCGCGCGTCACCGGCTCCCCTGCGGCGCCCGGCCGGGGGTGCTGCAGACGGTATACGCTCGGGTCACAGTGACTCTAGCATATAGGAGGATGAGGGGCGTGTCTTGGACGATTGAACACAGATCATTTGGACGATAGAATACTCGCCGGCTGCTGGACACGCTCGCGGTAGTCGCGCGGGGCGCAGCCCTCCAGCTTGCGGAACACCCGGCTGAAGTAGGCCGGGTCGCCGAAGCCGACCAGCGCGGCGACCGAAGTGATGCTCTCGTCTGTATCGCGCAGCAGCGCCTTCGCGCGCTCCACGCGGTAGCGGTGCAGGTACTCCCAGGGGGAGAGCCCGAACTCGCGGTGGAAGATCTGCGTGAGATAGTTCTCGCTCACGCCGACGTGGGCGGCGATCTCGTGGCGCGAGAGGTCGCGGGCGTGGTGGCGCTGGATGTAGGCCACGGCCCGGCTCACCAGCGCGCCGGTGTGCGAGGCCAGGCCCGGCCCCTTCTCGGCCCGCGCGACCCGCACGTCGAAGGCCAGGTCCGCGTTGCGCAGCGCGATGCCGAGCTGGTCGGCCAGAAGCTGGAGCCCGGCCAGCTCCTCCTCCGTGCGCTGGACCGGCCGGTTGCTGTGCAGGTCCAGCACGCCCTGGAGGGCGCGGCCGGCGCGCACCGGCAGCACCACCCGCGAGCGCGTCTCGGGCCAGGCCGGGTCGGGCGGGAAGCGGTGGCTGTGCCGCGTGTCCGGGATGTAGATCGGCTCGCCGCGCTCGAGCGCCTGGGCGAGCAGGCCGGCCTCGGCCAGCGTCCGGCGCGGCACCCCCGGCGTGTTGAGCGTCAGCGTCCTGTCGGCCTCGTGCCAGAACGCGAGCTGCGCCGCATCGAAGTTGTAGTTCGTGCGGATGAGCTCGACGATCGCGCTGGCCAGCTCGCGCCGGTCGTCGATCGTGCCGATCAGGCGGTTGATCGCCTGGCTGGTCTCGATCTGAGTCAGCCGCTGGCGGTCGCGCCGCCGGTTGACGCCGACGAGCCGGCTGGGCAGGTTGGCGATCGCGATCAGCTTCGCCATGGCCGTCTCGGCGACGTTGGCGCGGGTCACGAGACGCATCTGGTAGGTGAAGTGGGGCGGCAGCACAGCGCCGCGGGCCAGGGCGCACGCCAGCTCCACCGCCTGCGCGCCGAACTCGGCCGCCGAGGTGTCCACGGTGGCGGTCATGTCCCCCTCGGCGATCGCCTTGAGCGCCAGCGGGTCGCCGTTGATTCCGACCACCAGCGTCTCGGGGCGGAGCAGCCCGAGGGCGCGCGCCGCGTCGCGCGCCGCCAGCGCCAGCGAGTCCGAGAGGCCGCAGATCGCGTCGGGCGCGACGTTCAGCTCGCGCAGGGCGGCCTCGATCTGAGGGGCGGCGTGGTCGGGACGCCAGGCGCTCGGGATGTGGAGCATCTGCATGCGCGGGTACTCGCGCAGCGCGTCGGCGATGCCGGCCAGGCGGCTGCGGCCATCCTCGCCGTGGCCGGCCAGCAGCCCGCCCACCACCAGCACCGTCCCGGCCTCGTGCAGCTGCTCGGCCAGGTAGCTGCCGACGAGCCTGGCGATGTCGTAGAAGCCGGTCGGCGAGATGAAGCGGCGGTGCCGCACATCGGACTCGGTGAGGTGGACGATCGGGAGCCCGCTGGCGAGGATGCGGTACGCGAGCGGATCGGGGGTGTAGGCGCTGATCAGCGCGTCGAGGTCCTGCGCCAGCAGCCCTTCGACGAAGCCGATCTGGGCATCGCGCGAGAGGGCCGCAGCGCGCCCGAGGTCGACCTCCACCAGCTCGACGCCGCACTGCTGGGCGTGCTGGTGGACTGCCTCGCGCACCTGGACCCAGAAGGGGTCGGCCGAGCCGATGCGCATACCGATACGGAGTGTGTACGACACTGGCCCCTCCGTCCGCACGCCCAACGTCTTTGCTGGGCTCACGGCTGCGATGCGGATCGTAGCAGAGTGGATGCGAAGATGTCAAATCGCGTATACTTCTTGTGTGCCGCTCTGCGGCGAGTGAGGCGCCCGTGAAGGGCCATCGGCCCGCCACTGGAGGCGAATCCTCCTCAGAATCGCCTCCCGCTCGTGAGAGCGGCAGAGAAGAGGAACCGTGAAGGGCCATCGGCCCGCCGCTGGAGGGGTGTGGGGAGGCGAAACCTCCCCAGAATTACCTTTCTGCCGCTCTGCGGCGACGAAGTCGCCGCAGAGCGGCAAAAAGAAGGAGATCAGAGCCGCAGGCCCTTCACACCTTCCGCGGAGCGCTGACGCGGGCGGCCCGCAGGGCGCCTGCGTCAGACAAATGGAATGAGGAGCGAGCGATGCGATCTGATAGAGACCCGCTTCCGCCCTGCCGTGTCGGCGCCAGCCCCGAGGAGCTCGCGCGGGAGGCCGACCGGGCGGTGCTGTACGGGGCGATCCTGGCGGCCCAGCGGCCGGGGGTGCGCCTCAAGCCGCAGATCGCCGCCGCCGCCGAGGCGCTGCTGCCGGCGGTTCGCGCCTTCCTCGAGGGCCGCGAGGACGACGAGGCGGCCTTCGCGCTCGAGTACGCGCGCGCCTGCGGCGCGGAGGCCTTCCTGCTGAGCAAGCGCCGGGCGTAGGGCCTGGGGTCTGTGGGTGATGGGAAGCTCCGCCGGTGAAGCCGGCGGAGCTTCGCTTTGGATCAGTCGAACTCGGCCATGACCTGCGCGAAGCGCTCGCGGGAGGGCCGGAGCTGCTCCTCGGGCAGGGCGGCCAGCGGCGTGTCCGTGAGGCGCATCAGCTGCGGCAGCGTCGGCCGGCTGGTGTCGATGTACAGCAGCCCGGTGATGAGCTCCTGGTTGCGGCGGGCCTGCTCGAGCACCTCCAGCGCCTGCCACTTGTTGGTCGGGTCGTAGTCGCGGCCGAGCTTC
The DNA here is from genome assembly GCA_937974195.1 of uncultured Roseiflexaceae bacterium. Classification (GTDB taxonomy): domain Bacteria; phylum Chloroflexota; class Chloroflexia; order Chloroflexales; family Roseiflexaceae; genus CALJIC01. Next base: position 54,564 of record CALJIC010000139.1, on the reverse strand, counting down.
TTCAGCTTGACCGCCGGGCCGTCGTGGAGCTTCACGATCCGCTCCTCGCCCTCCTCGTACTCCACCTGGATCTCCTCGAAGCGCGGGATGAACTGGATGTCCTGGATGCGCTCCTCGTGGGCCTTGCCGTACGGGAAGCTCTTGGTGGACGACTCGTCGTTGTTGAAGGTGACGCACGGGCTGATGATATCCAGCACCGCCGTGCCCTCGTAGCTCATCGCGGCCTTGAGCAGCTCGCGCACCTGCTTCGCGTCGCCGGCGAACGAGCGCGCGACGAAGCCGCAGTCGGCCACCAGCGCCTCGATGCACACGTCGATCGGCGGCAGCTCGTTGGTGCCGGCGTACTTCAGGCTCTGCCCGATGTCGGCGGTGGCCGAGTGCTGCCCCTTCGTCAGGCCGTAGACGCCGTTGTTCTCCACGATGTAGACCATCGGCACGTTGCGGCGGATCAGATGCTTGAACTGGCCCAAGCCGATCGAGCCGGTGTCACCGTCGCCGCTGACGCCGATCGCCAGCAGGTGGCGGTTCGCGAGGATCGCGCCGGTGGTCACCGATGGCATGCGGCCGTGCAGCGTGTTGAAGCCGTGCGACCGGTTCAGGAAGTAGGCCGGGGTCTTCGAGGAGCAGCCGATGCCGCTCATCTTGATGATCTGGTGCGGCGCGAGCGAGAGCTCGTAGGCCACGGCGATGATCTGGCTGGTGATCGAGTTGTGGCCGCACCCCGCGCAGAGCGTGGTCTCGCCGCCGCGGTACTCCTGCTGGGTCAGGCCGATCTTATTGGTGTTCGCCGGCCGGCCGTTGATCTTGGTCTGGGTGGTCATCTCATTATTCTCCGGTTGCACGTAGCGCGGGAGCGGGCTGGCGCGCTGCGCCCCCACGCCCCTGCGCTCCGATGTGCAACGTTCAGCTGCTCTGCTCCGCCTTCAGGATCTCCTCGGTCACGAACCGGGCGCTCATCGGCAGGCCGTTGCAGATCCGCACCGAGCGGACCCGGCCGGCCAGCTCGGGCACGTGGAGCTGCACCAGCTGGTGCATCTGCCCGTCCTCGTTCATCTCGGCCACGTAGACCCGGTCGTGCTGCTCGACGAACGTCCGCACCGGCTCGCTCAGCGGCAGGGCGCGAATACGCAGGTAGCTGGTCGCCACGCCCGCCTGCTCGAGCCGGTCGCGCGCCTCGCGCACCGCCGCGTCGGTCGAGCCGTAGGCGATGATGCCCACGCGCGCCTTCTCGTTGAGATCGACCACCGGCTGCGGCACGAGCGTGCGCGCCGTCTCGTGCTTGCGCGCCAGCCGGTCGAGGTTCTTCTGCCAGTCCTCCGGGCGCTCGCTATAGGCCGCGAACTCGTTGTGGCCGGTGCCGCGCGCCAGGTAGGCGCTGCGCGGGTGCTGGTTGCCGGGCAGGGTGCGGTAGGGGATGCCGTCGCCGTCCACATCGCGGTAGCGGCCGTAGCGCCCGAAGCGCTGCTCGAGCTCGTCGATCTGCTCGGCGGTCAGCACCTTGCCGCGGTCGAAGGGCTGATCGGGGTACTCGAACGGCTCGGTCATCCAGTTGTTCATGCCCAGGTCGAGGTCGCTGAGCACCAGCACCGGGGTCTGCAGCCGCTCGGCGAGGTCGAAGGCGCGCCAGCCGAACTCGAAGCACTCGCGCATCGAGCCCGGGAACAGGCAGACGTGGCGCGTGTCGCCGTGGCCCATGTAGTAGGCGCTGAGCACATCGCCCTGCGAGACGCGCGTCGGCAGGCCGGTGGAGGGGCCCATGCGCATGACGTCCCAGATCACCGCCGGGACCTCGGCGAAGTAGGCCAGGCCGACGAACTCGTTCATCAGCGAGAGGCCCGGGCCCGAGGTGCTGGTCATCGCGCGCGCGCCGGCCCAGCCCGCGCCGACGACCATCCCGGCCGCGGCCAGCTCGTCCTCGGCCTGGATGATCGCGTAGGTCGCCGTGCCGTCCGCCTCGTTGCCGCGCAGCTTCGGCGCGTAGTCGGTCAGGGCGTCCGCCAGGCTGGTCGCGGGGGTGATCGGGTACCAGGCCGCCACGGTCATGCCGCCGCACAGGGCGCCCAGCGCGCCGGCGGTGTTGCCGTCGATCAGGATCATGCCGGCGGTCTCGTTCATCGGGGCGACGCGGTACGGGTCGCGCTTGGGCAGGTTGGCGCGCGTCCACTCCGCGGCGGCGGTGACCATGCCGAAGTTCAGGTCGATCGGCTTCTTCCGGCCCTTGAAGTGCTTGTCGAGCGCCTTGTAGATCTCGTTGATGTCGATGCTGAGCAGCTCGGTGAGCGCGCCGACGTAGGCCATATTGGCGATGTAGTCCCTGAGCTTGACGTCGGCCCCGGACTGCTTCACCAGCTCTTTGACCGGCAGCGGGTAGTAGATGACATCCTCGCGCGGCTGGGCGAACTTGAGGTCATCCGGGTGCACGCACACGCCGCCGGGCGGCAGGGCGGCCAGGTCCTCGTCGGCCGTCCGCGGGTTGAAGGCCACCAGGATCTCGGTCCCCTCGCGGCGGGCGGTGTAGCCGTGCTTGCTGACGCGGATGGTGTACCAGGTCGGCAGGCCCTGGATGTTCGAGGGGAACAGGTTCTTGCCGCTGACGGGGATGCCCATCTTGAAGATGGCGCGGATGAGGACATTGTTAGCCGTCTGGCTCCCCGAGCCGTTGACGGTCGCCGCGACGATCGAGAAGTCGTTCACGATTGGCGGTCGATCCTCCAGCCCCACGCCTCCCGGGTTCACTTCGGTGTCGATGACGCTCATGGCTTCTCCAGAGTCTCTACTGCGGGCGCCGAGTCACGGCCCTGGTTGCCAAGCCAGCGATCTCGACGCCTCGGCGAGTCTGCTGGCCACCATGGCCGCTACGATTGTCCTGCGCTATCCACCTGTTTATAGAACGCATCCGCCGCTGCGGGCGGTACGATCGCGTGTCGCTCCGCGTCGCTCGCGCGGTCGGTACGGCTGGCGCGGCGGCCGGGCCCCGCTCGGAAGGCCAGCGGCCCACACACCACCCGGCTCGCGAGGGCGGCACGGCCGCATAGCTCGTGTCGATAACACGAGCTACGCAGTGTGGTGCGGCGGCGTCTCCCGCGGGGAGATCTCGAGGGCGTTGCCTCTCCAAGGACCCGTTCTTCCGCTGCCCTGCGACGGCGTGCTGCCGCGAGGTGGCCGGAGGAGGGATGATTGGGGAGGCAGCGCCTCCCCGCACCCCACCATCACGTAGCTCCGTTCATTATACTGCTGAATCCGCGGACATGCGTGGAGATCGATCGAGATCGCGGCGGCCTCCTTCCGGCGCCGGGTTCTACGCGCCAGCCGCGTAGCACCTGTAATGCTCATGTAAAGTAACTGGCGGGCCATGCTTGGTATACTGCGCCTCCCACTGCCTCCTGTGGCCTGATCAGGAGCAAGTCTGAACCGGAGCGTGCTATGGCCCGGCGTTACCATATCATCGCAGCGGACGACGATCCGCTGTACCTCTTTGTGGTCGAGCAGATGCTGGCCACCCATATTCCAGACGCAGCTGTCACCGCGGTCCGGTCGGCTGAGGAGGCGCTCGCCGTGTTCGAGGAGCGCGGCGCAGACCTGGTGATCACCGACCATCACATGCCGCCCGGCATGACCGGCCTGGAGCTGCTCAGGGCGCTGCGCGCGCGCCGGGTGGCGTCCCCGGTGGTGGTGGTGTCATCCGACTACCGCATCGAGCAGGAGGCGCTGGCGGCCGGGGCGGAGGCCTTCATCATGAAGGGCGAGCCGCTGGAGGCGCTCGCCCACCGGCTGGCGGGTCTTCTGCAGCCCTGCTCGCCGCGTCACTAGGCGCGGCCTGGCAAAGCTGGGGAACTGGGCGGGTAGAGGCGGCCGTGAATCGGCCACCTGCCCGCCCTTCGCTCCTCAGCCGCCTCGCCCGTGCGATCGTTGTCGTGCAGATGCACATGGAGCAGGCGCCGGCCCATCCGCCGCACCCACTCGGGGGCGTCCAGGCTGGAGAACACGTGCTGGTGGCCGATGTCCATGCACAGGCCCAGGGACGGGGCGCCGACTCCGTCGACCAGGCGGATCAACAGGTCCGGCGACTTCTCGATGTCGTTCTCGAGGACGATCTGGATCCCGGCGTCGGCCCAGCGCTGGATCTCGCGCTGCCAGAAGGAGATGTTCCCAGTGAGCCACTGCTCGTCGAGGTCGAAGAGCTCCATCTCCACGGTGTAGCCGCTGTGCAGGATGATCCGGCCGGCGCCGAGCTGCAGCGCAACGTCGAACAGCATGTCCAGGCGGCGCTGAACGGCCGCGCGGATGAGGTGATCGAGGTGCGCGAACTCCATGCCGAGGAACGGGCCGTGGATGGCGAGCGGCCCCGCGAACCGCGCGCGGAGCTCCTGGTGCAGCCGGACCCGCGCCTCCCACTGCTGCTCGGACCGGATGCCGGCCAGGCCGTAGCTTCCGAGCTCGATGCCGGCGCCGAGGCTGGCTATCTCGGGTAGGAAGGCGAGCTGCTCCGCCTCTCCGGTCAGACAGATTATCAGGTTCATCGCGCTCCCCCCACTGTCGACCATCCACACCGCTGCCAGAATGGCACACTGGCGGGTTATTGTCAAGCTGTGCCCTGGGACGTCATCGCTTCCGCGCGCCGGCTCAGGGAGGGAGGGGAGCGCAGATGTGCCTAGTCCCGCTCGTGGGGCAGGCCGAGCACCTCGCGGGCGGCGGCGGCGATGAACAGCGAGCCGGTGACGCAGATCACGTCGTCCGGGCCGGCCAGCTCGCGGGCCGCCTCGATCGCCTCGGGCACGTCGTCGCGGGTGACCAGCGGTGTGCCGGGGGGGAGCAGCGGCGCCGCCTGCTCCCGGAGGGAGTTCAGGTCGACGAGCGAGCGCGGGTGGCGCGAGTGGGTCAGCACCAGCGCCCGGGTGGCCGGCATCAGCTCGGCCAGCATCCGCGGCAGGTCCTTGTCGCGCGAGGTGCCGAACACCAGCACCAGGCGCCTGCCGGGGAACAGCTCGCCGAGCGACTCGACCAGCCGGCGGGCCGAGTCGCCGTTGTGCGCGCCGTCGATCACGACCGGCGGCGCGCCGGGCACGATCTCCATCCGGCCGGGCCAGCGCGCCTCTGCGAGGCCCGTGGCGATCGCCGCGTCGGTGATCGGCAGGCCGGCCCGGCGCAGCAGGAGCGCGGCGCCGGCGCTGAGGAGCGAGTTGTCGCGCTGGAACGAGCCCAGCAGCCCGGTCGTGAGCGGGCCGTGGTACTCCGAGGTGGGGTCGAGCGCGTTGAACATCGGCGCGTGCGGCGCCGGGCGCCCGACGACGTAGAGGGGCGCGCCGATCTCCGCCGCGTGGGCCGCCAGCGCCTGCAGCGCCTCCGGCTCCTGCGGGACGGTGATCGCCGGGACTCCGGCGCGCATGATGCCGGCCTTCTGGAGCGCGATGTCGCGCAGCGTGCGGCCCAGGATCTCCGTGTGGTCGTAGCTGATCGAGGTGATCACCGAGAGGATCGGGTCGACGACGTTGGCGCTGTCGTAGGTGCCGCCCAGCCCGACCTCGAGCACCGCCAGGTCCACGCCCTCGTCGGCGAAGTAGCGCAGCGCGAGCGCGAACCCGATCGCGAAGGTCGTTGGCGGGCCTGCGGTGGCGTGGGTCACCTGCTCCACCAGCGGCTGCACCTGCTCCACGAGCCGCACCAGCGCCGCCTGTCCGATCGGGCGGCGGTCCACCTGGATGCGCTCGCGGTAGCTGTGGAGGTGCGGCGATGTCCAGAGGCCGACCCTGAGGCCGGAGGCGCGGGCGATCGCCTCGGTCATCGCGCAGGTCGAGCCCTTGCCCTTGGTGCCGGCGACGACCACGCTGCGGAAGGCGCGCTGCGGCTCGCCGAGCGCCGTGAGGAGCGCCCGGGTGCGTATCAGGTTCAGCTCGGGCGGCGGGCGCCGCGTCTGCCGCTCGCCGGCGATGAAGGAGTAGAGGTAGTCCAGCGCCTGCTGATAGTCCATTGCTGTGTCGCTAGGGTGATTTCGAATAGCGCCACAGCATAGCGGAGGCGCTGCACCCCGTCAAATGATCGCCTGCGGCGGCGCGGCCGCCGCGCCGCACGGTGGAGTTTGGGGAAGCCAAGTTTCTCAGATTCCCCTTTTCTACGCGGCGCACCCCTCTCCCCATTCGATGCTACAATCGCTGCGAAGGAGGGCCACATGATCTCACTCGCAATCGCCGACTGGCCGCTCACCCGCGAGCTGCTCGCGCGCCGGGAGCTCGCGGTCGACTACTTCGAGACCACCAGCCGCTGGACCGAGAGCGCTGTCGAGCTGTTCCCCGGCCAGCCCATGCTGCTGCACAACGCGCTGTTCAACGCCTCGCTCGGCCAGCCGGGCGTGCTGACCGAGCCGGAGGCGCTCGAAGTGACCCGCCGCCGGCTCGTCGCCACCCGCGCCCCCTGGCTGAGCGTCCACCTCGGCTACAGCGCGGTCGAGGTCCACTTCGGGCGCTGGAACGAGGCGCGCTCGCCGGTCCTCGGCCGCGACGAGCTCTTCGCCAGCGTCTGCGACAACCTCATCGGGCTGCGGAGCGCCCTCGACGTGCCGCTGATCGTCGAGAATCTGGACTACAACGCGAGCGGCGCCTACGAGCACGTCTGCGAGCCGGACTTCATCGCCGCCGCGGTCGAGCGCACCGGCGTCGGGCTGCTGCTCGACCTGGCCCACGCCCGGGTGAGCGCGGCCAGCCTGGGGATACCGATCGACGACTACCTCGCGGCGCTGCCGCTCGACCGGGTGGTGCAGCTCCACGTGAGCGGGCCGCGCTGGGAGGACGGCGTGCTGCGCGACGCGCACGAGCCGCTGCAGGAGGAGGACTACGAGCTGCTGCGCGAGGTGCTGCGCCGCACCAGGCCGCGCGCGGTGACGCTCGAGTACCACCGCGACGAGGCCGCGCTCAAGGAGCAGGTCGCGCGGCTGCGGGCGATCCTGGCCGAGGCTGGAGGCTGACGCCAGCGCAGGAAGCTGCGAGCTTTCTGTCATTTGCCGGCGCGGGGGCGCGTGGTACAATGCCGCCCATGCCGAACCGACTGCGACGACGGCTCGCCGCCCTGGTTCTGCTCGCCGCCCTGGCCGCCTGCGATGCCGTCGACTACGCCCCGCCGCCAACCGACCCGACCTCTCCACCGCCCACCCCAACCGCGCCGCCCGAGGGCTCTGACCCGGCGCCATCTGCCCCGGGCGAGCTGCTCGCCGCGGGCCTGGAGCACCTGCGCGCCGCGGACTACGCCGCCGCAGCCGAGGCGTTCGCCGCCGTGCTCAGCGCCGCGCCCGACGCCCCGGAGGCGCGGCCGGCGCGCCTGCACCTGGCCGAGAGCTACGGCCACCTCGAGCGCTGGCAGGACGCCGCGAGCGCCGTGGGGCCGCTCGCCGACTCGGGGCCGGAGGACGCGCTCCACGCCCGGGCGCTGTTCCTGCTGGCCCGGGCGCACGAGGAGCTCGGCGCGCCGGCTGAGGCCGCGCAGGCCTACGAGCGCTACCGGGCGCTTGGCACGCCGATCGAGCCCTACGCGCGCATCCGCCAGGCGGCCCAGGAGCGGGCGCTCGGCCGGCTCGAGGAGGCCGCCGCCGGCTACGAGGCCGCCGCGGCGAGCGACATCGCGACCACGGAGCGCGCCGCGGCCTACGAGCGGGCGATCGCCGTGCGCCTGGAGCTCGGGCAGGGGGCGCAGGCGCTGGAGAACTACCGCAGCCTGCTCGAGATCGCCCGGGTCCCGGCGTACCGGGCGAGGATCATGCTTGAGGGCGCGACGCTCGCCGCCGATCTGGGCGAGGCCGAGCAGGCGCGCGACTGGCTGCGCGCGGCCGCCGCCGAGGCCCCTGCGGCGCCCGAGGCGCTCGAGAGCGTCACCCGGCTGCTGGCGGACCCGCAGGGCAACCTGCAGCCGGCGGCGGCCGCGCGCGTGCTGCTGGCCCACCAGCGCTGGGAGGCGGCCATCGCGCAGCTCGACGCCGCGATCCCCGCGGCCGCGCCCTCCGAGCAGCTCGAGCTGCGGCGGCAGCGGGCGCTGGCCGTGCGGGCGCTCGGCGACTACGAGGGGGCGCTCGCGGAGCTGGCTGCGATCGGCGCGGCCGACCCGGACGGCGGGACCGGGCGGCAGGCGCAGCTCGACTGGGTGCAGACGATCGGCCAGAGCGGCGACCGGGAGCGCGCGGTGGCGGGCTACCGCGAGTTCGCCGACGCCTACCCCGACGACCAGCGCGCCCCCGAGGCGCTGAGCCGCGCGGCGCAGCTGCTCGACTGGCTGGGGGACGCCGAGGGCGCGGCGCAGCAGCGGCTCGATTTTGCGCGGCGCTACCCCGCCGCCCCCGGCGCCGGCCAGGCGCTCTTCGCGGCCGGGATGTACTACTACGAGGGCGGGCGCTACGACGAGGCGATCCGCGTGTGGGACGAGCTGCGCCGCGCGTCGGCCGGCCAGATGGCGGCGCAGGCGGCCTACTGGACGGCGCGGGCGCTCGAGGCTGCCGGCGAGGCCGGGAGCGAGACCCACGCCGAGATGCTCGACGCCGCGCGCGCTGCGGCGCCGGACTCCTACTACGCCCGCCGGGTGGCGGAGCTGACCGATGGCATAGGCGCCGGCGAGCTGCGCCTCGACCGGCCGCTCGGCGAGGCCGAGTGGCGCGAGGTGGAGGCGTGGCTGGCGAGCTGGGCCGGCGCGCCGCCTGACGACAGCCAGCAGGTGGCCGCGGACCCGGCGGTGCAGCGCGCCGTGGCCCTGGCGGAGGTCGGGCTGATCAACGAGTCGATCGGCGAGTGGCGCGCCCCGCTGGACGCCTGGAAGGACGACCCGCACCGGCTGTACCTGCTGGCGCGCCTGGCGCATGAGCACGGCGTCACGTATGTGGCGCTCACGGCGGCGCAGCGGCTGGCGCAGATCGCGCCCGCGGAGGCCGCGCAGCCTCCCGACGGGCTGCAGCTTCTGATCTACCCGGCGCCGTACCGGGCGATCGTGCTGGCCGAGGCGCGCGCCCAAGGGGTGGACCCGCTGGCGCTGTACGCCCTGCTGCGCCAGGAGAGCCTGTTCAACCCGGGGGCCGTGTCGTGGGCGGGGGCGCGCGGGTTGGCGCAGGTGATGCCGGAGACCGGCCGCGGCATCGCGCAGGCGCTCGGAGTCGAGGAGTACAGCGACGACGACCTGCTGCGGCCGGCGGTGAGCATCCGCTTCGGCGCCTTCTACCTGCGGCGCCAGCTGGAGAATATGAGCGGGAGCCTGCCGGGCGCGCTGGCGGCGTACAACGGCGGGCCGGGCAACGCCTGGCGCTGGGCCGGCGGAGAGAGCGTTCCGGACCCGGACATGTTCGTCGAGCGGATCGACTTCAACGAGACTCGTAACTACGTCAAGCTTGTTTACGGTTTCTATGGCGTATACGAGCGACTGTACCGCCGGGATGAGGGGTGAGGGAGTGATGCGCGAGCGACTGCGGGGGGCCGGGATGTTGATCGCGCTCGGCGTGCTGGCGCTGCTGGCGTGGCGCCTGCGGCCGGCGCAGGTCCGCGCGGCGCAGGTGACGGCGGTGACGCCCGGGGGGCCGCCGCTGGCGCACGTCTCGCTCAGCTACGGCGGGGGAGCGCGCCCAACGAGCGCGATTGTGGATGTGCTCGGCGCGCAGCGCGAGGCGCTCGGCAGCGTGACCGTCGACGGGCACCGCGCGCTGCTCGAGATCCCGCTCCACCGCGAGTCGGCGAGCTACCACGTGCAGGTGACCACCGCGCACCGGATGCCGTGGGGGAGCGTGATACGGACCGTGTGAGAGGGGAGGTCGCCTAGCGGTTCCTGCGCTTCCGCTCGCGGCGGGAGAGGCGCCGGCTGCTCCCGGCGGCCCGTGCGGCGCCGTTTGCGCTGGGAGGCGACTGTGTGGCGGCCGAGGATCGCGGGGTGGCGTCGCTGCGCGCGGGAGTCCTGGCTGCGGCCCGGGCGGCGTCGGGGGTGGAGGCCACCTGCGGGCGCGCCTGGCGGGCCGCCCGGCCGCGGCTCTCCTGCTCGTAGGCGCGCAGCTGCTCCGGGTAGACCGTCCGCGCGTAGTACAGCGCGAACACGAACAGCGCCAGGTTGAACAGCGTGGCGACCGTGATCCAGATCGGCATAGTGAAGGGCGCGACGTCGCTGATCCGCAGCGCTCCGATCACCGCGCCCACCAGCCCGACGGCCAGGAGCGCGTAGCCGAGCCGGCGCAGCGCCTGCCCGCGCACAGGGTGCGTGTCGCCGCTCATGAAGGCGAGATAGATCCCGGTGATCGTCACCAGCACTTGGGCAACGAAGAAGACCCACTCGAGGGCGCCCACACCAGCTGCAGGGGTCATCAGGTAGGTCACCGGATCCATCAGTAGCTCTCCTCCATGAACATGCGGCCCGGGCAGGTGCGGGCTATTTGTGCTATATGTCACCAGCCCTTGGATTATACCAACCGCGCTGGAGGGCGTCAAACTGCCGAAGTGCCGCTAGCTGGGGCGGGCGAAGCCTTCCCAGACGCCACAGCAAGCCCCGGCCCCGGCCCCGCTCGAGACGCGGGAGTGTGGTGGGCTGCAAGCCCACCAGGGGCCTGCTTCGCCCGCCCTGCGGCGGAAAGGAAGGCAGCGGGTACGCAGTACCACGCCGTGTAGGTCGTGCTTTTGACGGATGTCCTGAGGGTAGCGCGCGAAGCTGACCTCTGGTAAAATAGGCGTAAAAGCTTTCTGCCACACCTGCCTGATGACCGAGATCCCCGCGACAGAAACCGACCAGCTGCAGCTCTACCAGCAGCTCTCCGTGCGCCTCGCCGAGGCCCCGACCGCGGAGGCGGTCGCCGCCGCCTGTGCTGAGGTGCTCGAGCGGGCGCTGGGGGCGCGTCTCCTGCAGATCGTCTGGGACGCTGGGCCCGTGCGGCGGCTCTTCGGGCCGCGCGCGGAGGAGCCTGCGCGCCAGCCCGATGCGCTCCAGCTGGCCGCGCTGGCCCGCGGCGAGCTTGTGCTGGACGGCGACGGGAGCGGCGCCTGCTACGCGCCGCTACGCGTGCGCGGGACGCTCAGCGGGTGGATCTGGATCGAGGACCGGGTGTGGGCGCCGGAGAGCGACGCGTTCGTGCTGGGCGTGGCGGCGCAGACCAGCACGGCGCTGGCCATGCTCGCCCTCGCAGACGAGGGCGAGCGCGCGGTCCAGCTCCAGATGCTGAACGAGGTCGGGCGCCTGCTCGGCGGCGGGCTGGACCTCAACACGCTGCTCGAGGCGATCTACAGCGTCACCACGCGGCTGGTGGATGCGCCGAACTTCTACATCGCGCTGTATGACCGGGACGAGGACGTCTTCGACCTGGCGTACCTGGTGAGCGACGGCCAGCGCATCTCGACCGAGGTGCGCTGGTCCTCGAACGAGGGCCTGGCCGGCACCGTGGTCCGCGAGCGCCGGCCGCTGTGCGTGGCGAACTACCTCGCCGAGTGCGAGCGCCGCGGGCTGCAGCCGCGCAACTTCGGCGGGTTCAATGTCAGCCGCGCCTGGCTGGGCGTGCCGCTGATCGTGCGCGACGAGGTGATCGGCGTGATGACCGTCGGCAGCCCGCGCGACGGGTACACCTACAGCGAGTCCCAGGTCGAGCTGTTCGTCACCATCGCGGCCCAGGCGGCGGTGGCGATCGAGAACGCGCGCCTGTACCAGCGAAGCGACCGCCAGGCCCGCCAGCTGGCCGCGCTCAACCGGATCGGCCGGACGATCACCTCCTCGCTCGACCCGGAGCGGGTGCCGTCGCTGATCATGGAGCAGGTCAGCGAGCTGCTGAATGTCGAGGAGGGCTCGCTGCTGCTGACGGACGACGAGAGCGGCGAGCTGGTGTTCGCCTACACGATCGGCCCGGTCGGCTCGCAGCTGATCGGCACGCGCCTCGCGCCGGGGATCGGGATCGCCGGGTACGTCGTCGCCACCGGCCAGTCGGTCTTCAGCAACGACGTGCGCCAGGACGCGCGCTTCGACGACTCGACCGACCGCAGCACCGGCTACACCACGCGGGCGCTCCTGGCGACGCCGCTGCGGGGCGTGGGCGGGGTGCGCGGCGTGATCGAGGTGCTGAACCGCCGCGACGGCGCGCCCTTCACGCACGAAGACCTGCGGCTGCTCGAGGCGGTGGCCGACTACGCGGTGATCGCGCTCGAGAACGCGCGCCGCTTCGGCGAGGTGGATAAGGCGCTGGCGCGGCGCGCCGAGGAGCTGGCGCAGATCAACGACCAGCTGCAGCACAACCTGCGCAGCCTCACGGCGCTGAACGCGCTGGGCATGGCCATCCACACGGCGCTGCGCACCGCCGACGAGATCTTCGCGATGACGGCGCGCGGCGTGGCCGAGATGACCGGCGCGCTCGGCGCGGCGGTGCTGGTGCCCAACGAGGGCGGCTTCCGCAGCGTGGTGCACGTCGGCGATGCGGCGCTGCCCGTGCCCCCGGCGAACACGCTCGAGCGCGTCGTCGAGAGCGGCCGGCCGGAGGTGACGCAGGAGCTTCAGCCCCAGCGCGGCCCGGTCGCCACGCTGATCGTGCCGCTGCGCGCCACCCAGCGCACCCTGGGGTGCATGTGCGTGTACTACGAGCGCGATGTCCCGCCCGCGCCGGACCGCGAGACGGTGGCGCTGTTCGCGACGCAGGCGGCGGGCGCGGTGGAGAGCATCGAGCTGTTCACCGCCGTGCGCACCGCGCGCGACGAGATGGCCTCGATCCTGGCCTCGACCCGCGAGGGGATCATGCTGATCGGGGCCGACGCGCGGGTGGCCGTCGCGAACGCCGCCCTGCACCAGCTGTGCGGGCTCAGGCCGGAGGACACCCACGGCGCCACCGTCGCGCAGTTCCTGGAGGCCTGGGAGCGGGCCACGCTGTACCTCCCCGAGGACTGGGTGGCGCTCCGGCGCGGGCTGGACGCGGTGCTGGCCGGCAGCGAGACCTTCGCCAGCGGCGCGCTGACTGAGGGCGCCGGCCCGGCGCGCTTCGTGGAGTGGACCGTGCTGACCGTCCACAGCAGCGGCGGCGACGGCGCGGCGTCGGGCGGGGCGCTGCTGGTGCTGCGCGACATCACCGAGGCGCGCGAGTCCGAGCAGATGCGCCAGGACCTGACACATATGATCGTCCACGACCTGCGCAGCCCGCTCTCGAGCATGATGGCCTCGGTGGAGCTGCTGCTGCGCGGCGTCTCCGGGCCGCTCACGCCGAGCCAGCACCACATTCTGAACATCGCCAACGCCAGCGCGCAGCAGATGCTGGAGATGATCAACACGCTGCTGGACATCAACCGGCTGGAGGCCGGGCGAATGCCCCTGACGCTGGCGGCGTGCGATGTGGGCGAGCTCGTCGGGCGGGCGGCGGAGCAGCTGGCATCGCTGGCGCAGGACAAGCGCATCGAGCTGGTGCTGGACCTTCCCGAGGGCCTGCCGTCCGTGCCGGCCGACTCAGGGCTGGTGGTGCGGGTGGTGCAGAACCTGGTGGCGAACGCGATCAAGTTCAGCGGCCGCGGGTCCAGCGTGCACATCAGCGCGCGGGCCACCGCCGCCGGCGAGGCCGATCACCCGGCGATCTGCATCTCGGTGCGCGACCAGGGGATCGGGATCGCCCCCAAGGACCGCGACAAGATCTTCGCTAAGTTCGGGCAGGTGGGCGAGCGCCGCGGCGGCAGCGGGCTCGGGCTGACCTTCTGCAAGCTGGTGGTCGAGGCGCACGGCGGCCGGATCTGGGTCGAGAGCGAGCTCGGCCAGGGCAGCACCTTCTTCTTTACGATCCCCCAGTCGCTGTAGCGCCCCGGCGGGCGTCACAGCCGGATCTCCAGCCCCTCGTAGGCGGCGCGGGTGCACGAGAAGATGCGCTGCGCGTCGGCCTCGATCTGGGCGACCGTGTCATCGTCGTAGCTTGGGTCGTGGTGGAACAGCACGAGCTGCCGGGCGCCGGCGGCCTGCGCCACGCCGCACGCCATCTCCGGCGTGCTGTGCCCGAAGCCCTGCTTGGGATCGGCGGGGTTGATGTAGTCCTCCACCCGGTACTGCGCGTCGTGGATCAGCAGGTCCGCGTCGCGGGCGATGGCGACGAGGTGCTGGTCGTGCTCCACGTACCCCTCGGTGTCGGTGGCGTAGACCACCGCCTTGCCGCGCCAGCTGATGCGGTAGATGTTCACGCCGTTCTTGGGGTGGGCGAAGCTGTGGTAGGTGTGGATGCGCACGAGGTCGGGCGAGTCGTCGATCGTGTTGTGGTAGCGGTTGAGGACCTGGACGTCGGTGGGGCTCTGGCCGAGCAGGACGACGTTGTGCTCGCTGATGTTGCGCAGGATTTTGAGCGAGGGCAGCTCGTCCAGGCTGATCGGGAAGCTGGGCGGCAGCATGGCGTTGGCGAGCGCCTGCTCGAGATCCTCCTGGAAGACCTTGGGGCCGAGGATGTTCAGCGTGGTGGCGCCGAGGTAGGCCGGCTTGAAGAACGGGAAGCCCTGGGTGTGGTCGTGGTGCATGTGGCTGAACAGGATCGTCGCTACCACCGGCCGGTTGCCGCTGTCGCGTGACTGGCGCAGCAGCTCGGCGCCGAGGTTGATGATCCCGGTGCCGGCGTCGAGGATGATCGTGTGCGCCCCAGCCTGCACCTCGACGCACGAGGTGTTGCCGCCGTAGCGCACGGTGCGTGGCCCTGGAACTGGGTGGCTCCCACGCACCCCCCAGAAGCGAACAATCATCTCGTCCGGCATCTGACGCTCCTTATGTTGTCCGGCGCGGCGCTGCGCGAGCGTACTCCAAATCGGCCCGCGCCAGGTGTGCCAATCGCTGCGGTGCTATTGGCATGAACGCTGGCGGCGGGCCGATTTCTGCGATGTCAGCTTTCGGTCCAGGTGCGTAGAGCCTGTGTCAGCAGCCGGACGCCGACGCCGGTGGCGCCTTTAGTCATGTACGGCTTGGGCTTGGCGTCGGTCCAGGCGGTGCCGGCGATGTCCAGGTGCGCCCAGGGCACGTCGCCGACGAAGTTGGAGAGGAAGGCGGCGGCGGTGATGGCGCCGCCGTAGCGCCCGGTGCTGTTCTTCACGTCGGCGATGTCGCTCTTGACCATCTCGCGGTAGGGCTCCCAGAGCGGGAGCTGCCAGGCGCGCTCGCCCGCCGCCTCCCCGGCGCGCACCAGGCGCTGCGCGAGGGAGTCGTCGTTGCTCATCAGGCCGATCGCGTGCGGGCCGAGCGCGACCATGATCGCGCCGGTGAGCGTGGCCAGGTCGATGATCGCATCGGGCTGGAAGCGCTGCGCGTAGGTGAGCACGTCGGCGAGGACGATGCGCCCCTCGGCGTCGGTGTTGAGCACCTCGATCGTCTTGCCGCTCAGAGTCCTGAGGATGTCGCCGGGCTTGTAGGAGGTGGCGCTGGGCATGTTCTCGGCGGCGCCGATCAGGCCGACGACGCGCAGCGGCAGGCCGAGCTCGCCGACGACGTGCATGGTGCCGATCACCGCCGCGGCGCCGCCCATGTCCATCTTCATGTTGTCCATGCCCTCGGCCGGCTTGATCGAGATGCCGCCGGTGTCGAAGGTGATCCCCTTGCCGACCAGGCAGATCGTCGGGCCGGACCCGTCGCGCCGGCCGTCGTACTCGACGACGGCGACGTAGGGCGGGTTGGCGGATCCCTGGCCGACGCCGAGCACGCCGCCGAAGCCCTGGACGCGCAGCTCGGAGGGGCCGAGGATCGTCGAGGCCATGCCGAACTGCTCGGCCACGGCGCGGGCGGCGCCCGCCAGCTTCTCGGGGGTGAGATCGTTGCTGGGGCGGTTGGCGAGGTCGCGCGCGAGCCTGACGCCGCGGGCCACCGCCGAGCCGATGGCGGCGCCGCGGCGGGCGGCGTCCTCGTCGGCGGCGAGGATCTGCAGCGACTCGATGGCGCGCCGCCCGTCGTCCCCGGTGTCGCTCTTGTACTCCAGGAAGCGGTAGGTGCTGAGCGCGAGGCCCTCGACGAGCGCCTGGGCCGCGGCGTCGGGCGGGAGCTGGCCGGCGGCGGGGAGCTCGACGGTGACGCGGTCGACCTTCAGCTCGGCGGCGCGCTGGCCGGCCAGGCCGGCGGCCTCGCGCAGGCGCTCGCCGGTGAGCTGGTCTCGCTTGCCGAGGCCGAGGAGCAGCAGGCGCCGGGCGGCGAGCGCGCCGCGCGGGTAGAGGAGCAGCGCCTGCTTCGGCTTGGCGGTGAAATCCCCCTGCTCGAGGAGCGCCGCGGCGGCCTCGGGGAGCGGCTCGTCCTCGAAGGCGCCGATCACGAGCAGCGGCGTGTCTAGCTGCGCCGCGCTGCCGGAGAGAACTGAGATGTCCATGGCTTCCTTACAGACACAGAGACGCCGGCCGCCTCACGGCAGCCGGGGCTGCGGCGTGGCGAGGGCCGACGGACGGAGAAACCGCACCGATTCCACAGCCATTATAGCATAGCGGCTAAGAGGGGTGAGGCCGGGGCGCGAGGCGCGGAGACGTGCCTCCGCCATGCTGAGCGGAGGCGGCGCCAGCCGGCGGAGCGAGGCATCTCTCCGAGGAGGGACCCATCGCGCCGGGTGCGCCGGCGCGATGGGTGACAGGGCCTCCGTCATGGGGGAGCTCGGGGCTGCGGGGGCGGTTGAGCGGCGCGGCAGCGCCGGGGCATGCAGCACGGCGGCGCGGGCGCAGGCGGGGCCGCTTTTCCTGCGGCCCGCGGACCTGCGCCGTCCCGCTACTCCTCGAGGTGAGTGGTGGTGGTCGTCGAGCGCGGCGGCGTCTGCGGGGCTGGCTGCGAGCCGTTGGCCCTCGCCAGCGTGTCCATGAACACCTTGACCGTATCGACCGGCAGCGGGAAGATGATCGTGCTGTTCTTCTCCGTCGCGATCTCGGTGAGCGTCTGCAGGTAGCGCAGCTGGAGCGAGGTCGGCTCGCTGGCGATCACCGAGGCCGCCTCGGCCAGCATCTTCGACGCCTGGAACTCGCCCTCGGCGTGGATGATCTTGGCGCGCTTCTCGCGCTCGGCCTCGGCCTGCTTGGCCATCGCGCGCTGCATCGTCTGCGGCAGCTCGACGTCCTTGACCTCGACGATCGTGACCTTGACGCCCCACGGCTCGGTCTGCTCGTCGATGATGCGCTGCAGCTTCTCGTTGATCGCCTCGCGGCGGGCGAGCAGCTCGTCCAGCTCCACCTGGCCGACCACGCTGCGCAGCGTGGTCTGGGCGATCTGCATCGTGGCGCGGATGAAGTCCACCACCTTGACGACCGCGAGCTGCGGGTCAACCACCATGAAGTAGAGCACGGCGTTGACCTTGATGGTCACGTTGTCGAGCGTGATCACCTCCTGCGGCGGGACGTCCATGGTGATGACGCGCATGTCGACGCGCACCATGCGCTCGAGGATGGGGATGAGGAAGAACAGGCCGGGGCCGCGCGCGCCCACCAGCCGCCCGAGGCGGAAGACGACGCCGCGCTCGTACTCGGGCACGATCTTGATCGCCGAGAGCCCGATCATCAGCAGGGCGAACAGCAGCACGGCGACGCACAGCAGGGCAGGTCCTATATTCATGCCTCACTCCTTTGTTCGGTCGTCGGTCATCAGCCGTTGGGTGGGGAATGGCTCGCGCTGAGCCTGCGGCGGCGCCGGCGACGAGCTACTCCGTACTGGCCTCCGGCTCCTCCTGCGACTCCTCGCTATCCAGCGGGCGGACGATCAGCTGCAGGTTGTGGACGGCCGTGACGCGCACCCAGTCGCCGGGCTCGACCGTGCCGTTCTCGCTGATCGCCTGCCACAGCGCGCCCTCGACGAACACCATCCCGCGCGGGTCGAGCCGCCGGCGCACCTCGGCCAGCTTGCCGACCAGGGCCTCGCGGCCGGTGGCGACGGGCCGCGCCCGGCTGCGCAGGGCGAGGGTGACGCCGACGGCCGCCGCGATGGCCAGGCCGGCCACGACCAGCGCCAGCGCCCACAGCGCGATGCCCGTGCCGGGGGCCTGGACCGGGTCCACCAGGTTGAACGCGCCGACCACCAGCAGCGCCAGGCCGGTCACCGTCAGGGCGCCGTGGGACTGGATGACGAACTCGGCGCCGATCAGCAGCAGCCCGCCCAGGAGCAGCGCCAGCCCCCACCAGCGCAGCGGCAGGACGATCAGGCCGGCGCCGGCGGCGAGCAGCAGGACCAGGCCGATGCCGGCGAAGACCCCGGTGCCCGGCGACGCCAGCTCGAGGTAGATCGCGATGGCGCCGAGGATCAGCAGCGCGAAGGCGATGGTCGGGTCGGCCAGGGCCAGGCGCAGGCTCTCGAACAGCGTCGGCTCGATCGGCTCCGGCTGGCTGCCGAGGGTGCTGAGGCGCACCGTCTGGCCGCCCTCGAGCCGGACCGTGCGCCCCTCGAGCAGCGTGAGCAGCTCGTCGTGATTGGTGGCCACCAGGTCCACGGCCGGCGGGCTGGTGGCCGTCGCCTGCTGGTTGGTGACGATCGCCCCCTCGCGGACCGCGCGTGCGACCCAGCTCGCGTCGCGGCCGCGGCCCTCGTTCCAATCGCGCAGCTGGTCGACCACGCTGTTCAGCACCAGGTTGCGCGTCTGCTCGGTGAGCGCGGCGTCGACCTGGGTGAGCGGGTAGGGGCTGCCGAAGCTCGTGTTGGGCGCGAGCGCGCTGATGTGGGCCGAGCTGAGCAGGAAGGCGCCGGGCGCGCCGGACTGCGTGCCGGGCGGCGCGACGTAGACGACGACCGGCACCTCGGCGCGGGCGATCTCCCCCGCGAACGGGCGGATGTCGCGCAGGACGCCGCCGCCCGTGCTGAGCGTGATGATCAGCGCCTGGGCGTTAGACGCCTCGGCGACCCGCAGGGCGCGGCGCAGGTAGTCGATGCTGACGGACGTGACGGTGCCGCGGACCTCGACGCTGTAGAGCGGGCCCGCGGCCGTCTGCGCCACGGGCGACGCTTGGGCCGGGTGGGCCGAGGCGAGCAGCAGGACCGCCAGCGCCAGCTGCCAGATGAGCCGGGCGGCGAACAGATACATGGTCACGGCAGACCTGATACAGAATATCGTGTGATGCCGACATGATACCGCGTTTGGCGCGCGGGCGCCAATTTTGCCGGCCGGCTCCACGCGGGGAGGAAGCGCTCGCGTGCTGGCGCCCGGCGGGGCAGCCGGGAGCGTCGCCGCGCGGTGGGCTGGGGCGCTAGGACGCGGCGCCCTCCTCTCCGCCGCGCGGCGGCGCGGCGCGCTCGACGAAGCGCTTGATGCGGCGCTCGAAGGTGGCGCGCGGCAGGAGCACCCGGCGGTCGCACGTCGTGCAGCGGATGCCGATCTCGGCGCCGACGCGCACGATACGCCAGATGTCGCCGCCGCAGGGGTGCGGCTTGCGCATCTGGACGACGTCGCCGATCTTGAGCTCGAGGGGTGGCTTGGGCATCTCTTTGAACGCGAGTGGCTGAAGCCGGGGGCCACCGGAGCTGCTCCGCGCCGATGACCCCGGCGCTCTTACCGTTCGTCGCCCACCGTCTTGGTGGCGTCCCAGGCGGCGAGCTTCTCGGCCACCGACATGTCGCTCAGCCGGAGTCCCTGGGCGGCGAGGCGCTCCTCGAGCAGGGCGAAGCGGCGGCGGAAGCGGGCGCTCGCGGCGCGCAGGGCGCTCTCGGCGTCCACGTCGAGCTTCCAGGCCAGCCTGACGGCGGCGAGCAGCAGGTCGCCGAGCTCGGCCTCGACCTGCTCGGAGGGGCCGTTGGCGGCGGCGCGCAGCTCGGCGAGCTCCTCGCGCAGCAGCGCCCAGGTGTCCTCGACGTCGGGCGAG
Source organism: uncultured Roseiflexaceae bacterium (assembly GCA_937974195.1). GTDB lineage: Bacteria > Chloroflexota > Chloroflexia > Chloroflexales > Roseiflexaceae > CALJIC01. The sequence continues at coordinate 34,843 of CALJIC010000139.1, read as the reverse complement.
TCGAAGCCGGCGCGGGCGGCGCGCGAGGTGAGCTTCTGGGCGGCCGCGAGCGCCGGGAGGGCGGGCGGGATGCCGTCGAGCGTGCCGCGCGCGGCCTGCCCCTTGGCGGCGCGCTCGCCGCTCTTGATCTGCTCCCAGTTCTGCAGCACCTGGCCGCTGCCATCGACGGCCACATCGCCGAAGACGTGCGGGTGGCGGCGGACGAGCTTGGCGGCCGCGTGCTCGTAGACCTCGGCGATCGCGAAGCCGCCGGCCTGGCGCGACATCTCGGCGTGCATCAGGATGCTGATCAGCAGGTCGCCGAGCTCCTCGGCCAGCGCCTCCTCGTCGCCCGCGTCGAGCGCCTCGAGCACCTCGTGGGTCTCCTCGAGCAGCGCTGGGCGCAGCGAGCGGTGGTCCTGCTCGCGGTCCCACGGGCAGCCGCCGGGGCCGAGCAGCCGCGCGACGACGTAGGCGAGCCCCTCCGGGCCGCGCTGGTCGGCGAGCGGCTCGAGGGCCGGCACGAAGAGGGAGGTGAGGTGGTCGATGCCCGCCTGGCGGTCGAGCTCGTGGAGCGGCACGGTCCAGGCGCGCTCCTGGCCGGCCACCCCGGCGGCGCGCACCAGCGTGACCGGGTGGGCGGCGGGGTAGCGCTCCATGAGCGAGAGCTTGACGTGCGAGGCGATCAGGCGGCTGAAGACCTGGCAGATCAGCGCCGGGCGCGTGGCGCTCAGCGGGAACGGGACGAGCGGTGGCTGGTACTCGTGGCCGTGGAGCGAGGCCCAGCTGGCCGCGGGGCCGGCGCCCGACGACGGGCGCTGCTCGGGGACGAGGTCCAGCGCGTCGAGGAGCTGCAGGCCGCGCTCGAGCGGGTCGATCCCGATCAGCTCGCAGGCCGGCTCGATGAAGCTCAGGCCGGCGACGATGCGGGCGGGGACGCCGCGCTCGCGGGCGAGGGCCAGGGTGTGGCGGGTGGTGGCCTCGGCGACGAGCGGGTGGCCGGGGACGGCGTAGACCACCGGCTCGCCGGACTCGGCGCGGGCGACGAGCTCGGCGGCGATGCGCCGGTAGACCTCGGAGAAGTCATCGGCCTGCTCGTAGAGCGCGTCGAAGGGGCGCAGCTCAAGGCGCTGCGGCAGCGCGGCGACGGTTGGGTGGACGGCGGTGCGCAGGTAGAGCACGCCGGCGGATGAGATGGCCTCCCACGCTGCGCGCGTGATCTGGCCGGGGTCGCCCGGACCGAGGCCGACGATGGTGATCCCTGGTTGCGTGGCGCTCATCGGATGCTCAAGGTCTGCTCACATGCGTTGCGCGGCGGCGCTCCCCGCAGCCTCCGAGCGGAGCTGTGGGGGGCCAGCGGCCCTCCACAGCTCCCCGGCACGCGGCTAGGGCGCGAAGGCCGGGTCGAGGGTTGGCGTTGGGTAGGTCGGCTCGACGATGCGCTGCTCCTGCTCGGCGCGCGCCCGCTCGTCTTCCATGAGCTGCGCGAGCGCCTGCTGGCGCTGCATGCCGAGCTCCTGCGCCACGAGCATGTCGATCTGCGCCTGGGCCTCCTCGGCGGAGGGGGGCGGCAGCTCGCCGCGCGAGATCAGGCGGATCACATGGTAGCCGAACTGAGTCTGCACCGGCGTCTGGGTCGTCTCGCCGGGCTCGAGGTCCTCGAAGGTGGCCTTGTCGAACGGCTCGACGAACTGGCCCTGCGGCACGTCCTCGTAGACGCCGCCGTTGTCCTTGGAGCCGGGGTCGGTCGAGAGCTCGGCGGCGAGCGCGGCGAAGTCCTCGCCGTTGTTGAGGCGCTCGATCACCTGGTTGGCCTCCTCCTCGGTGGCGACGAGGATGTGGGCGACGGTGGCGATCGGCGTGGGGCGCATGACCTCCTCGGTGATGCGCTGGCGCACCTCGGTGTCGGGGACGAGGCCCTCGGCGAGCTTCTCCTGGGCCAGGAGGTAGGTCACGAACTGGCGGAACTCGGTGGAGTCCGCGCCGGAGTACCCGAGGTCGTTCTGCACCACGGTCTCGAGCTCGGGGATCTGGGCGCGGAACTCCTCGATCTGCGTGTCCACCTCGGAGTCGCTGACGGCGACGCCGCGCTGGCGGGCGACGCTGAGGGTGAGGTTCTGCTCGATGAAGCGCCTGACGAGCTCCTGCTCGATCTCGATGCGCGAGGGCATCGGCATGCCGAGCGCGGCCTGCTCCTGGAAGCCCTGCTCGATGCGCGTGATCTGCTCGTCGAGCGCCTGCCGGGTGAGGGTGACATCGTCGACGCGCGCGACGGTCTGGGCGGCGGGCGTGCCGCAGGCGGCGAGGATGAGGGCGGCGAGGAGGGCGAGGACAGCTGTTCTGAAAGTCACGTGGGCTCCTTTAGGACGTGGCGGGGCCGGGGAGGCGCTGCTGCCCCAGATACCCCTCTTGCGCCGCACTGCGGCGGAATACAGGACACGTGGAGGGCGCGCTGCCCTCCACAGCTCCGCCCACGATGGGGCGGCAGCAGGTTGGAGTCGCGATCGGGGCTGCGGCCGGCGCGGCGGCGGGATGCGCGGGAAGGCGGCCGGGCGCAGGCGGCATCTCTTTCACTAGCTCGAGCGGCGGCTGGGGCGAGCAGGGCGGGGGCGGGCGGCTCACTCCTCGTTCAGGGAGAGGACCGCCATGAACGCCTCCTGCGGAATCTCGACGTTGCCGACCATCTTCATGCGCTTCTTGCCCTCCTTCTGCTTCTCGAGCAGCTTGCGCTTGCGGGTGACATCGCCGCCGTAGCACTTGGCCAGCACGTCCTTGCGCAGGGCGCGGATGGTCTCGCGGGCGATGATCTTGCTGCCGATCGCGGCCTGGATGGGCACCTCGAACAACTGGCGCGGGATGAGCTTGCGCAGCCGCTCCACCAGCTGGCGGCCCTGGGCGTAGGCGGTGTCGCGGTGGACGATCAGGCTCAGCGCGTCGACCGGCGAGCCGTTCACCAGGATGTCCAGCTTGACGAGGTCGCCCTCCTGGTAGCCGGCGAGCGTGTAGTCGAGCGAGGCGTAGCCCTGGGTGCGGCTCTTGAGCTGGTCGTAGAAGTCGACGACGATCTCCGAGAGCGGGATGCGGTACTTGAGCGCCACCCGCTGCGGGTCGAGGTGGTCCATGCTCTCGAAGACGCCGCGCTTGCCGGTGACGAGCTCCATGATCTGGCCGATGTAGCGGGTGGGGGTGATGATCGTGATCTGCATCACCGGCTCTTCGATCGCCTCGATCCGGCTCTGGTCCGGCATCTCCGAGGGGTTATCGACGGTGATGATGTCGCCGGAGGATGTGAGCACCTGGTACTCGACGCTCGGCGCGGTGATCAGCAGGTCGAGGTCGTACTCGCGCTCGAGGCGCTCGCGGACGATCTCCATGTGCAGCAGGCCGAGGAAGCCGCAGCGGAAGCCGAAGCCGAGGGCGGCGGACTTCTCGGGCTCGAAGGAGAGCGCGGCGTCGTTGAGCTTGAGCTTCTCGAGCGCCTCGCGCAGCTCCGGGTACTGGTTGGCCTCGACCGGGTAGATGCCGGCGAAGACCATGGGCTTGGCCGGCCGGTAGCCGGGGAGCGGCTGCTCGGCGGGCATCTCGGCGAGCGTGACCGTGTCGCCGACCTGGACCTCGCCGATCTGCTTGAGGCCGGTGGCGATGTAGCCGACCTCGCCGGTCTCCAGGCTATCGACGGGGGTCATGGCCGGGCGGAAGGTGCCGAGCTCGAGCGCCTCGGCCTGGCTGCCGGTGCCCATCATGAGGATGCGCTGGCCGGTCCTGACCGAGCCGTCGACTACGCGGACGTAGGCGATCACGCCCTTGTAGGCGTCGTAGTGGCTGTCGAACACCAGCGCGCGCAGCGGCCGCTCGCGGAGGCCGCGGGGCGGCGGGATGCGCTGGACGATCGCCTCGAGCAGCTCGGGGACGCCCGTGCCCTGCTTGGCGGAGACGCGCAGCACGTCCTCGGCGGGCAGGCCGAGGACGGACTCGATCTCCTGCGCGACGTGGTCCGGGTCGGCGCCGGGGAGGTCGATCTTATTGAGCACCGGGATGATCGTCAGGTCGTTCTCGAGCGCCAGGTAGACGTTGGCGAGCGTCTGGGCCTCGATGCCCTGCGACGCGTCGACGACGAGGATGGCGCCCTCGCCGGCGGCGAGCGCGCGCGAGACCTCGTAGGAGAAGTCCACGTGGCCGGGGCTGTCGATCAGGTGCAGCGTGTAAGTCTGGCCGTCCTGCGCGGTGTACTTCATGCGCACCGGCTTGAGCTTGATCGTGATCCCCTTCTCGCGCTCGAGGTCCATCGCGTCGAGCAGCTGCTCGCGCCGCTCGCGCTCGGTGATCGTGCCGGTCAGCTCCAGGAGCCGGTCGGACAGGGTAGTCTTGCCATGGTCTACGTGCGCAATGATACTGAAATTTCGTATCAGCTGTTGGTCTGTCATGCGTATCTCAATCGGGAGACGTTCTGCCCGCGTACCCGTGAGCGGGGCGGTGTGGCGGGCCGCGCCCCGCGCCGGCGGCAGCCGGAGAGCCTGGAGCGGCGCGGCGCCGAATACAACAGCAGCGCCTGATTCGGAAGTATAGCAGAACGGGATGGCTCGCGCAAAGGATGGGCTGGTGCGCGGGCCTTAGGGGAGCAGGCCGAGCTCGCGGGCGCGGGCGATGGCCTGGGTGCGGGTGCGGACGCCGAGCTTGCCGCACACCTCGCGGACGTACCACTTGACGGTGCCGAGCGCGAGGATGAGCTGGTCGGCGATCTCCTGGTTGGAGAGGCCGGCGGCGACGAGCGCGAGCACCTGGCGGTCGCGCGGGGTCAGCGGCTCGATCAGCGGCTGCTGGGCGCCGGGCGCGGGCGCGGCGGCCTCCGGGCGGGCGGCGAGCGGCGCCGGGGGGCGGGCGATCTGCAGCGGCGCCGCCAGCGCCATGTGGAGCCGGGCGACGGCGCCGTCGAGGTCGGCGGTCTGCCCGCGGGCGGCGGCGGCGGCGAACGCCTCGGGCGGGAGGCGCTGCTCGGCGAGCACCAGGTGCTGCTGCGCGCGGTCGCCGACGGCGCGCTCGCAGGCCGGGTGGCGCAGCACGGAGATCAGGATCTCGACGGCGGCGGCCTCCTGGCCGGCGTGGCTGAGCAGCTCGGCCGCGTTGGCCATGATGTGCAGCGTGAGCGGCACGAAGCCGATGCGGGCGGCGTGGTCGAGCGCCTCGGCGAAGGCGCGCGCCGACGCGGGCGCATCCCCGGCGGCCAGCGCGGCGACCCCGAGGCCGTTGAGGGCGCGCGCGACGCCGCCGTTGTCCCCGGTGGCGCGGTAGCGCTCGAGGCTGCGCTCGTACAGCTCGCGCGCCCCGGCGTAGTCCCCCTGGCGCAGCGCCGCGCGCCCCAGGTGGTCGAGCGACTCGGCCATGCCCTGCGCGTCGCCGAACGCCTCGCGGATGGCGTAGCCCTGCTGGTAGTGGCGGCGCGCCTCGTCGAACGCGCCCGTGGCGACGGCGATGTGCCCGAGCTCGTGGAGGATGTAGGCCATGTACCACTGGTCGCGCGAGGCGCGGACCGCGGCGTGGGCGCGGCGGGCGTAGCGGCCGGCGGCCGCGTAGAGCCCCTGCGCGAGCGATGCCTCGGCCAGGACGTACCAGGCGAAGGGGAGGTTGTGGAGGTGGTGGTGGACCTCGCTGCGCCGCAGGGCGGCCTCGCCGAGCCGGGTGGCCTCGGCGTAGCTCCCTGCGATCAGCGCCAGGTCGGCCAGGCCGAGCAGCGGATCGGTGGCGCGGCCCGGCTGCGGCGGCGCGCCGAAGCGCTCGTACAGCGCCAGGCTCTCCTCCCAGCAGGCGCGGGCGCGCTCCAGGGCGCCGAGCCGCAGCGACAGCCAGCCGATGTCGTTCAGCACCACCGCCAGCGCCACCCCCGCCTGGCGGTCCAGCTCCTGGCGGCGCAGGCTGCCGGCGGCCTGCTCGAGCAGCGCGGCCCCCTCGCGGTACGGGCCGCGGGCCGCGTGGTAGAGCGCGAGCGGGTGCGCTGCGGCGGCGATCGAGGCGACGTCGCGCGTCTCCACCGCCCACTGCCAGGCGGCGCGGATGTTGTCGATCTCGGCCGCGATCTCGCCCACCGCCTCGACCTGCCCGTCGCCGATCAGGCGCTCCAGCCGGTCGCCGAGGAAGCCGGCGAAGTAGACGCCGTGGGCGCGGCGGGCGGCGGCCTGCTCCTCGGGGGACTCGAGCTGGCCGGCGGCGTACTGGCGCAGCAGCGCGTGGATGTGGTAGCGGCCGGCGGCCCCCAGCCGGACGAGCGAGCGGTCCACCAGCGCCGCCAGGGTGTGGAGGTCTGCGCCGGCGACGTGGTAGGCGGCGTGGTGGGTGAACCCGCCGCGGAAGACCGAGAGCCGCGCCAGGGTCCGGCGCTCCGCCTCGCTCAGCAGCTCCCACGAGCGGTCGAAGGCGGTGCGGATGCTGCGGTGGCGGGCCGGCGCGTCGCGCACCCTGGCGCCGAGCACGTCCAGGCCGCGGGCGATCTCGTCGGCGATGGCGGCGCTGGGCAGGATGCGCGTCCAGGCGGCGGCGAGCTCGAGCGCGAGGGGCATCCCTTCGACCAGGCGGCAGATGCGCTCGACGCCGGCGCGCTCGGCCTCGAGCGAGAAGTCCGGGCGCGCGCGCCGGGCGCGCTCGACGAAGAGCTGCACCGAGGCCGGGGGCGCGGGGCCGTCATCGCCCTCGCTCGGCAGGTCGAGCCCGTCGAGCGGGAAGAGCCACTCGCCCTGGACGTTGAGGCTCTCGCGCGAGGTGACCAGCATGCGGACGCCCGGCGCGCGCGCGAGGAGCTCGGCCGGCAGGTCGGCGGCGGCGAGCAGGTGCTCGAAGTTGTCCAGCACCAGGAGCAGCTCGCGCGCCTGGAGCCGGCCGACGAGCAGCTCGCGCGTGCTCTCGCGGCCGGTGAGCGGGATGCCGGCGGCGTCGCCGACCGCGCGGGGGACGGCGTCGGGCGAGGTGAGCGGCTCGAGCGAGACGAAGACCACCTCGGCGGCCTCGGCCACGCGCCGCGCGACCTCGAGCGCCAGCCGGGTCTTGCCGATGCCGCCCGGGCCGGTGATCGTCAGCAGCCGGCAGGCGGGGTCGGCGAGCAGCGCGAGGATGCGGTCGATCTCGCGCTCGCGCCCCACGAACGGCAGCGGCTGTGATGGGAGAGTCGCCTGCATGGCACTGCCCCTGCGTCTCTGGCGACGGCCTACGGCGGTGCGAGGAATCCTATCATACCTTGCGGATTCCTCCGCCGTCGATCGGCCTCGGAGGGGCGGCGGGGACGGGAGCTCTGGACAGGCGCCGCGCCTGTGGTACAATCGGTTGTCGTAATCCCCAGCGATGCTGATGACATATGCTGCGCGCGAGCCACACTGCGATCATTGGTGATGGGCCGGCGGCGCTGGCGACGCTCGCCGTGCTGCGGCATCGCGGCGTCACGGACGAGATCACTGTGTACGGCGACAGCCCGCACCCGCTGGCGAGGCTGGAGCGCTACGCGCGCTCGGTGCGCCAGGATACGATGCGCTCCGAGGGGGACGGCCACCTCAGCCCGGCGGGCTTCCCCGACCTCGCGCTGGTGGACACGCTGCGGCGCCGATCGCCGCTCCCGGCGCTGGCCTCGCTGTTCAACCTGTACACTCCCCCGCTCGACCTGCTGCTGGAGCACGCGGCGCAGGTCGCCGAGCGCTACAGCTTCGCGCGCTGCCACGTGCACGCCCGCGTGGGCCGGGTGGCGCGGCCGGCCGGCGACCCGCGCTGGTTCGAGCTGTTCGACGAGCAGGGGGCGCCGCTCGGGCGGGCCAGGAACGTGGTGCTGGCGCTCGGGCACCCGGGGCTGCGCTGGCCCGCGGCGGCTGGCTCGTGGCGCTTCCACCCGCGGGTGTCGCACGCCTACCAGCGGCCGACCTTCGCGGCCGGCGAGCGGATCGCGGTGGTGGGCGGCGGCATGGGGGCCGCCCACGTCTGGCTGGCGGCGCTCGCGGCCGGTGCGAGCGTCGTGGCGCTGCACCGCAGCTCGCTGAAGCGCCAGCAGCTCAACGCGCCGCGCCGGATGTTCAGCGCGGTGGGCCTCGACGAGTACCGCCGGCTCGACCCGGAGGCGCGGCTGAGCCGGCTGCGGGCCGGCTCGGGCAGCTACGCGCTGCGCCCGGGCTGGGAGTGGCGGCTGTGGCAGGCGCGCCGCGACGGGCGCTTCATCACGCGCCAGGCGACGGTCGAGCGCATCGAAGAGGCCGGCAGGCACGAGCGCCACGGGCGGCCGCTAAGGCTGCACCTGGCCGGCGGCGACACGCTGGCGGTGGACCGGGTGGTGTTCGCGACCGGGTTCCGCACGGACGTCCGCGAGCACCCGCTGGTGCGCCGGCTGGTCGAGGAGGAGCGGGTGCCCTGCGTGGGCGGGGTGCTCCAGGTGAACGACGACTTCACCGTGCCGCCGCTCAGCCGTCCCGGCAGCGTGCTGGCGGCTGTCGGCGTCCTCGCGCGCTGGGCGCTGCCGGTGGCCGACACGTTCTTCGGCATGAAGTACGCCGCGCGGCGTATCCCCATCGACTGCTGAGCTATGTACTTCACCTTCGCCGGCCGGCTACAGACGCGGCTGCTCTCGCTGATCGGGCCGGCGGCGTACCTGGGCGCCCTCGCGCTGGCCGCGCGCGACGGGTCGTATATGTGGATGTTCGCCCTGATGGCGCTGCTGGGGCTGGCGCTCGACGCAGGGGTGTACGGCTGGCTGCTCGGCTACCAGCCGCGCTGGCTGACGCTGCTGCTCGGCGGGCTGGAGTTCGCGCTGCTGCTCGGCGCGCTGCAGGCGCTGGCGCTTCCCGGCCAGACGGTGGACGGCTGGCGCGCTCTGGGCGCGTATGTGCCGGCGTGGGCGCTGGCCTGGCTCACGATGCACGTGGCGCTGCCGTGGGCGGCCCCGCGCTGGGCCGAGGACGGCGGCGAGCTGCGGCCGACGGGTGCGGGCGCGCTGGCCTGGCGGGGGCCGGGCGAGCAGGAGCGCCGCCGGGCGTTCGCGCTGAGCCTGGGCACGCTGTGCGTGCTGGCGCTGCCCTGGCTGGTCGCAGAAGGGCTGCGCGGCGAGCGGGTGTTCACCGGCCTGCTGCTGCTCGAGCCGCTGCACGCCGCGGCGATCGCGCGCGTGACGGACGCTGGCGGCGGGCTGTCGCTCGGCGCTGCCCTGGGCGCGCTGGCGCGGGCGGCAGGCTGGGACCCGCTCGGGCTGTACTACCTGGTGTGGCCGACGGCCGCGTTCGCGCTGCTGCTGGCGGCGCAGGCGGCGATGGGGGGCGGGCGCGGGCTGCTCGCGGCGGCGCTGGGCGCGGTGGCGGCGCTGCTCCTGCCGGCCACCTGGTTGCTCGCGGCGGCGGCGCTGGTGTGGGGCGCGCTGCTCTACCGCTGGTCCGACTCGGAGCGCGCGGGCCGCACGGCTGAGCGGCTGAGCGTGCTCGGCGCCCCTGCGTGGCGGGCGCGGCTCGCCTGGCCGGTGCTGGCGCTGGCGCTGGTGCTGTGGGGGGCGGCGTGGGCGCGCGTGCCCGACCCGGCCTGCTACCTCGACGAGGGGCGCTGGCGAGCGGCGGCGTGGCTGCGGCGCTTCGCGCCGGAAGGGGCGGTGGCCGTGCGCGCGGAGGAGCCGGCGGCGCTGCTCGAGGCGCTCGGCGGCCACCCGGTCGTCGCCGCGGATGAGCCGGGGAAGGCGGTCGCGCTGCGGCTCGAGACCGGGCAGGGGTGCGCGACACTCGCGGCGCGCTTCTGGTATGATGATGTGTGTCTGCTCGAACAGTGAGCGGTGAAGGGAGAGATATGGAGCCAATGTACCTGCGGGAGGTCGAGGAGCACCAGGGCTCCGGCATGTACGCCGACCTGATCCGGCAGGCGCGGGCGTCCGGCATGCCAGTGCCGCAGATCCGCTACCTGCTGGCGTTCAAGCCGGCCTGGACCGACCACCTGTCGCGCTTTACGCACGCCGTGCTGCGTGGCCCGTCGCCGCTCTCGCCGGGGCTGCGCGAGCTGATCGCGGCCTTCACATCGCGCCGGAACGAGTGCCCGTTCTGAATAGGCTCGCACGCCGCGGTCGCGGCGGAGCTGTTGGGGGACCGGGCGCTCGTTGACGCCGTCCTCGATGACTACACCACCGCGCCCTGCTCGGAGCAGGAGCGGGCGCTGTTCCACCTGATCGCCAAGATTGTCGAGGACTCGACGCAGATCCGCCAGGCGGACATCGACGAGGCCAAGGCGGCGGGGTGGAGCGAGGAGGCGCTGTACGACGCGATCACCGTCTGCGCGCTGTTCCAGTTCTACAACACCTGGATCGACGCGACCGGCGTCCACGACTTGCCGGCCGCGGTGTACGACGCGATGGGCAAGCGGATGGCCGCCCACGGGTACGCGCCGCCCGAGGAGTAGCGGCCGGCCGCCGGTGGTGTGCGGGCGCAGCGTGCTGGCCCGCACGGCTTGTGGCGCACCTTCTAGGTCGGGAGGCTCAGGGCGAGCAGGGCGATGGCGCCGATGGCGAATAGCAGCAGGCAGCCTCCCTGGCCCTGCTCGGGCGCCTTGTGCGGCTCGGCGACGACGTAGATCACCTTCGGGGCGTGCGGCGCCGGCTGGTGCCCGCCGCCCGCGAGCATCATCGTGAACAGCGCCACCAGCCCGACCAGCAGCAGAACTTCCATTGTGCCCTCCTCCGGGCGCCGCTTCGCACCCGATATTTAGTGTTATATTGACACTATCTACGAGCCAAAAGAAATGAGGACTGAAGGCGCCCTCGTTCGTTAGTGTCAATATTACAATAAAGCGGCAGAGCTGTCAAGACCCAAAATAAGGAATGGTGGGTGCAGCGGCTTCACCGCACCCACCATTCCTTATCTGACGGGAGGTACGCGGCGGTGAGGCCTACTGCAGCGCGCCCACGCTGTCCAGCGTGCCGCCGAGCACCTCCTCAGCGGCCGCGCGGCGGTTCGTCACCGAGCCGGTCCACTGCCCCCAGGCCGCCGGGTCGATCACGTCGTCGTTCCGCCCGAGGCTCTGCAGCCGCCGCTGGTCTTCCTCCGTCAGCACCTGGCCGGGCAGCGGCCCGAGGTCGCGGACGTCGTCGGCCGACAGGCCGAGCGCCAGCCCGACCCGGTTCCCGTAGTCGTCGTGGACCAGCAGCAGGTGCCAGAGCATGCGCAGCTGGACATCGCGCTCGCACTGGCCGAGCAGGTCGCCCATGTTCTTGACCAGGTCGTCGCGCTCCCAGTCCATCATGGTGCTGTAGCGCCCGCGCGCCTGCGCGTAGTCGTTGCGCCGCTCGATCACGCTGCGCGTCAGACGGCCGCGGATCTCGGGCGGGTTGTTCGGCTCGGGGCGCGGCGAGACGTGCAGGCCGTTGTGGATGGACGGCTCGTAGTTGACGTGCGGGTTCTGCCCTTCGGCCAGGTCCACGCCGTACGACATCTGGCCGCCGCGCTGGTTGGTCGCCACTGGCACCCGCGGCTGGTTGACCGGCAGCTGCAGGTAGTTCGGGCCGACGCGGTAGCGCTGGGTGTCCGAGTACGAGAAGGTCCGGCCGACCAGCATCTTGTCGTCCGAGAAGTCCAGCCCGTCCACCAGCACGCCGGTGCCGAAGGCGATCTGCTCGTTCTCGTTGTGGAAGTCCTTGACGTTGCGGTTCAGCGTCATCACGCCGATCTTGCGCAGCGGGAACTGGTGCTCCGGCCAGATCTTGGTGTCGTCCAGCGGGTCCCAGTCCAGCTCGGGGTGCTCGTGGTCCTCCATGATCTGGACGTAGACGTCCCACTGCGGGTAGCTGCCGCGCTCGATCGACTCGTACAGGTCCTTCGAGGCCGACCCCAGGTCCTGCCCCTGCACCTTGGCCGCCTCCTCGGCGGTGAGGCTGGCCACGCCGCAGCGCGGGTGGAAGTGGTACTTCACCAGCACCGTGTCGCCCTGGGCGTTGACCATCTTGTAGGTGTTGACGCCAAAGCCCTCCATGTGCCGGTAGCTGGCCGGGATGCCGCGCGGGCTGAACAGGTGCGTCAGCATGTGCATCGACTCGGGCGTCTGGCTCATGAAGTCGAAGATGCGGTTCGGCTCCTGGCGGAAGGTCACCGGGTCCGGCTTGAGCGAGTGGATGACGTCCGGGAACTTGATCGCGTCGCGGATGAAGAACACCGGCAGGTTGTTGCCGACCAGGTCCCAGTTGCCGTCCTCGGTGTAGAACTTGACCGCGAAGCCGCGCGGGTCGCGCGCGACCTCGGAGGAGTCGCGGCCGCCGATCACGGTCGAGAAGCGGATGGCGAGCGGCGTCTTCTTGCCCGGCTCCTGGAACAGCTTGGCGCGGGTGTACTTCGAGGCCGGCTCGTCGCCGATCTTGCCGGTGGCCTCGAACTCGCCGTAGCAGACGAACCCGCGCGCGTGGACCACCCGCTCGGGGATGCGCTCCCGGTCGAAGTGGCTGATCTTCTCCAGAAACTGGTAGTTCTCGAGCGTCGCCGGCCCGCGGCTGCCGACCGTCCGCTGCGACTGGTTGTTGGTGATCGGGTGGCCCTGCCGGTTGGTCAGCACCCGGCTGGATTCCTGCGCGCCTTCGGGCTTCCTGCCGTTGTCCGCCAGGCCGTCCTGCTTCTTCCCGTTTTCTGCCATTGGGGGTAACTCCCTTCCCTCGCTGCGCTAGGTGCCGGCCCTGGCGCATGTGTAGCCGGTAGTATACGCCATGACCGGCCAGACCGGCGGCCGGCCTTGGCGCAATTTGCGAGATGGCTCCTGCGCTAGACGCGCACGTACACCCGGTCGCTCGCCTGCGACTCGACCAGGCGGAAGTAGCGCTGGTTGTTCTCGGCGCCGAGGGGGACGTAGACGATCAGGTCGTAGGGCAGGGGGAAGAAGTGGACGATGCTCTGCAGCACGGTGTACTCGATCGGCCCGAACGGGCTCGTGTGGCTGCAGATGATCGGCCCGATGTCGGTCGGGGGGAGGAGGTGCTCCGGCGCCTGGCTGCGGTGGGTCTCGTTCCAGAACTGCGTGAAGTCAGGGTCGTGGCGTTCGGCCAGCTGTGCCAGCAGCTCGCGGAAGGCCGGGTCGTTCGCGATCGGCAGCGTCTTGAGGTAGAAGACCCGCAGCGTCTGGCAGATGTACCGCCCCCAGTGCCCGCCGAGGCGCTCGCGCGCGTTGGACGTGAAGAGCTCGTCGACCATGTGGATGCGCTCGCTGATGCTGCGGCTCAGGCCCCAGAGCGTCTCGAATCCCTCGTTCCAGGCGATGATGTAGCCGAGCGTGTCCAGGAGCAGGGCCGGGAAGCGCAGGCCGGGCAGGAGCGACTCGGCGAACGAGCGGACGTCGTACGCCAGCGGCGGCTGGCGCGTCGGCTCGGGGATGAAGCCGGCCGCAGTCCAGAGCTCGTAGGCCTCCCACGGTGATAGGTCGTAGGCGTGGACCGCCTCCGCGATGTCCTCGCGCTCGATCCGGTCCTGGCCGCGCTCCTTGCGCGAGAGGACCGGCGCGGACGTGCACAGCAGCTGCGCGGCGGCGCGCAGCGTCAGATGGCGCTGGTGGCGCAGCCTGCGCAGGATACGTCCTACCGCCTGGTCGTAGCTCTCCGTCATGCCGGCTCCTGTCGGTAACGCGGGGTGCGCGGTGGCTACGCTCCCTCACCCTCTGGAGGGGTTTGGGAAGGCATCGCCTCCCCCGGAACACTCCTTTTCCGCGGCGGATGCCGCAGCGCCGCAGCGTCAGCCGTGTCCGAAAGACGGCTGGCGCGCCGGCCTTGCCCTATACCCGACGGCAGAAAACAGGATCGCGGCGGGCCTCGCCCACCTGACCACGTTGAGACAGCGGCTCGTTTTCGGATTCTGAAAACTGATAACGCCAGGGATTGTCAGCCGCGCGATTCCGTCGCACAATTGCAATACACATACTTCAGAATCTCCACCTGGCAGGTGGTCGAAGCTCTGCAGCGCACCGAGGCGTTGATGAGAAACATCCGGATCGTGCTGGTTGACGATCATGTCGTCATGCGCGCCGGCGTGCGAATGGTGCTTGAGAGCCACCCGGGCCTCCTAGTCGTTGGTGAGGCGTCGAACCGCGCCGAGGCGCTCGCCGTCGTCGCCTCCACTGCCCCCGACCTTGTGCTGCTCGACCTCGACCTGGGCGAGGAGAACGGCATCGATCTGATCGACGAGCTGCTGGTGACTGTGCCCGGCGTGCAGGTGCTGGTGCTCACCGGCCTGCGTGATCCGGAGATACATCGGCACGTCGTCAGACACGGCGCCATGGGCCTGGTGCTGAAGGACCGCGCCGTCGAGACGCTGATCAAGGCGGTCGAGACGGTCTTCGCTGGCGAGGTGTGGTTCGACGGGGCGCTGCTCGCGGCGGTGCTGCGCGAGCGCATCCGGCCAGGCGGGGCGCACGCGCCCAACCCCGAGCGGGCCAAGATCGACTCGCTCACCCCTCGCGAGCGCGAGGTCATCAGCCTCATCGGCGAGGGCCTGCGCAACCGCGAGATCGCCGCGCGCCTGGTGATCAGTGAGTCGACCGTGCGCCACCACCTCACCTCGATCTTCGGCAAGCTCGGCGTGGACGACCGCACCGAGCTGCTGATCTACGCCTACCGTCACCGCCTGATCGACCTGCCGCGCTAGACCGACGGCCGGCTGAGCACAGGCGAACCTTCGGTCCTCGGTGCCACGGTGTACGCTTGCCCGAGCGCGCCGTCCGCACAGGCGCTGCGGTGGACGGCGTGAAGGGCCGCACGTTCTCCTCGTTCGATTTCTCCGTCGTTCTCGCCACACAGCGCCGGAAGAAGGGATTCCGGAGCGTCTTCACCTTTTCTGTCCCTATCACAGCGCAAATCGTGCCAGGATCATACGCCTTGCCGAGAGCGGCACGCGCTTCGCCCATCCGAAACGTTCTTCCCCAAGGTTTAGCACTGGGCTGCACACATCCTCCGGCGACGGGCAGAGCTTGAAGCAGTTCTTGGCAATGCGGCTGCCATACCGCCGCGAGAGCGTGGCCTGCGCGTTCCACGGCGTAGCGCTGGAGATCACCTGTTCTGCGCCTCACCCTAGCGCCGCCGGCACGATCTACGACCACATCCTAGCACCCCGTGACAGCTCGGCCATTGGAGAAAACGGCACACCGGCCTAGGCGCATGATCCCATTCGTGGCCCGCGATCGGGGTTGACCGCTCGCTTCGTATGCCTTCGGTTGCCAAAGTCGGCTGTGGGCCGATTTTAACTGGTTTTTCCCCATTGAAGCAACCATGGCGCGCGGCAATAGGCGGAAGATCCTATAAGAGCCCCCATGTCAGCTCGCGTGTGCGCCTATCCACAAAGAGCGCACATTCCGATGTGCGATCCGAGCCTGGTGGCTAAGCTATATGCACACCAGCCCGGAGGACTACATATGAACGATCCAAGCGCTAGTCTGATTCGCTTGTATCTGCCGCTGCTGACGCACCCGCTGCCCGATGTGCGCCGGCACACGTCCGCGCTGCTGGCCTGCAGCTACGGGCCGCGCGGCCAGGAGGCGCTGCGACACCTGACGCAGGACGCCGACTCCGAGGTGCGGCGGCTGGCGCGGGTGGCCCTGCAGACGCTCGCCACGTTCACGGGCCGCCCGGCGGAGGAGCCGCGCGACGTGGGGATCTACGTCGCGTGCCTTGGCCCGCTGCGGGTGCACGTGCGCGGCACCTGTCTCACCATGCGCGATTGGTCGCCGGTCGAGGGTGGGCGGGCCGGGTGGCAGAAGGTGCAGGCGACGTTCGCCTACCTGGTGTACTGCGGTTCGCACGGCGCCACCCGCGCGGCGATCGGCGAGGCTGTGTGGGATGGCCACGCCAGCTCCGCGAGCGTCGCGCGCACGATCTCGACCCTGCGCCAGGTGCTGGCGCGCGTCTGCGGCGATGAGTGGTCCGACCAGGTGCTCTTCCAAGTCGAAGACCGCTGGGTGTTGAACCCGGCGCTCTACGACACCGACGTGCGGGTGTTCGAGCAGGCCTACGAGCTGGCGACTGAGATCGAGCAGAGCCAGGGGCTGGCGGCGGCCGCGCCGCTCTACGCCCAGGTGCTCGACTGCTACACCGGCCCCTACATGGCCGACGTTCTGCCCGGCAGCGGGTGGATGCGCGCCCGCCGTGACCTGCTCAATAGCTACTGCGTGATCGCCGCCGAGCGGCTGGCCGAGCACGCCTTCGCGCGCGCCGAGTACCGGCGCTGCGCGTTGATCTGCCTGCAGGCGCTGACTGCGGATCCGGCGGCTGACGATATTGTCAGCTGGCTGATCCGCGCCTACGCTCAGCTCGGCCACTACGGCGAGCTCGAGTATGTCTATCGCAGCTACCTTCGCGAGGCTGGCCTCAACTCGGTGGACCTCCTGGAGAGTCAGGATATTGTGCTGCGAACATACGCGGAAGTCATTCGATCGCGGACTGCGTATGAATAGTTTTTCATTCCCGCCGAAAGGCCACGACGGCGCACTCTGTATATTGCGGCCGCATCTCAGCCTAACAGAGTGTACGCATGGCCTCGAACCGCTATATCCTGCGCAGCACGCCGCGTAAAGAGGACGCCCTGGCCCGGCACGTCGAGTCGCTCGGGGTCGAGGTGTTCTCCCGCCGCATTCCGGTTCAGCGGGTCAACCCGCGGGCACGCTCCACGGTTCCCTATTTCCCAGAGTATGCGTTAGTCCACGTGGATCTGGGCGGGATCGGTAGCGCGACCGTCGCCTGGACGTCGCTCGCCCATGGCCTGGTGGCCTTCGGCAGCGAGCCGGTGCCGCGTGGCGTAAAGGCCTGCTGCGGAGGGCGCAGCGCGGGCGCGGCACACTGCACCCCTACGATGGCTGAAGAGACGGGAGATGGCGGAGCTTTCGCGGTCTGTGCCCGGAGCGGGTGCCGGAGTGGCGGAGCGTGCCTCTTACCCACGGGGATAGGGAAGTAGGTGCCACAGTGCTCGATCTCCGGCAGCTCAGGAGTGTTCCGATGCGCTACCTCGCCGGCGCGCTTGTGGCGCTCCTTGTGGTTGCTGTCTTCAGCCTCGGCGGCGAGCCGCTCCCACCTGAGAGCGTGGCGGCGCAGAGCCCGACAGTGACCAGCCAGATCGCGCAGGTGCAGGTGTCCGAACAGGACTTGGTGGTCGAGGCGCGCGTCGTCCCGGTGCGCAGTATCGAGCTGAGCTTCCCACTCAGCGGCATGACGGTCGCCGAGGTACTGGTGCGCGAGGGTGATGTGGTAGCGCAGGGTGACCCGCTGGTGCGGCTGGACACCCGTGACCTGCGCTTGGAAGTCGAGCGGGCGCGTGCGCAGCTGGCGCGGGTGCGCGCCGAGTACGACCAGCTGCTCGAAGGGGCGCCGGCCGCCGACGTCGCCGCGGCGCAGGCCCAGCTAGCCGAGGCGCAGGCACGGCTGCAGCAGGCGCAGGCGCGGGTGATGCCGCAGGACATTCAAGCCGCGCAGGCGCGCCTCGCCGCGGCTCAGGCGCGCCTGACCAAGCTGGAGCGCGGGGCGCGGCCCGCGGAGCTCGACCGCGCGCGGGCGGCGGTTGCCGCGGCGCAGGCGGATCTCGAGCGGCAGCGCGCGGCGCTCGCCGCGGCCAAGGAGCAGGCGCGGCGGCACATGGAGGAGCGCGCCAACGACCTGCGCGTCGCCCAAGGGGACTACAGCCGGGCGGTGCAGGAGCGCGAGGTCGCCAGCGGCGACGATAACCGAGGGCGGGCGGCAGCCGAGGCGCTTGAGAAGGCGACGCTGGCGATGGCCAACGCCGAGTCCGCGCTCGAGCGGGCAAAGGTCGACTATGAGGCCGCGCGCCAGGCGGAGATCACCGGGTTAGCTCTGGCGGAGACGCGCGTCGCCTCTGCCCGGGCCGAGTTGGAACTGCTGCAGGCCGGCGCGACGCCCGATGAATTGGCACAGGCGCGGGCCGATGTCGCGGCAGCGCTGGCCGACCTGGCGCGGCTACAGGGCGATGTGCGGCAGAGCGAGCTCGACGCGGCCGCGGCGGCGGTCAGGTATGCCCAGACGCGCTTGGAAGAGCTGATCGCAGGCCCGCGCTCGGCGTCGATCGCGCAGGCTCAGGCGGCGATCCAGCTGAGCGAGGTCGATCTGAAGCGGGCAGAGCTGGCGCTCGAGCGTGCGACGCTGGTCGCGCCCGTTGCTGGGTTCGTCGCGGCGGTGGACATCGATCCGGGCGAGCTTACCAGCGCCGGGCATCCGGTGATCGTTCTGGCCGATAGCTCGGCCTGGCAGCTGGAGGCTCAGAGCGTCGATGACCTGAGCATCGTGAGAGTCCATGAAGGCGCAGCAGTAACGATCAGCTTCGACGCTGTGCCCGATCTGGTGCTTACCGGCAAGGTGGCGCGTGTCAAGCCGTTTGGCAAGGGCGAGCGCTCCCAAGCCCTGTACACCGTGGTGATCGCGCCCGACATGTGGGATGAGCGGTTGCGCTGGAACATGCCGGCTCAAGTGACGATCGCCCCGTAGCTTCGCGGGAGCCAGCGCTCTGCGCTGTGGCGGTGCAGCGCGCTGCGCTCTTGAAACCCTCATCTCACAGACTTACGCAACCGGTGTTGTCCGCCTCTTGATGGGAAGGTGTGGAGCGCCTATAGCCTTCCACAGGCGCTTTGTCTGCCGCAGAGCGACGGAAAAGGGGAAAAAATTTACCTTTCTAAACCATTTCAGGCGGCGCGAAGGCGAGGGCTGCCGTGTACGTCGAGGGAACGGGCAGATACCCGGCAGCGAGCTAGCCCGATCGTTGATGCGCGCAGGGTGGCGCGGGCAGCGATCACGATGGGATGAGTATCGATGTCTAGCAGTGATGCAACAACGATAGGCGGCGATATGGAACTGCGCGATTACGCCCAGGTCATCTGGCGTCGCAAATGGCTCATCGCGCTGACGTTCGTCGCCACACTGCTTGCCGCAGCAGCGATATTACAGCGTATACCACCGATCTACACAGCTACATCCACCTTGCGGCTTGCAACCGGCACACGCGGGTCGATCGGATGGGACGGCGTTCTGTATGCCGGGCGCCTGATGAACACCTATGCCCGCATCGCCAACAGCTCTCAGATGCAGACGCTGCTCAGGCAGCAGTTCCCGTCCGAGCAGTCGATCAGGGTGGATGCCGAGATCATTGCGGACACCGAGCTGATCGCCATCCACGTCCAGCACGAGAATCCACAGATGGCCCAGGCCATAGCAAATAGTCTGGCGGCGATGCTTATCGATGAGAGCCGTCAGCTGGACCGTGGCACACAGGCGTACCCGCTCGTGCTCGTCGACCAAGCTACTGTGCCTGACGAACCTTCGAGCCCGCGCACGAGCCTGATCATGCTCGTGGCGGCGCTGGTCGGGCTGATGGCTGGGTTTGGCGTGGCCTTTCTGGCGGAGGGGTTCGACACGCGCCTGTACACCTCAGCGCAGATCCAGCGGATGGCGAAGCTTCCCATCCTCGGAAGCATCCCAAGGATACGCCGCTTACATCAATGGAAGCCGGCGCGAGATGAGGTTATCCCTGGGCAGGAAGCGTTCAGGCAGCTCCGGACAGATCTTTTTGCGCCGGGCCTAACACCGCAGCCGCGCAGTGTGCTTGTGACGAGTGCGGAGCCGCGCGAAGGCAAGACGCTTGTGGCGGCTTGCCTGGCGCTCTCGATTGCCAAGAGTGGCAGAAGTGTGGTGTTAGTGGACTGCGACCTGCGCCAGCCGCGGCTCCACGCGATCTTCGAGCTGCAAAACGCTGCCGGCCTGTCGGATACGCTCCAGAACTCCCTACCGCCTACGGGGATCATCCGGCCGAGTGGTTCGCCGAACTTGCATCTGATCACGAGCGGGCCGCTCCCGCCCAACCCTACTGAGTTGCTCGGAACCGATCGGATGCGCGCGCTGATCGACAGGCTGCTGCAGCAGTATGACACGGTGGTGCTGGACACACCCGCGGCCATGGCGGTGGCCGATGCGCGCAGCGTTGCCCCATTCGTGGACGGCGTGCTGCTTGTGGCGCGGCGTGGCTGGGTCCATGCCCACCATGTGAATGCCGCGCGTGAGCGTCTGGAGCGCGTGGGTGCGCGGATGCTCGGCGTTGTGGTGAATGAAGCGGAGCCAGATCTAACCAGCGACTACTACCCGGCACCGCCCGATCACTCGCGGCTGCCGATGGTTGAGCCAACGCGACGCCGGAACGAAATGGAAGAATTGAGGTAGCACATGATTCGCGAAATTAGAACAAGCGCGGATAACCTGCTGCTTGTGACCGACCACCATCGTCTTGTGGGTTCCTCATACCTTGTGAAGCGTCTGATGGATCTTGTTATCGCTACGGGCTTGGTGATCGTGCTCGCGCCGATCATGCTCATTATCGCCCTTGCTATCCGATACGACTCCCCCGGACCGGCGCTGTTCATCCAACAGCGCGTGGGGTCGCGGCGACGGACGTACAACGGCCAGATCGTTTGGGAGATCCGCCCCTTCAATATGTACAAGTTCCGCACTATGCGGCAGGACGCCGATCAGTCGCTTCACGAGCAGCATATCAAGGCTTTTGTCGAGGGCCGGCTCGATGAGTACCACGCCAAGAACGGCTCGTTCAAGCTAGCGAATGATCAGCGGATCACACGAGTTGGAGCCTTTCTGCGCAAAACGAGCCTAGATGAGCTGCCACAGCTTTTCAACGTGCTGCGCGGCGAGATGAGCCTGGTCGGCCCGCGGCCGGTGCCGATCTATGAGGCTGCAGCGTACGAGACCCGCCACCGTGAGCGACTAGCTGCCCTGCCGGGTATGACGGGGCTGTGGCAGGTCACAGGCCGGTCGCAGGTCTCCTTCGAGGACATGGTGCGGCTGGATATCGAGTACGTTCGCAATCAGTCTCTGTGGCTGGATATCAAGATTCTGGCCCAGACAGCCGGCATCGTTATCTCAGGATTTGGCGGCGGGTAGTGCAGCGCTTGCACAACGAGGTGAAACAAGATGACACAGCAGGTTGGAGTCGCGATTATCGGCAGCGGCTATTGGGGCGTCAATCACGTCCGCGTGTTCAATGAGCTGCCGGATGCTCGTGTGGTGGCGATCTGCGACCAAAACTACGAGCGGTTGCAGGAAGTCGGGCGGCGCTTTCAGCAGGTGACGCTGACGACTGAGCTGGACGATGTGCTCCAGATGCCTGGCGTGGATGCGGTTGTGGTCTGCACCGGCGCGACATCGCACTATGCGATCGCGCGCCGCAGTCTGCTGGCCGGCAAGCATGTGCTGGTTGAGAAGCCGCTCACGACAGGTGTGGCGGAGGGCGAGGAGCTCGTCGAGCTGGCTGCTATGCGTGGGCTGATCCTGATGGTTGGCCACACGTTTCTGTACAACGCCGGGGTGCGCAAGATCAAGGAGTACATCAGCTTGGGGGACGTCGGGCAAGTGTACTACCTGTATGCCACGCGCACCAATCTCGGGCCTATCCGCACCGATGTGAGCGCATTGTGGGATCTGGCGCCGCACGATATCTCGATCTTCAACTACCTGCTGGACAGCTTGCCTGTGTGGGTCAGCGCAGTGGGGATGCGCGTGCTGCGCAACAGCCGCGACGATGTCGGCTTCATCTCGCTGGGCTACCCGAACGGCGTCGTGGGCCATATTCACGTGAGCTGGGCCAATCCCAACAAGGTGCGCGAGGTCGTGGTGGTGGGGAGCAATGAGCGGATCGTGTTCGACGACATCAGCACCACGGAGCGCGTGCGGGTATTCGAGAAAGGAGTGACATCGGTCGAGCGGGAGGCCAGCAGCTTTGGCGAGCACCAGCTTCTGATGCGCGACGGCGCCATCATCATCCCGAAGATCGAAGCGAGCGAGCCGCTCAAGAACGAGTGCGCCCACTTCCTGGAGTGCGTTCTCACCGGCTGCCAGCCGCTGACGAGCGGGCGTGAAGGGGTCGAAGTGGTGCAGGTGATGGAAGCGATCGACAGGTCGGTAGCTGCCCACGGCGCACCCGTGGTGCTCGAGTACCGGCACCGGCAGCTCGTGTCATAGTGAGTGAAGTGGAGGCTATGGTGAGCACTCAGCGACAACGCCAGATCCCATTTGTGGATCTCTTGGCTCAGTATGAGACGATCGCCGACGAGGTGCAGCGGGCGATCTCCCACGTGCTCCACACCACGGACTTTATTCTGGGCCGGGACGTGGCGCTGTTCGAAGAGGAGTTCGCTGCGTACTGCGAGGCGAGCTACGCGGTGGGCGTCGATAGTGGAACGGCGGCGTTGGAGCTGGCGCTGCGGGCGTGCGACGTGGGGCCGGGGGACGAAGTCATCACGGTGGCCAATACCTTTATCGCCAGCGCTTTTGCGATCACCCACGCCGGCGCGACGCCGGTGCTGGTGGATATCGATCCGCAGACGTCCATGATGGATGTGGCGGCAGTCGAGCGCGCGATCACCCCGCGCACCAAAGCGATCATCCCCGTGCACCTCTACGGCCACCCGGTCGATATGGACCCGCTGCTGGCGATCGCCGCACGGCATGGCCTGGCGGTGATTGAGGATGCCTGCCAGGCCCACGGGGCACGCTACAAGGGGCGGCGCGTGGGCTCGCTCGGTCACATGGCGGCGTTTAGCTTCTACCCCGGCAAGAATCTGGGCGCGTACGGCGATGGCGGCGCCGTGGTGACGAACGATCCGTGGCTGGCCGAGCGGGTTCGGATGCTGCGCAACTACGGCCAGCGCGAGAAATACCACCACGTAGAGATCGGGTACAACCGGCGGCTCGACACGCTTCAGGCGGCGGTGCTGCGCGTCAAGCTGCGCCACCTGGATGCGTGGAACGCAGCGCGTCGCACCCACGCCCAGCGCTACCGCGAGCTGCTGGCCGACACGCCCCTCGCGCTGCCGGCCGAGGCGGACTATGCCGAGGCGGTGTATCACCTGTACGTCGTGCGGACACGCAACCGTGACGAGCTGCGCGCCGCTTTACACGAGCAGGGTGTGGCCAGCGGGATTCACTACCCGGTGCCGGTGCACCTCCAGGAGGCGTACCAGTCGCTCGGCTACACGCAGGGGTGTTTCCCGGTGACTGAGCAGCACGCGAGGGAGATCGTGTCGCTGCCGATGTACGCGGAGTTGACGCAGGAGGACATCGGCTACGTGGTGAGCAGCGTGGGGCGCGCGTCGGGAATGCAGGGCCACTAGCTGTCTACGGTGGCCGCACTCATTCGCTCGGGCAGCCCGAGCGGTGGCGGATGAGAGTATCAGCAGCTACGAAGCCATGCAAAGCACCGGCGCGCGCGTCATCAAGAATACCGGCATCCTGATCGCTACTGAGCTGATAAGCCGAGCGCTCGGTTTCGGCGTCCTGCTGGTGGCGGCCCGCCTACTTGGCGCCGCCAACTTCGGCGTGCTGGCATTCGCGTACTCGCTCTCCGAGCTGCTCAGCATCGCGGTCGTCTTCGGTTTGGACACCGTGGTCGTGCGCACCATCGCGCGCGATGCCGAATCGCCGAGCGTTGTGCTCGGTCGGCTGATCGTGATTCAGTCGGTGCTGGCGCTGGCGGTGATGCTTCTGATCGGGATGCTCCTGGCGCAGTTCGAGGCCGATGGCACGAAGCGAGCCGTGATCTTGATCGTCGCCAGTGGATACGTGGCCTACTCGTTTACGATGACGTTCAACGCGTTCTTTCGGGCCCACCAACTGATGAGCTATGAGGCGACCGTGCGGCTCGTCTTCGGGCTTCTGCGCACAGTGTTGGTGATGAGCGCGTTGATGCTCGGGCACGGGCTGTTCGGGTACGTCGTCTCCGAGTGGACGGCATACGTTGTGGGTCTGGTGGTCAGCTTTGTGATCCTGAGCCGTCGTATCGCCAAGCCGGCGTTCAGCGCCGCGCTGAAGTCACATTGGCACTTCGTGCGTGACGCAGCGCCCTTCGCGGCAATGAGCGGACTGGTCACGATCTACGTCGGCAGCGATACGGTTCTTCTCTCCCTGCTGACTAGTGATGAGATGACGGGCTGGTACGCTGCTGCGACCAAGTTCTTCTTCCTGTTCTCATTTCTACCGAAGGCTGTGATCGCAGCAGTGCTACCCGTGATGGCACGGCAGTATGGGGGCCACGGGCCGCAAGACCAGTTGCTGGAGACATCGCGACAGACCTTTCGCATGCTGCTCATCATCGGGCTGCCGATCGCCATCGGAATAGCTGTCCTGGCAGAGCCAATCGTACTGCTCGTCTACGGCGAATCATTTCTCCCTGCTGCACCCGTGTTACGGATACTGATGGTCGCACTGCTCCTCGGTTTTGCGAATTGGGCCTGCGACTCGACCTTGATCGCGCTCAATAAAGAGCGCTCGCTGTTGCGCATCGTGGTGGTTGGAGTAGGGTTCAACATCGCCTCCAATCTGCTGGCTATTCCGTTCTTCGGCCATATCGGCGCGGCTATGACGACAGTTGCATCGGAAGGGTTAGTGCTGCTCTGCAAGCTCATTGTGATCTCTAGAGTGTTTGATGCGCTGCCCCTCGGCCGGAATCTGGTAAAACCGATCGTCAGCGGTGCCATCCTGGTTGTATTCCTCGTGATTGGACGCAGCTTGCCAGTGCTGCTGCTGATTATTCCGGCAGCGGCGGTGTATATCGGCTCGTTGTTGCTGCTGCGCGCTTTTAGTGCAACCGAGCTGCGCCTCGTGTGGATGCTTCTGCCGCTGCGTAGGCAGGAGCGCCTAACGGGCCCGGGACAATAGAGTAAGAAACAGGGCAAGGCGTAGGACGATGGCAGTTCTGTCGAACCTCCACATCACGATGCGCACGGCGCTGCAGCGCCAGCAGTTCTTGATGGCTGTGTGCGGCGCTGCGGTCCTCAGTGGTGTGGGCGTAGGCATCCTGTCAGTAGTGCTCGTGCAGCGATCCACGACTCTGGGTCTCTTGCTCCCAATCGCGTTGGCGGGCGTAGTGCTGATGGTCGCCATCGGCCAGGTGAAGCGACCATTGTTGGCGCTGCTGGCGTTCAGCATACCGCTTCATATCGATATCAGTTTTCTGTATCGGGATCATGATGGAGGACCACCGGCGCTCATTATCAGCCTCACGAATATGATCCTCGCGCTGCTGGTGTTTCTTCTGCTGAGTCGGGCGGGTGTGCGGCGTGAGATGCGGCTGAAATCCTTTCCGCGTGTTACTGTGCTAATAGTGATCTTCTTTGTCTTTTGTCTGCTCTCGATATTGCCGGCGATTGACCCGCTACTGACAACATTTCAGGTATTCGAAGTCGTTAAGGGCATGATACTTTACTTAGTGCTGATTAATTGTGTCCGGGATCAGCGTGATATTACTTGGGTGATTGGCGGGCTTGTCGCATCACTATTTTTGCAGAGTGCCATTGGTCTTTTTCATGGCGTGACCCGTGGAGACCGGCTCGGTCTCACCTTTATCGGTGAAATAGATGTCAGTAGTTTGCCAGAGGATGCAGATGTGGTGCTTGAGCGCTCTTCGGGGACGTTCTTTCACAGTAACAATTTTGCGATGTATCTTGGAATGGTTGTGCCAGTTGTTTCTGGGATGCTTCTTGCGCCAATACGAAAGTACTTGAAGTTGACCTTGATGGCTGTTGTCTGTATGGCCCTAATGTCGCTCTTCTATACCCAGTCGCGCGGAGGCTGGGTGGGTTTTGGTGTTTCCGCGTGTATTATGGGTTATTTTGCTGTTAGAAAGCGTTATATTCAACCGGCATATATCTTGATGCTGTTCGGATTGGGTATCGGCGGGCTTACTGTTTTCGATACATTATCTGGGAATCTTATCACCGCACGTATCGTCAGCGATAGTGGATCCGTACAGGTGCGTGAGAGGCTCAATGAGGGAGCGCTTGTGATCATTGCGGATCATCCGGTGATCGGCAGCGGCCTGAATAATTACATGCAAACGGTGCGAGAGTATGACGATAGCGGTGAATACACCAACAGAGGCTATCTGCCAGTTGTTCACAACGTCTTTCTCCTTTTGGGCGCAGAAATTGGCCTGATGGGGGTTGGGGCCTTTATATCACTGTTGATCGTGCTGATCCGCCAGACCTGGAGCTTTGCGTGGTCTAGTGGCACCGCTAGCTTCTCAGGTCTGGCAGTTGGACTGATGGCTAGCTTCCAGCACGTCATCACACATAACATGGTCGAGTTTGGCCTGGTTGCCGAGTCGCGATTGTTTACGCTCTTCTGGTTTTTAGCCGGCCTTGCGGTAGCTATCACACAATACAAGC
Organism: uncultured Roseiflexaceae bacterium; assembly: GCA_937974195.1. Taxonomy (GTDB): domain Bacteria; phylum Chloroflexota; class Chloroflexia; order Chloroflexales; family Roseiflexaceae; genus CALJIC01. Next base: position 8,695 of record CALJIC010000139.1, on the reverse strand, counting down.
ACCCTAGCTCGGCGGACGCTCCATGTCGTGATCGATCAGTTGAAGGCGTGGCACCCTATGTCTGACAGACGTCTGCTGCTCTTGGGCGGGGCAATCTTGCTTCGTGGCCTCAACCCTCGCACGCGGGTCCTTGCGTCTTCCATCGCCTCTAACTTCCCGCGTGTCGATCTCGTGGGTATGGAAAACTTTTATTCTGGGCCGCCTGCCTCCCCTTTTAAGAAAGCCTGGAAGGGTCTGCTCAACCTGGCGCGATGTCGAGTCGTTACGGAGGCGGAAGGCGGTGTGCGGCGGATCGTGGTGCGGAGTTTGTTCGCGCCTGAGCCGCTCGATCTGCTGGTACAGGATATCTGGTACTACCTGAACCTGCGGCGGGTGCTCGATCCACCTTACGATCTCGGAATTCTCACGGACCCGCGCTATGCCTGGCTTGCCTGGATGCTCAAGCGATCGGGCTGCTTCCGTCGCATGCTGTATGACGATTGTGATTACCACCCTGGCCTGCATACCAATGCCATCGCTCGGTGGGCGATGGGGCGGCGCGAGCAGCTGTGTGTAGACATGGCCGACGGTATCACGACAATCAATCATCTGCTAGCAGGTGTTCGGCGGCAGCAAGGCGCGAAGAACATCTTGGTCATGCCGAACGGGGTTGAACTCAGCCATTTCCAGCGAGCGCGCGATAAACGGCCGCATCCGCCAACATTAGCGTATATCGGCACGCTTGACTCCGCATGGGGGGTAGACCTAGTGATCAGGGCGATGCCCGAGCTTGCGCGCAGGATACCGGGCGTGCGTCTGCTGATCGCTGGCACAGGCCCGGCAGAGAAGGAGCTACGCGCATTGAGCCGAGAGATCGGCGCTGAGTCACACGTTGTGTTTCTGGGCCTCTTGCGGCGGGAGGATGTCCCGAATGTCCTCGCTGAAGCCGATGTGGGAGTCGCTACGTCGCGCCTGGACAGCTCGTTTCGGAAGTATGCGACACCGTTGAAGCTTGTGGAGTACATGGCGGCTGGTATGGCGGTGATCGCGACGCGAGTCGGGCAGACGGAGATTATGATGCAGCAGTCGCAGGCGGGCGCCCTGATCGATTTCGATGTGGCGCAGTTCGTCGAAGCTGCGGCCCGTCTGTTTCAAGACCAGGCATATTATGCGACGTGCATCGCTAATGGGAGCAGATATGCAGCGCAATACGATTGGAATGCGCTGATGCAGCAGGCGCACGCGTTCATGATGAGCATCATCGATGGGAATGATGTAAAAGAAGCTCTCCCGGCGGCTTAGTTGGGCCGAGAGATCGCATCTAGAGGGAGAAGCTATTGTGTTGACCATGAGACGAACCATTGACGAGGGCTTGAGGATGAGCGTGCTCTGGCTCGGCCACCACGGATATCTTCGCTGTTCGCCGCCAGTAGCCGTCCCATCGAGCGAGCAGCCTACGCGAGAGCGGGGTTGTCCATGAGCGCCCTACGCCTTTCCGTCGTCGTCATCACCAAGAATCAGGCGTGGAACATCGGCCGGCTGCTCACGTCGGTCATCGAGGAGACACGCTCCCTGCCAGCAGTTGAGATCATCCTGGTGGACTCGGCTTCCACGGACGCGACAGTACAGGAGGCGCAGGCCTATCCGATCACTATTCTCCGGCTCCACGCAGGGCAGCATATGAACGCGGCTGCCGGCCGCTATATTGGCGCGCGGCATGCAACCGGCGATCTCGTGCTCTTTCTAGACGGCGATATGGAGCTCTACTCGGGATGGCTGAAGCTTGCCTTGGAGCTTCTTGAGCGAAATGCCACGATCGGCGCGATCACCGGCGGGCTGATCGATCGGCCAATCGATACTCGCGAGCGTGGGCTGCGCGGGATCCATGCAGATGACGATCGCTTTTTTGACGTCCAGTTTGGAGGGGGAGCGACGCTGTACCGGCGCGCCGTTCTGGATCAGGTGGGCTCGTTCAACCCGTTTCTCTTCTCGGATGAAGAGCCGGACCTCTGTCTCCGTATCCGGCACGCTGGGTTTCGTGTTGTGCAGACCTTCTGGCCGATCGCCTATCACTACTCGCACCCGCCCGGCCGGTACGGAACGATTTATCGCCGCTGGCGGCGAAAATTGTTCCTCGGCGCGGGACAAAACCTTCGTTACTACCGTGGAACGGACCTGTTCTGGCCGTACGTGCGAGAGCGCGGTTACGGGCTTCTGCCCGGCGCTGCCTTCTTGATCGGTCTGCTCCTGCTTGGCTTCTCGATGATCACACGTCGATGGCAGTGGTTCGGTATATGGACGCTCGGCGCGGCAAGTGTTGTTGGGCTCGATGCGCTCCGCAAGCGAAGCCTGTATCGGTCGCTGGCAAGTGTTTTGGAGCGAATCTTCATCCTGGATGGGACTGTGCGGGGCTTTCTTATGGCGCCGCGAGCCCCAAGTAGCTATAACCCAAGGTTTGATGTGGTTCAGGCCTATGTGGTGGAAAGGATCCGTGAATGAGCGCATTGCCGTACGTTCACGCCGCGCATCGCCTGCATGAGTATCTGATGGCGCGCCACTGGGACGGGAAAGCCCTGCGCGGGCCTGATCCTGGCATTCGGCTGAACTACCGCGTTGGTCGTTTTATTAAGAGCGCATTGCCCCACCTGCCCTGGAAGGATGACTACTACTACCTCCAAGCGCAGGGGTATTGGGTCGTAGGCAATTGGCTCCTCTTTGCCCACACGGCCGATGAGCGATACCGCAGGATCGCGATTGCCTGCTCGCAGACGATGCTGGAGCAGCAGCGGCCTGACGGCTCGTGGATCTACCCTAATCCCGAGTGGCGGGGGCGCATCGCAACTGTGGAGGGAACGTGGGCCTCGATCGGGCTGCTCGAGACCTACCGGCAGACGCGCGACCCCGTGTTCCTCGAAGGGGTGCTTCGCTGGTATCAGTACGTCACGGAGGAGATCGGTTTTCAGCAGATCGGGGCGGAACTTGCGGTCAACTACTTCGCTCATCTGAACACTAGCCGCGTTCCGAATAATTCTATCCTTATGCTGCGCTTTTTGGCGGAGCTCGCAGATGTAACTGCAAACGACGAGTTTCTCACACATTGTCCCGGGCTTATCACATTCCTCCAGCGAGCCCAAAAGCCGACTGGTGAATTCCCATATGCCGTCTCCGGCGCAGTAAAGCGCGACGATCGGCCTCATTTCCAGTGTTATCAGTACAATGCGTTTGAGTGCCTCGATCTCATTCGCTACCACGAGCTGACGGGCGACAGCAGTGTGCTGCCGATGGTCGCTGGCCTCCTACGGTTCTTACGCGGTGGACTTGCACATGATGGGCATGCTCTGTACCAGTGCGGCAACCGGTATCACGCCGTTGTCTACCATAGCGCGGTGCTGGCCGCGGCCTGTATTCGTGGAGATCGTCTAGGCTTCGAGCACTGCGCGAGCACTGCGCTGCGGGCCTGCCAGTATGTGCTGAGCCAGCAGAAACCGGATGGGGGGTTCCCATACTCACGTGGCAACTACCGGTTCCTGCGGGACAACCGATCCTATCCGCGTTATCTGGCGATGATCTTGGTTCATCTGCTGCACTTCGTTCCGCCGCGTACGCCCAGATCCTCGGCCCAGATAACGCAAGAAGCCTATACGAAGCCTCTATAGCTGTTGCTGACCCAGCCAGAACGGAGTGATCGAACCTTGCGAGTTCTGATGGTCACGATACCGCTGCCTAGCAGCACGGCCCCGAACACGATGGCGCCATTGGCGCGCCAGATCGACTCGTTGCGGGCAATGGGGCTCCACGTTGATGTGCTGGAAGTCAGAGGGCCTCCGAAAATAAAGTATGCCCGCGCTCTTATGGAGATCCAGCGCTTGGCATCGCAGGTCGATCTGATCCACGCCCACTATGGCTACTGCGGGCTTGTCGCAAGAAGCCAGTTCAAGCGGCCTGTGGTCGTGTCGTTTATGGGCGATGACCTCCTAGGGACCCCCGACGCGCGTGGCGCCATTACGCCGATGAGCCGTGTGGTTGTCGCGATCGACTGCTGGCTGGCACGTGTGGTCGATGGCGTTATCGTCAAGTCACGCGAGATGGCCGAAGTGGTGAAGCCAGTCAAGGCGCACATCGTCGCCAATGGCGTCGACATGGATGTCTTCAGGCCACTCGACCGTACGGAGGCGCGGCGGTCGCTGGGATGGGAGCTCGATAGGTACTATGTCCTCTTCCCAGGCAATCCGGCTGTACCCCGAAAAGGCTACGACCTCGCGGTAGCGCTTGTGCAGCACGCGGCGGCCAGCATGGGCCAACCGATCCAGCTCGTGCCGCTCGTGCGCGTACCGCCGGAGCGCGTACCGCTTTATATGAACGCCTGCAATGCCATGGTGATGACATCGTTCGTCGAGGGCTCGCCGAACGTCGTCAAGGAAGCTATGGCCTGCGGTGTTCCGATTGTCTCAGTTCCGGTGGGAGATGTCCCCGAGATGTTGGAAGGGGCAGATGCGTGCCATATTGGCGAGCGTGACCCGGTGATTCTAGGAGATGCCCTCCGAAAACTGCTCCAGGAAGATGCGCGAATGGTGAACGGGCGGCAAATCCTCATGCAACGTGGCTTAGACACGCGCAGTGTGGCACAGCACCTCGTGCAGATCTACGAGAGTGTACTCCGTAAGTCTCACGGCTCATCGATAAAACGTGCGTATCCTTAGCCTATCCTCTGTCGGAGGCCAACGTGAGCGTGAAAACACAGAATGTCAAAGAGTTCTTTGATGTTACAGAGCACTATCTGGCCAAGCGCTACGATGTTTCTTTGCGCGCGGATATCGTTCGCGACATGGTAGGCGATCTGCAGCATGCCAGGGTGCTGGACATCGGCTGCGGCGATGGTTCCATCTCGCTGCAGTACGCTACGCCGACAAATCAGCTCGTGCTGGTCGATCTCTCGGCCAATATGCTGCGCCTTGCCCAGCGGCGAACGCCGCCACACGTCCGCAGCAACGTCCAGTACGTGAACGCCGATCTGATGACGTTTAGGCCAGCTGATCAGTTTGATCTCGTGCTCTGCATCGGCGTGCTGGCGCATGTGGCATCGATCGAGGCCACCGTGCGCATTGTCGCGCAGTTCCTGAAGCCGGGCGGGCAATGTGTCTTTCAAATAACCGACAACGACACGCCTGCGGGGAAGTTGTTCAACGCGTACTATCGCGGGCGCGACAGGCGAAAGGGTCGCCCCTACCAGCTCAACATCCTCGGACGCGATCGTCTGCTCACGTACGCGGCGGACCACGGTCTCATGCTCGTCAACGAGTGTCGCTATCTTCCGCCGCTCCCCGGTATGGGCCGTCTCCCCGATCCCTGGCTGTATCAGTTCGAGCGGCTCACTCGACGCAGCCAAGCGTTCCTGCCGGCCGGCTCGGAGTTGCTCGCGCTTTTCAGGAAAAGAGGGTAGGGAGCATGTGTGGCATCACCGGCATCTACAGCTTTGATCCGAATCGATCAGTCGACCCTCGGCTGCTCGACGACATGCTGCACATCATCCGTCACCGCGGCCCCGATGACCAGGGTGTCTTTTTCGACGGGCCGCTTGCGATGGGGATGCGGCGTTTGAGCATCATCGATCTGGCGGGCGGGCAGCAGCCGGTGTTCAACGAGACCGGCGATGTGGCGGTGGTGTTCAACGGCGAGATCTACAACTACCGCGAGCTCATGGTGCTCCTGCAGCAGCGCGGCCACGTCTTCCGCAGCGTGAGCGACACCGAAGCGATCGTGCACGCCTACGAGGAGTGGGGCGATGAGTGCCTGCAGCGTCTGCGCGGTATGTTCGCCTTTGCGATCTGGGATGCCCGCCGCCGGCGACTGCTCGTGGCACGCGACCGCCTCGGGATCAAGCCGCTGTACTACACAGAGGCCGGCGGAGACCTGGTGTTCGGCTCGGAGATCAAGTCCATTCTGCTGCACCCGGCGGTCGAGCCGCGCCTCGATATGCAGGCGCTCGGCTACTTCCTGCGCCTCAAGTACGTCCCTGCGCCCTGGACGATGTTCCAGAACATCCGCTCTCTGATGCCGGGGCACCTGTTGGTGTGCGACGGGCAGGGCGTACAGGTCCGGCAGTACTGGGACCTGTCATTCCAGACAAAGGACGACCGGTGCAGCGACCAGGAGTATGCGGAGCAGCTCGAAGCGCTGCTCCGCGAGTCGGTGCGACTCCATCTGCGGAGCGACGTGCCGTTCGGCGCCTTCTTGAGCGGTGGGCTGGACTCCTCCACGGTTGTGGCGCTGATGAGCCAGATGCTCGACGAGCCGGTGAAAACCTTCTCGGTGGGCTTTGCGGGCGTGGAGGGCGATGAGCTGCCGTACGCCCGCGCTGTGGCGCGCCAATTTGCCACTGACCACCACGAGATCCTGGCGCGGCCAGCGGACTTTGTCGACCTCGCGGAGCAGGTGGTGTGGCACCTCGACCAGCCGATCGCCGACCAGGCGCTCATGGCGACCTATCTTGTCTCGAAGCTCGCGCGCCGGCACGTCAAGATGGTGCTCACCGGCGAGGGCGGCGATGAGCTGTTCGCGGGCTACGCCCGCTACTCCGGCGAGCGGTTCGCGCCGCTCGTCGGGTGGATGCCCTCACAGGCGCGCACCGCGGCGCGCGCGGTGGGGATGCAGCTGCCTGGGCTTCGCCGGGCCAAGATTGCCCTGTTCGCCCTTTCGCAGCGCGATGAGGTGAGCCGCCTGGCGAACTGGTTCCCGCTGTTCAACCGTGAGACGGCCGCGGCGGTTCACTCGGCGGCGCTGCGCCAGATTCTTGATGGGGAGGCAACCGAGCAGCTGATAGGGCAGTACCTCGGCGCAACGGACGCACGCGGTTCGGTGAACCGGATGCTGTTCGTGGACACCAAGCTCTGGCTGCCCGACTACCTGCTGCTGCGTGGCGACAAGCTGACCATGGCCGCGTCTATCGAGGCGCGGGTGCCGCTGCTGGATCACAAGCTTGTTGAGTTCGCCGCATCGCTGCCGCCGCACCTGAAGATCCGCGGGATGACGCGCAAATACCTGCTGAAGCGCGTGAGCCGCTCCTGGTTAGGGCCAGAGATCGTGCACCGCAAGAAGCAGGGGTTCCCGATCCCGATCGCAACCTGGTTCCGTACCGAGCTGCGGTCGCTCGTGCGAGATATGCTGGCGCCGGATACGGTTCGCCGGCGCGGGCTGTTCGACCCGAACTTCGTGCAGCGGCTCATCGCCGAGCATGAGGCCGGCCGGGCCGACCACGCAATTCTCCTCTGGGGGCTGATGAGCGTCGAGATCTGGCACCGCGTATTCATCGAGCGATCGGCGTCCAGCGTATCAGATGCCGCCCTGCCCACCTCCCGGATGGCAGCGGCCACGGGCGCTCTTTGAGAAGCACGCGGGGCGTGCGCGCACATCGCCACCTTCGGTTTGAGCTACGTCGGATGCTGCCGATCGATCTCGCCGGGATCGGGTGGGCGCTAGCGAGAGGCTAGGTACATATGCGGACATCGGCTGGTATGCGCGTCCTGATGTTGTTGGAGAACAACGCCTACCCGCAGGATGGGCGGGTGCGGCGTGAGGCTCGTACGCTGGTGGGCGCTGGTCATCAGGTGGCGGTGATTGCCCCGGCACACCCAGGCCAGGCCTGGCGAGAGGTGATCGATGGCGTGCGCGTCTACCGCTACCCGGCCCCGCCACCGGCGAACGGGCTGGTGGGGTACCTGATCGAGTACGGCTACTCGATGGTCGCCGCGTTCATCCTCTCGCTGTTCGTGCTGCTGACGGATGGTTTTGACGTGATCCACGCCCATAACCCGCCGGACACCTTCGTGCTGGTGGCGCTGTGGTACAAACTGCTGGGCAAGAAGTTCGTCTTCGATCATCACGACCTGGCACCGGAGATGTACTACGCGCGCTTCGGCGGCATCGGGAACCCCGTGGTGTACCGCGCGCTGGTGTGGTTCGAGCGGCTCACCTGCCGTCTGGCGGACCACATCATCGCCCCCAACGAGTCGTACAAAGCGGTTGAGATGCAGCGCAGCGGCGTGGAGGCCAGCCGGATCACTGTGGTGCGCAACGGCCCTGACCTCGCACGAGTGCGCGTGGTGGAGCCCGACGCGGAGCTGCGCGCGATGGGGAAGACGATCATCGGGTTTGCGGGTGAGATGGGCATCCACGACGGTGTGGATTACTTCCTGCGCGCTGCGAAGCACCTGCGCGAAGACCTGGGGCGAGATGATTTCTTCTGTATTCTCGTGGGCACTGGCGATGCGTGGGACAGCCTGCGTCAGCTCTCCAAGCAACTCGGCCAGGAAGAGTACGTTCGCTTCACAGGCTATGTCTCTGATGAGGAGCTGATGCGCTATCTCTCGGCGGCCGACATCTGCGTCGATCCGGACCCGAAGAACCCCTTCAATGACCGCTCGACAATGAACAAGATGCTCGAGTATATGGCGCTCGGAAAGCCGATCGTAGCCTTTGATCTGACCGAGCACCGTGTCTCCGCGCAGGATGCGGCCGTGTACGCGCAGCCAAACGATGAGCTTGACTTTGCTCGCCACATTGCGCTGCTGATGGATGACCCGCAGCGGCGCAGAAGCATGGGTGCGTCTGGACGCCGGCGCATTGAGACGGAGTTGGCCTGGGTGCATCAGGAGCAACGATTGCGCGAGGCATATTGCGCAATCAAAGGAGATCTCTCGCTCAGCCACGGGCAAGCATA
>CALJIC010000138.1 GCA_937974195.1 uncultured Roseiflexaceae bacterium | reverse complement strand
AACAGAGTAGGGCGCAAGCGGCCGTCAAAGCAGGAGTTACGCGGTCGTGCCGCCGGCTTTCCCTCCAGGGAGGTGCGGAGGCCACTCCAGAGGGGTTGCAGGGGCCCGCCCTTGCCGCCCGCGCACTAATCGCCCAGCTGCAGCAGGCCTTGCGCCATCCCTGCGAGGGGCTCCTGCACGGCTGCGCGCTCGCGCCGCACGCCCGCGGCGTTGAACTGCGCCGCGGCCTGCTCCAGGTGCAGTTGGGCAGCCGCATCGTCGCCGCGGTCGAGCAGGTCCCACACGACGCGCGTGCGCGCGGTCTCGAGCCGGCGCTCGCCCGCCAGCGGCTCTTCGTCCCCCAGCCCCCGCGCCTCGGCGCTGGCGAGCAGGCGCAGCGCCTCATCGCCCGCCGCCCTGCTGAGGCCCGCGGCCTGCTCGGTCGGCCCGGCAGCAAGCGCGTGATGCGCCAGCTCCGCGGCCGGCCTCGCCTCAGCCCCGAGCGCCGCGAGCACCCGGCGGTGAAGCAGGCGCCGCTGCGCCTCACCCATCTCCGCCAGGACCACCTCGCGGATCTTGTCGTGCCCCGGCAGATAGCCCGCCCCGCGGCCGCTCACCTCGCGCAGCAGCCCCTGCCGCAGCAGCTCCTCGACCGCCGCCAGCGCCTCCTGCTCCTCCACCTCGGCGACGCGGCACAGCAGCTCGAAGGGAGCGCCCTGCCCCAGGACGGCGCTCGCCATCAGCAGCGCGCGCCCGGCCGGCGTGAGCCGCTCGAGCTGCGACTGGATGAGCCGCCGCACGCCTTCGGGCAGCACGCCCTCGCGCTGGACCGCGCCGAGGGCCGCCATGTCCAGCCCCAGGGCCTCTCCGCGCCCGGCCGGTCGGGGCGTGAGGATCCGGCGCTCGGCTAGGTCCTTCAGCGTCTCGACCAGGTAGAAGGGCTGCCCGCCGGTCTCGCGGAACAGCCACTCCCCGATGCCGGCGAGGCGCCGTTTCTGGCTGGCAGCCGTGCCCTGCCGGCCGACGAGCGCCTCAAGCAGGCGCAGCACCTCCTCCTGGGTCAGCGGGCCGAGCGGCAGGTCGGTCACCGGCAGGTCGTGCTGCAGCGCCAGGAGCCACCTGCTCAGCGGGCCGGCCGGGGCCAGGGCCTCGGAGCAGAGCGAGAGCAGCAGGAGCAGCGGCGTCTCGCCCTCGCTCCAGCGCTGGCCCACATAGTGTAGGACGTCGAGCGAGGCCGCGTCGGCCCAGTGCAGGTCATCGATCGCGAGCACGGCCGGGCCGCGGCTGCAGAACGCCTGCACCAGGCGCGTCACCGCCTCGAAGAACCGGATGCGCGCCGCCATCTCGTCGCCGGGGGCCTCTGGCAGGAAGGGGTAGCGCTCGCGCAGCTCGGGGAGGATGCGCGAGAGCTCGCTGAGCCAGGTGGCGCTGAGCAGCGCGTCCGGCGCCTGCTCCTCCTCCAGCCGCCGGCCGAGCGCGTGCACGAGCGGCTGGTAGGGCAGCCGCCCGCCCATCTCGAAGGCGCGGCCGGTCAGCAGCGTGGCCCCCTGCTCGCCCGCCCACTCCAGAAACGCGGAGACGAGGCGTGTCTTGCCGATGCCGGTCTCGCCCCGGACCAGCACGACCCGCATCTGCCCGCGCTGCACGTCCTGGTAGACGCTCTGGAGCGCGCGCATCTCGGCCTCCCGCCCGACCAGCGGCAGCGCGGGCAGCGGCGCCGCGCTGTGCGGCGGCGCGGGAAGGGCGGGCTCGCCCGGCCCATCGGGCGCGGGCTGGCCGCGGAGGGGGCGGCCGGCCGCAGCCGTGGCGCGCGGCTCTCTGATCAGGCCCAGCTCGCTGGCGGGCTGCTCGAAGAGCTGGCAGAGCCGCTGCACGTAGTGCGGGCTGGGAAACGCCGCGCCGCGCTCCCAGCGCGTGACGAGCACATCGTTGGGCGCGCCGATGCGCTCAGCGACCATGCTCTGGGTCCAGCCCCGCTCCAGGCGCGCGCGGCGCAGGAGCAGGTTGGGAGTAGCCTGGGCTGCTTTCTTCCCCATTGTCCGGTCCTTCCTCCGTGGAACATGCGGCGGCCCCTCCTTGCTCTCAGATGTCCCCGGGAAGTGTAGCCGGGCGATAGGTGCGCGATAAGTCGGAGGCATGCCATCGGACCCGCCTCTGCGATATGCTGTCCCACAGACACAGGCGATGCGGTTCGCCCGCTGGGTGCTGCAAGGATCGCGCCGCCAGGGGCAGCCTGCGCTCCGCATCCCGCCGCGGCGCGGAGACGGGGAGCGCGGCGGCCCCGCCCCACACACTTCCCGCAGGGCAGCTGCACCAGCCGTGTCACATGAAGGAGGGAGCACAATGCGACCTGAGAGGAATAACGCCACCGGCCTGGCCACCGAGCGCGTCGGGGCAACCGATCACTTCGGCCCGACGATCGAGTACCTGACCTCGCTGGAGGACGAGCACACCGACCTCTGCATGCTGAGGGGCACGGTCCCGCCCGGGGTCTCGGTGCCGCTTCACGCCCACGCGGATATCGAGGACTTCCTGATCCTCTCCGGCTCGATGGAGGGCCTGAGATACAACGGCCGGGGCTACACGTGGGTGGTGGCGCAGACGGGCGACTACGTCCACGTGCCGGGCAGCGCGCGGCACGCCTGGCGCAACCGCTCCAGCGAGCCGGCGGTCAGCCTGATCATCACGAGCAGGCGGATGGGCCGCTTCTTCCAGGAGACGGGGCGGCCGCTGTCGGAGGCATCGCGGCCCCCGACGTCCGAGGAGCTCGCGCGCTTCGCCGCTGCGAGCGCCAGCTACGGGCACTGGCTCGCCACACCCGAGGAGAACGCGGCGGTCGGGATCGAGATCCCGGGCGGCGGGGCCCAGGCCGGCCCGGGGAAACGAGGGGATGAAGCGATGATCGCACAGACAGGGCTCACGATCTTCCGGCCGACGGCGGAGAAGCCGGCCTACTGGCTCGCCGACCACCGGATGACGCCCCTGATATCGGGCGAGCAGACGAACAGCGCCTACGCCGCCCTCGAGGTGTTCGTCGTGCCTGGGGGCGGCCCGCCGCCGCACATCCACCACGCGGAGTCCGAGCTGTTCTACGTGCTGGAGGGGGACCTCACCATCCGCGCCGGCGATCAGGCCGTCCGCGGCGGCCCCGGCGCCTGCGTCCACGTGCCGAGCGGCACGGTCCACACCTTCAAAAACGAGGGGAGCACCCCGGCGCGCATGCTCGTCGTGTACGAGCCGGCCGGCTTCGAGCAGTACTTCTCGGCCGTCGGAACGCCGACGGTGCACGGCGATGAGACGATGCCGCAGCTCACGCAGGAGATGCTGGAGCGGTTCCAGGCCTACGCGGCTCAGTTCAACCTCGAGATCCTCCCGCCGGACCACGGGTAGGGCCGCTCCGGTAGCTTCACGCCGAACGAGGCCGGCGACGCGCTCTTCTTCAGCCAGCGCGGCGAGCGCAACACGGTCGACGAGCAGACCTGTGCCGCGTGGGGGAGGCACCGCGCGCCTAGGGTGCGCCTCCGGGCGCCTGTGGGGCCTCCTCGGCGCTGAGGACGAGGAGCGACACGGCGTGCGCCGGCATGGCGAAGCTGAGCCGGAGCGCGCCGCCCACAGGCGTGACCGAGCGCGGCGGCTCCAGCAGCTCGAGCCCCTCGCGCGCTTTGATCGCCGCCCGCTGGCCGGGCGCCGGGTACATGGGCCGGCCCTGGCGCACCCACTCCGCGTAGGCGTTGCTGTGCTCCGCGTCGATGCGGTAGTGCCGCAGCGTCAGGGCGCCGGCCTCGAACGGCAGGTTCACAAGCTCCAGCGCCACCGTGCGCTCCCCGCGCCGGTCCCAGTCGTCGTGGTGGCGGTAGATGAGGACCTCCAGGCTCTTCGAGCCGCTCAGCGCCGCGAAGCCCGACACATCCGGCTCCTCGTCGAAGCCGTGCATGTCCGCGTACTGCAGCGGGTCGCGGGCATCGCTGCTCTCCAGCAGCACCTCGCGTGTGCCGACGCGGGCGTACATGCGGAACAGGTTCAGGATCGCCTTGTCGATGCCCTGGGTCGAGAAGGCGCGCGTGCCCTCGAAGCAGCGCTCGCCCACGAACATGAACGCCCAGGTCAGCAGCCGCACGTCCCACCCCACGCCCGCGGCGAAGCGGCGCACCTTGTCGAAGGCGGCCGCCACAAAGCTGGCGTAGTACTCGGTGTTGCGGAAGTTCAGGTTGGCGTTGTCCCACACGCCGCCCGCCGCCCAGCCGTCCGGGTCGATCTCGGAGAGCACGCACTCCAGCCGAGCGAACTGCGGGTAGCGGCTGATGATCGCGTGGCCCTCGACCACGTCGCGCAGGATCCGCTTGACCGAGGGCGGCTTCTGCCTGCGGTGCAGCGGGTCGGCCCGGTAGCCGCCGCCCTTCACGTGGAAGCTCACGAAGTCCAGCGGCGCGCCCCGCTCGCCGGTCGCGCTGTTGCGCCCCTCGGCGCAGTGGCGCAGGAACGCGTCGAGGTACTCCGCCGCGCGGCTGCCGGGCGCCGGGTTGGTGGTGCCGGGCCCGCCGATCCGCGCCGCGGGGCAGGCCGCTTTGACCGCCGCCGCCGTGTAGTCGTACAGCTTGAAGAACTCCTCGCGGCTGCCGCGCCAGTAGAAGATGTCCGGCTCGTTCCACAGCTCAAAGTACCAGCTGCGGACCTCCTCCTCGCCGTAGCGCTCGATGCAGTGGCGCACCAGCGCGTACACCAGGTCGTGCCACTTTGTGTAGTCCTTGGGCGGGCAGGCCCAGCCGACGCTGCGGTAGACCTGCGCGTTCCAGGTGTCCTGATCGGCGCGGTAGTGCTCGGGGTCCGCCAGGGCCTGCGGCATGAAGCCGAGCTCGACGAAGGGCTTGCAGCCGTGCTGGAGCAGCGTGTCGAACGTCAGGTCGACGAAGGTCCAGTCGTAGATCGGGTTGCCGTGCTCGTCCTCGAGGTAGGCGTTGGTGGAGCCCCACTTGGGAGTGGCGTGGCAGTTGCCGGTGCAGAAGAGGTGGTGCGCGCGGACGTAGTAGGGCTTCTCCTGGAAGTCGCGGAATTTGGCGAGCAGCTCCTTCCCCTCGGGCACGTAGGTGTAGTTGATCTCGTCGTAGCCGATGTAGTTCCAGTTGTGAGCCAGCTCACCCACCCAGGCGCCTGCGTCGACCCGGATCGTCGTCTGCGCGGTGGCCGGAGCGTTCACGTGTGTCCCTCCGCTGTGGTGATGCGGCGTCGCTCCGCTCTAGGATAGCACACGGAGCAGCGATGCCGGCGCAGGCTCGCGGCCGCGCCGGCATCAGCACGCTGCTACGCCGCTCGCTCAGGGCGCCGGGGCCGCGGCGGGCACCTCCTGGAGCGTGAGGCTCGGCGCGGGGGCGCGCTCGTTCCCCGCCAGGGTGCGGTAGGCGCCCGAGCGCATCGCCAGCAGCGTGACGACCAGCCCGACCACGCCCGCCAGCGTGAACAGCAGCGCCAGGCCGCGGTCGGCGCCGGTGCCGAACCAGCCGCCGAGCAGCTCCACGCCCGCCCCGCTCGTCATGAACGGGATGAAGACGAACTCGGCGATCGGGCCGATCAGCAGCGCCGTGACCGGCGTGGCCGCCTGCTCGAGGCTCTGGGCGAAGCCGAACACCCGCCCCTGCCGCTCGGGCGCGATCGTCCGCTGCAGGATGGTCTGCTCGGCCGCCTCGACCACCGGGATCAGGCACAGCCAGATGAACATGCCGGCCGTCAGCAGCGCGATCGACGCCTGGAGCGTGAACACGCAGCAGATCGTCCACATCACGATGTTCGCCAGGAACAGCGTGCGCAGCGGCGAGCGCCCCAGCCCGCGCCGCGCCACCACCATCCCGCCGACGATGAAGCCCAGGCTCAGGAAGCCCCACAGCGCGCCCCACACCTGCACCGACACCAGCAGCAGGCCGTAGGCGTCCATCAGCGCCATGAAGACCCCGCCCAGGAAGTTGTTGAAGGTGTTGAAGAAGATCAGCCCGAACAGCCCCGGCACCAGCCGGATCGCGGCGATCGTGCCCGGCAGGTCGATCATGCCGCCCTGCGCCTCGCTCTGGCCCGCCACGCCCCTGGGGATCGGGAGCGCCCAGAGGTGCGCGATCACGAGGCCCGTCAGCGCCACGGCCAGGAAGAGCACCCAGGACATGCCCAGGAAGCCGACGCCCAGGCCGCTGAGGATCGAGGCGGCGAGGAAGGCCACGCCGTTGGCGGTGCCGACGAGGCCGTTGGCCCGGTCGCGGCGCTCCTCGGGCACCAGCAGCGTCACCAGCGTCGAGAGCGCGATCCCGCGCAGGTTCCCCGCGAGGGCGCCCAGCAGCGTGAGCACGATGAAGGCCCAGAGCAGCGGGCTGGCGGCGTCGGAGAGCGCGCCCTCGGGCGAGCGCAGGTAGATCGCGCCGGCGGCCAGGTAGAGCGCCAGCGACGCGCCGCTGGAGAGCAGCATGACGGCCTTCTTCGGGAAGCGGTCGACCAGAGAGCCGAGGAAGAAGCCCGAGATGGCGACGGTGCCGGTGTAGATGCCGGCCATCACCGACGTGGCGACGACCGAGGTCGTCTCCAGGTAGACCCAGAAGGTGACAGCAAACCAAACAACAGTATTGATGAGAGATGCCGCCAGAGAGTTCCCCAGAACCGCTGCGAAGGTCTTCATATCACTCCTGCCCTGCTGTTGTGCCGCGCGGCGATGCGCTCCGCGGCCGCTTTCGTCTCTCACCAGTTAGTCGACCGGCGCACCCAACATTCGACACATCCCAGCTGAAATCCGGGCAGGAATCTCCGGGCGCACGACCGCATCGGCGCGGCGTGCATATAGTGCGAGGTGGGCTCCCGCCCCCTCGCGCTCCCCTTCTCCTCCGGACGCGCCCAGTACTGCTCTCTCCGGGCATGCTTGGGACGGCCTGACGTGAGGCAGCGTGCGTCGTCTGCGAGGCGGGCTCCCGCCCCCTCGCGCTCCCCTTCTCCTCCGGGCGCGCCCAGTACTGCTCTCTCCGGGCATGCTTGGGACTGCCTGACGTGAGGCGGCGTGCGTCGTCTGTGAGGCGGGCTGTCGCCCCCTCGCGCTCCCCGCTGGCGGGGACCTAGCGGCCCCCGCCAGGCCACCCCCGCAAGGAATGC
>CALJIC010000137.1 GCA_937974195.1 uncultured Roseiflexaceae bacterium | reverse complement strand
AGAACTCAGAACCGGGGCTGGGGGAGCCAGAACCTAGGCGGGAGAACTCAGAACCGGGGCTGGGGGAGCCAGAACCAAAGCTAGAGAACTCAGAACCGGGGCTGGGGGAGCCAGAACCTAGGCGGGAGAACTCAGAACCAGGGCTGGGGAAACCAGAACCAAAGCTAGAGAACTCAGAACCAGGGCTGGAGAGCCGAACGCAGAGCTCATCAGCTGCGGCCGATGGCCAGCAGTCGCACGCGGTTGTTCCGCCGCCGGCAGAGCTGGATAGCCCACAGAGTTCTCGGTCCTCAGGTTCTCGGCCCTCAGGTTCTCAGTTCTCAGGTTCTCAGTTCTCAGGTTCTCAGTTCTCAGGTTCTCGGTCCTCAGGTTCTCGGTCCTCAGGTTCTCGGTCCTCAGGTTCTCGGTTCTCAGTCCTTGGTTCTCACATGCTTCTCGAGGTGCGCGGGCTGACGTGCGTCTACCCGCAGGGCGGCGGGGTGCGCGATGTCGACCTGGCGATCGCGCCCGGCTCGTTCACGGTGGTCACCGGGCGCATCGGCAGCGGCAAGACGACCCTGCTGCGCGCCATTCTCGGGCTGCTGCCGCGCCAGGCCGGTGAGATCCGCTGGCGGGGCCGGCCGGTCGAGCGCCCGGACCGCTTCTTCAGACCGCCGCGCGCCGCCTACACCCCCCAGGTGCCGCGCCTGTTCAGCGCGACGGTGCGCGAGAACATCCTGCTCGGGCTGGACGAGCGCCGGGTCGACCTGCCGGGCGCGCTGCACGCCGCCGTGCTCGAGCCGGACATCGCGGCGCTGGAGCGCGGCCTCGACACGGTCGTCGGGCCGCGTGGGGTGCGGCTCTCGGGCGGGCAGGTGCAGCGCGTGGCCGCCGCGCGCATGCTCGTGCGCGCCCCGGAGCTCCTGGTGTGCGACGACCTGTCGAGCGCGCTGGACGTCGAGACCGAGGCGGCCCTGTGGGAGCGGCTGGACGAACGGCGCCAGGCCGCGGGCAGCGCAGGCGGCGACCCCCTGGCATCGAACGGCCTGCCCTCGACACTGACCGCGCTCGTGGTGTCGCACCGCCGGGCCGTGCTGCGGCGGGCGGACCGGATCTTCGTGCTGAGGGACGGCCGCGTCGAGGCGAGCGGCACGCTCGACGAGCTGCTGGCGACGTCGGAGGAGATGCGGCGCCTCTGGCACGGCGAGCTGGCCGCCGGCGACGGGCCAGCCTAGCGGCGGAAGAACATGCGCAGCCGGCGGCGCCAGCGGGCGTGCCGGTTGAGGCGGATCGCGATCCCGTAGAAGTCGATCAGCTGGTCCATGGTGGACTGCCAGCTCTGCCCGCGCGCGTACTCCAGCGCCCCCTGCCGCAGCCGCGCGTGCAGCTCCGGCGAGCGCTTCAGCTCCAGCACCCGGTCGACGATCTGCTCGGGTCGGTCCGGGTCGTACACCAGCGCGTTGGTGCCGTCGCGCAGCGTGTCCACCACCCCGCCGCGCATGGTGCCGATCACCGGCAGGCCGCAGGCCATGGCCTCCAGCGGCGCGAGGCCGAAGGTCTCGCTGGTGGAGGGGAACACCAGCACGTCGGCCGAGGCGTAGGCCGAGACGAGCTCGTCGCCGCGCAGATAGCCGGTGAACACGGCGTCGGTGCCCGAGAAGGCGGCGCGGAACTGCTCCAGCTCCGGCCCGCCGCCCACGAGCGCGAGCCGGACGCCCTCCAGGCCCGCGAGCTGCCGCAGGTGGTGGACGTTCTTCTCGCGCGAGATCCGGCCGACGTACAGCGCCAGGAACTCGTTCGGCCGGCCGCCGCTCAGGCGCTCGCGCATCTGGTCGCTGCGCAGGTCGGGGCGGAAGCGCTGCAGGTCGATGCCGCGCCGCCACCAGCGGACGCGCTTGTAGCCGTTCTGGCGCACGTCGCGCAGCATCCACGACGAGGGCACGAGGTTGAGGTCGGCGATGTTGTGGACGGTGCGGAACAGCCACCAGGCCGGCCGCACCGCCCACGGGCCGACGTACAGCCGCGTGTAGCTGGGGATGTCCATGTGGCACGAGGCCACCAGCGGCAGCTTCATACGGCGCGCCAGCGCGATGCCGGTCGGGCCGAGAAACGCCGGGTTGACGACGTGCACCACGTCCGGCTGGAAGGCGCGCAGCGCCCGGCCGATGCGCGGGTGGGGCAGGTTGATACGCAGCTCGGGGTACAGCGGGAAGCGCGGCCCGCCGGTGCGGAACAGCTGGGCCCCGGCGTAGCTGTCCGGCATGTCCGGCGGGCCGAACAGCAGCACCTGGTGGCCCTTCTCCTGCAGGCGCTCGAGCGCCTGGCAGAGGATGGTGACGACTCCGTCGATCTTGGGCAGGAACGTCTCAGTGAAAATTGCGACGCGCATGGTCCTGGCTCTCAGTCGCTTCCTGGCGGATGTGCGCGCCGATTATACCATTCAGAAGAGCGATCCCCCGGAGCCGAGGTAGCGCGCCGGGTCGAAGAACAGCGTCTGGTCGCTGGCGACCAGCGTCTCGACGTAGGTGATGCGGAAGCCGTCGTCCAGGAGCGGCGCCAGCGCCGGGTGCGGGCCCGGCACGTCGATCCGCAGCACGTCGGCCCGCTCGGAGGCCCAGCGCACCGCGGCCGCGACGCAGCTCGCCGCCTCCGCCGGCGTGCGCGCGCCGATCGGCCCGATCCGCGCGGCGTCGGGGTAGTAGAGGGTGCCGGCGCGCAGCCGCACGTAGCCGTAGCCCACCAGCTCGCCGCCGCGGCGGAACCACAGCGGCGCCCCGCCCTCCTCGCGCACCCAGTAGGCGTGGTCCTGCGGACGCTCGCGCCCGCCGTCGCGCGCATCCCACTCCACCAGCAGCGGGTCGTCCGGCGCAGCCTCGGAGACCGTCACGTCGCCGACGAGCATGCCCCGCAGGCTCGACACGTGCCCGCGCAGCAGGAAGTTCGGCCAGTGCGGCCGCAGCCCGGCACGGATGTACAGGCCCAGCGCCCGCGGGTCGGTCGAGCTCACCGTGAAGCGCACCCGGCCCGCGTGCGGGGCGAACGCGTGCCGGAGCAGCCGCGCGCCGAGCCGCCCCGACTGGCGATCCTCGCGCACGAACAGGTCGGTGAGGAAGGCGATGTCGCTGCGGACCACCACGCCGGCGAAGCCCAGCAGCTCGCCGTCGCTCTCGGCCACCCAGAGCTCGCCGGTCGCCAGCAGGTGCGGGTAGTCGGGCAGCATCGCCGGGCGCGGCGGCGCCTCGGGGTCGTCGCCGACCTCGAGCGCGTAGAAGATATCGTATACCGCCGGCAGGTCGGCGGGGCCGGCAGGCCGGATGACCAGCCCTGCCCCGGCGACGCGGCCACGCTCCCGCTCCATCTTGGGCACCTTATGTAGACTGCAGCGACATATTGTAGCCGCCGCCGGCGGGCAGGTCAAGGTGGCGCTAGCCGCTCTCGGGCAGGCCGTCGAAGAAGTCGACCGCCCCGGTCTCCAGCGAGTACTCGGCGCCCACGACGAGCAGCCCGTCGCTCTGGATGAGCCGCTCGAGCACCGGCGAGCCGTGCCGGAGCTGGTTCGCCGCGGCGCGGATGTTCGCCCGCACGGCGTGGCGCAGAAGCGCGTCCGGATCGCGCCGGAGCTCGGTCTCCAGCAGCGTCTCGACGGCGGGCCGGATGCGGTCGACGATCGAGCGCAGGTTGGGCGAGCGGCTCTCCGACGGCCGCTCCAGCTCTTCGAGCGTGGCCTGCACCGCCCCGCACCTCGAGTGGCCCAGCACCACCACGAGCCGCGTGCCGAACCGCTCCGCCGCGAACTCGACGCTGCCGACCTGCGAGGGGGCGACGATGTTGCCGGCCACGCGGATGACGAACAGGTCGCCGAGGCCCTGGTCGAAGATGATCTCCGCCGGCACCCGCGAGTCCGAGCAGCCGAGGATGATGGCGAAGGGCTGCTGGCCGCCGACGAGCGCGCGGCGACGCACGTGGCCGGTGGGCTGGCCGGAGCCGCGGCTGTCCGATACGAAGCGGCGGTTCCCCTCCCGAAGCCGCTCCAGCGCTGCGAGGGCCGGCGTCATCGGCGCTTCACACTCCTTTCGCTCATTCACGACTTCCGCGGTCGGCGGAGAGCTGCCCCGGACGGCCGGCGGCCCGCCACACCTCTTCGGAGGGGAGCGGGCCGCACGACCGTGTCACCCGCGTCAATCGAGCCCCAGGCGACGCATCAGAATGCGGGCCTCCTCCGCCCGCTCCTGGGCGTGCTCCCAGAGCGTCCTCCACCCGCTAGCGATCTCATCTGGGCTGCGCCCCATCTGCCGCGTCGTCTCTCCGACGACCGGCTCGGTCAGCATGAATCCCGTCCAGCCCGGCAGAATCGCCGCCGACGACATCGCCACCTGGGCCGTGTACCCCAGCCGGAGCAGCCGCTCGTCCACCTCCCAGCCGGCGCTCCGCAGCCCCGCCCGGTAGCCGTCGAGGACAGCGCGCTCCAGCTCAGCCGCCGTCGCCGGCTCGCGCTCGAAGTAGAACAGGCTCGTGAACACCAGCGCCGCCGCATCCGCCCCGACCGGCCCGCGCCCCGAGAACGCCCAGTCGATAGCGACCGTCTCAGGCTGCCCGTCCGCGCCGGCTCGCAGCATCAGGTTGCGCCGGTGCGCGTCGAGGTGGCTGAAGACCTGCGGCAGCCGGTCCATGGCGGCGGTGAAGCGCTGGACCTCGGACCAGAGGCCAATCGTCCAGCCCTTCGCCGGCTCGGGGTACCAGCGCTGCGTCATCGGGTTCTCCCAGGTATTCCCCGGCTGGCTGGGGTCCATGTGCGGCGCCCACCAGTCATCGGGCGCGAACGCGCTGGCGAAGAAGCCGTCGCTGAGCCAGGGCACGTCCGGGAGCGGCGTTCCGGTCAGGTACGCGCCGCCGAACGCGCCGAGGTGCTGCGCCGCCAGCGCGTACTCCGCCAGGCCCCAGCGCCGCTCGCCCGCCTCGACGATGTGCTCCATCCAGATCCAGGCGCCTCCCTCGACCTCGCGGACGCCGTAGCAGCGTGGCGCGGCGAGCGGCGCCGGCAGGCTCGCGAGCAGGCCGGACTGATACGCGAGCACCTCGCGCTTCCAGTAGGCCCAGTGACGCTGATCGGACACGTTGTCGCTGTTGAGGATCTTGAGCACCACCGACCATGGGCGCTCGCCGCGCTCGTCGTACCCCCGGCCGCTGACGCAGTACAGGCCGCCGGTGGTGTCGATGATCTTGTGGTGCCCGAGCGGCGCCACCGTCCACTCGCGCAGCTCGAAGGCCGGGCTGCGCTGGTCCTGGCGCACCACATCGGTGAGCGTCGCGAGGTCGATGTTCGCGACGGTCGCGGGGGAATCCTGTGACATGAGCATCTCCTCTCCGAGTGCGGCGGACGAAAAGCCCACGGGAGTGTCACAGGCGGCGACGAAGCAGCGTGGTGATACGGTTATCTTCTCACGGGCGATGGCGGCGGTCAATATCTTGAGGAAGAGGTTACGGAGGCGCTCAGTACTGCTGGTACAGAAACGCGTCCATCTTCGGGAAGAGGACCTCGACCAGCGCGCGGGCCAGGCCGTCGCCCGAGACATCCGGGTACCAGGCCGCCAGCTCGCCGAAGCTGCGGTAGCCCAGCACGAGCGGCGCGAGGAGCTGCGGCGGCAGGCGCACATCGCTCGGCCCGCGCGGCGGCCGCGCCTCGACACGTGCGAGCCGGCCGTGGTCGAGCTCCAGCAGCAGCGCGGCGCGGTACATGTCGATGTGCAGGGTGCGCGTCAGGCCGGCGAACATGCTCGCCGCCAGGCGCCGCTCGAGCGCCGGCGCGATCTTCCGCAGCAGCGCCGCGGGGTCCGGCAGCCGGACCTGCCAGGCGTAGGCGTGCCCGTCGTACGCGCCGAGTCCCCGGGCGACCTGCACGAGCGCGCTGCTCGCCGGCAGGTTGAGGCGGATGTACGGCTTGCCGCGCTCGGCGGCCAGCCGCTTGAAGAGCTGGAGCGCCGCCAGAGCCGCGCCGGCGCTGAGCAGCGAGGTCTCGGCGACGATCAGCCCCTCGCCGAAGCCATGCTCGGCGATCCGCACGTACCCGGCGACCTCACCATCCTGCCCGGTCACCACCCAGGTCTCGGCGCCGGTCTCGGTCCGCAGCCCGGGGCCGAGGAGGTAGCGCCAGGTCGCCTCATCGCGCAGCGCCGCGAGGTCCAGCGCGCGGGCCGCCTCGTCGTAGAGGCGCGTCAGCGCGGGCAGGTCATCGGGCGTCGCGCGGCGGCAGGTGAGCCCCTCGCCGTCCGGCGCGTCGGGCACCGCCGAGGGGTGCAGGCGCCACCAGGCCTCGAGCGGCGCGGCGTACTCGTAGCCGAACTGCCGGTAGAAGTACGGGATGCCCTGGATGTGGCTGAGGTCGAACCCGCCCTCGCGCAGCAGCTCGGAGAAGCGTGCGTTCAGTGCGCGCTGCAGGCCGCGCCCGCGGTACTCCTCGAGCGTCCCGACCACGCCCATCTCGCCGGCGCGCAGCTCCACGCCCTGGTAGTGGAGGCGCCACGGCAAGAGGCACAGCGAGGCGACGACGCGCCGGCTGGCCTCCTCCTCGATCAGCAGCCAGGTCGCCTGCTGCGCCGCCGGGTGCTCGGTCATCCACGAGCGCCACGTCGGCTCGGTGCCCTCCCCGTGGATCAGCGCGTCGAAGGCCGCGACGCGCTCGACGTCCTCGGGGCTCTCCACCGAGCGCAGCGCCAGCCCGTCTCCGAGCCCGCGGTACCCCTCCGAAGCTGCCATCGCATATCCCTCAGTCTCAAACTTCCCTGCGAACGCCCGCCGGGTGCGGCTAGAGCGTGAAAACCAGCCGGCGCGCCCGCGTCGGCCCCAGCCGGCAGGTTGGATTATACTGACACCCGGCTGTCGTGCCTGTTCGTCGTTGCCCTGAATCGAGGTTGTCTTATGTCAAACCACGGCCAACACACGCTTGCCGAGATCCGCTCCCAGCCGGAGGCCTGGCGTGCCACGCTGGAGGCGCTGCGCGGGGAGGCGGCGGCGCTGCGCGAGCTCTTCCGCCGCGAGGCGTACGACCAGGTGGTCTTCACCGGCTGCGGCTCGCCCTACTACCTGGCGCTGTCGGCGGCCGCGCTGCTCCAGGAGACCGCCGGCGTCGCGGCGCGCGCCGTGCCGGCCTCGGAGATCTGGCTCAACTCGCGCGCCGCGCTCCCGGCCCGCGGCCGGGTCCTGCTGGTCGCCTTCAGCCGCTCGGGCGAGACCACCGAGGTCATCCGGGCCGTCGAGACGTTCCGCGCCGCGGGCCGCGGCCCCGTCGCCACCTTCACCAGCTACCCGGACCGGCCGCTGAACCGCCTGGGCGACTACCACCTGACGCTGCCGGCCGGCCAGGAGCAGAGCTTCGCCCAGACGCGCGCCTTCACGACGCTGTACCTGGCGGCGCTGGCGTGCGCGGCGCTGTGGGGCGGGCAGCAGCACCTGTTCGACTCGCTGGCGGGCCTGCCGGACGCCTGCAGCTCCCTGCTCGAGCGCTTCGCGGAGACGGCCCGGGCGCTCGGGCGCGACGCCGCGATCGACCGCTTCTACTTCCTCGGCTCGGGGGCGCGCTACGGGCTGGCGGCCGAGCTGGCGCTCAAGATGAAGGAGATGTCGCTCAGCCACAGCGAGCCGTTCCACTTCCTCGAGTTCCGCCACGGCCCGCACTCGATGGCCACCGCGGGCGCGCTGGTCATCGGGCTGGTCTCGGAGTCGAGCCAGGCGCACGAGCTGGCGGTGCTGGCCGATATGCGCGCGCAGGGCGCCCGGACGCTGGCGCTCGGCGAGCGCGGCACCGATGTCAGCTTCGGCGCCCAGCTCGACGAGCGGGTCGCCGGGCCGCTCTACCTGCCGGCCGGCCAGCTGCTGGCCTTCGAGCGGGCGCTGCACAACGGCCAGAACCCCGACCGGCCGGCCAACCTGCGCGCGGTGGTGACGCTTGATGGGGCGGCGCAGGGCTAGGCGAACGCCTTGATGAACGCCCCCATGCAGCGCATGGCCCGCCAGTAGTCGTCCAGCCGGATATTCTCGTTCGGCGCGTGGACCAGCGAGCCCTGGTAGCCGGTCCCCGCGCCGCTCGTCACCGGCGTGCCGAACTGCTGGCACACCGGGTACATCGGGCCGGTCCCCGCCATCGTCGGGTAGATCACCGGCTCCTGGCCGTACGTCTCGCGGATCGCCTGGCTCATGGCCCGCACCACCGCCGAGTCGCTCGGGGCGCGCGCCGGGTGCTCCTGGCTGAACTGGACGATCTCGATATCGCTGAAGCCCTGCGCGTCCAGGTGCTCGCGCAGCAGCCGCGCGATCTCGAACGGGTCCTGGTCCGGCACCAGGCGGAAGTCCACCTTGGCGCGCGCCTCGCTCGGCAGCACGGTCTTCGAGCCCTGCCCGGTGTAGCCCGAGACGAGGCCGCAGATCGTGCAGGTGGGGTTGAACAGGTGCGCCCGGTGCCGCTCGACCCCGCGCACGCCGCCCAGGAACTGCGGGATGCCGTAGTCGGCCAGCAGCGCCTCGTCGTCGTCGGGGATGCTCGCCAGCGCCCGCATGTCCGCCTCGTCCGGCGGGCGCACCCGGTCGTAGAAGCCGGGGATCAGCACGCGCTCGTCCGGGCCCTTGAGCGTCGCCAGCGCCCAGGTGAGGCGCCAGGCCGGGTTCGGCACCACCGTGGCGTTGGCCGAGTGCAGGTCGTAGGCCGCGCCGCGCGCCACCAGCTCCACGTAGCAGATCCCCTTCGCGCCGCACATGATCGTCGGCTGCTCCAGCGCGTTCACGCCGCCGGTCTCCCACAGGCAGCCGTCCGCCCGCAGCAGGTCGGCGTGCTGGCGGCAGAACTCCTCCAGGTGCGCCGAGCCGATCTCCTCCTCGCCCTCGATCATGAAGTTGATGCGGATCGGCAGCTCGCCCTGCGTCGCCAGCCAGGACTCGACCGCCTGGATGCGCAGCATGGTGTTGCCCTTGTTGTCCGCCACGCCGCGCGCGTACAGCAGGGGCGTGCCCGCCTCCTCGCCCATGCGGATCGTCGGCTCGAACGGCGGCGAGTGCCACTGGTCGAGCGGCTCGGGCGGCTGCACGTCGTAGTGGTCGTAGATCAGCAGCGTGCGCGGCCCGCGGCCGATGCTGCCGAACACCACCGGCGCGCCGCCCGGCACCTGCAGCAGCTTCACCTCGGCGCCGAGCCGCTCCAGCCTGTCCGCCACCAGCCTGGCGGTCTCCTCGATCCCGACCCCCTGCGCGGCGATCGACGGCTGGCGCAGCAGCGTGTACAGCTCGTCCAGGTAGCGCTCGCGGTTCGCCTCGATGTGGGCGTAGAACGTATCCATATGGGCTGCCTCCCTCATGCTGTCGAATTCCGGCGCACGGCCCCCTGAGCGCCGTCAGCGCCACACCGCCGGCAGCAGCACGGTGTGCGCCGGCTCGAACAGCGCCGTGTACGTCGCCGGCTCCGCCGGCGTCACGATCGTCTGCGCCGCCTCACCGCCGTGCTCCCAGCCCGCCAGCGCGTACCACCTGCCGTCCAGCCCTACCTGCACCGGCCCGGACACATGCAGCCCCCAGCCCTCCCACGAAGTCAGCGTCGCCGGCGTCACAACGACCTGGTCGTGGACCTGGATGCGCATCCCGCTCGGCTGGCTGGCGATCGTCACGCTGACCTTCCGCGGGTGCAGGGTGCGTGTCACCGTCGTGCTCAGGCCGCTCGAGTCCGTCGCGGTCAGGCGCACCTCGAGGTAGCTGTTCTCGGCCGCCAGCAGGTCCTCCGGCGGCGGCGCCTCGAAGGTCAGCTCCGCGCCCGGCTCGCCGGTGCGGAACGGGTGGGTGTGCTCGGCGTGGTGCAGGATCACGTCCCAGACAAGCGCCGGCGGCTGCGTATCCTCGGCGTCGGACGCGCTGCCGCGCAGCGTGATCCGCTCGCCCACCGCGTAGGTCGCGCCCTCCGGCGGCGACTCGATCGTCACGCTCGGCGGGGTGTTGCCGACGTCGATCCGCACGGTCGCGGGCGCCGACGCGGCCCCCCGCGAGTCGGTCACGACCAGCGTGGCGGTGTAGCTGCCGGGCGCCGTGTAGGTGTGGCTGACCGTCGCGCCCGTGCCCGACTCGCCGTCGCCGAAGGTCCAGGCGTAGCTCAGGCTATCGCCGGGGTCCGGGTCGCTGCTGGCGCGCCCGTCGAAGCTGACGGTGAGCGTCGGGGCGGAGGTGGAGCGCGGCTCGGCGCTGATCACCGCCAGCGGCCGCCGGTTCGCGCCCGGCGCGTAGTCGATCCGCCGCACCTCGCCGCCGCCGGCGTAGGTGGTGTAGTACAGCGTCGGCCCGTCGGGCGCCGGGCCGAAGCGCATGTGGACCGCGCTGCTGCCGCCCAGCCCGGTGGCGAAGTCGACCGCGTCGTAGGCGAAGCCGGCCGCCGCCGACGCGCTCAGCCGGAAGATCCGCCCGCAGACGTAGTCGCCGAACAGGTAGGCGCCGAGGTAGGCGGACGGCCAGCCGGAGCCCTGCGGCACGAACGCGCCCCCGGTGATCGAGGCGCAGCTCGGCGAGTAGCGCGAGCGGTTGTAGGCGAAGATCGGGTTCGTCAGGCCGGGCGGCTCGGCGAAGGGCGGGCCGCACACCTGCCCGCGCTGGCACGGGCCCTCGCGGCCCGGCCAGCCGTAGTCAGCGCCGATCGCCGCCTCGTCGATCTCCTCCCAAGTGTTCTGGCCCACGTCGTTGATGAAGAAGCGCGTGCCGCCGGCGTCGGGGTCGAAGGCCATGCGGAACGGGTTGCGCAGGCCGTGCGCGAACGTCTCGGCGCACGGGCCGTCGCCCGGCGGCACGCCGGCCGGGTCGCCGCAGCGCCGCGCGCCTGGCTCGGCCGCCCACGGGTTGCCCTCCGCCGGCGTGCCGTCCGCGCGGTTCACGCGCAGGATCTTGCCGGCCAGCAGGTCGCGGCGGGTCGCGTCGTCGCTCACCCCGCCGTCCCCGATGCTGATGTACAGGTACCCGTCCTTGCCGACCTGCACGTCGCCGGCGTTGTGGTTGCCGTTGCGCGATGTCATGTTGTCTACCAGCACCACCTCGCTGCCCGGCACGACCACATCGCCCTCCATGCGGAAGCGCGAGACGCGGTTGACCGGGTTGTTCGGGTTGTCCGGCTGGTTGGTGGGGCAGGCGCCGTGCTTGTTGTGCGTGTAGAACAGGTAGATGTGGCCGTTGCTGCTGAACTGCGGGTCCACCGCGACGCCCAGCAGCCCGCGCTCGAAGTTCGAGCAGACCTGTGAGCCGAGTGTGAGCGCCGGCTGCGGGAGCAGCTGCGCCCCCTTGATCACCCGCAGCTCGCCGGACTGGGTCGTCACCAGCATCCGGCCGTCGGGCGTGAAGGCCAGCGCCGTCGGCGCCGGGACCCGCGCCACCAGCTCGTCGACGAAGCCCGCCGGGACCGCCGCGGAGGCCGGCGCCGCAGTGGCGGCGAGCAGCGCGGCGACCAGGGCGCCTACCAGGCGATAGCGTCTCATAGCACTACCATTTCTGTAGGACCGACGCCGTCAGTATACGACATACTGGCGCCGCGCGTCGCGGCCGCCGATTGTTGACCCTCACTGCAAAATGCTTATAATACACACCTAACCCTCACCAGACACAGGCCCGCGCCCGTCGGGCGTGGGGCGCTCTGGCCCCCCGGGGACAACGGCGCACACTGAGCCTGGCGCAATCCTGAAGATCCCTCCCCCACACGGGATCGCCGTTTTGATGTGATCGGAGCTGATCACCAGAAAGGGACAGGACGTTATGCGCACCTACTCACCCGACCTCATCCACTCCGTCGGACTCTTCGGCCATGGCGGCAGCGGGAAGACCACGCTGACTGAGGCGCTGCTGCTCACCGCCAAGGCCATCTCCCGCGCGGGGCGCGTCGAGGACGGCAACACCGTCAGCGACTACGACCCGGACGAGCAGCGGCGCCGCATGTCGATCAACCTCAGCGTCGCCCCCGTCGAGTGGGAGGGCAACAAGATCAACCTGATCGATGTGCCCGGCTACGCCGATCTGGCGGCCGAGATCTCCGCCGCGGTCCGCGTGATCGACGGCGCGATCATCGTGATCGACGCCGCCGGCGGTGTCGAGGTCGGCACCGAGCTGGCCTGGGAGCTCACCAAGGCCGCCGGTATCCCGCGCATTATCTTCATCAACAAGCTCGACCGCGAGAACGCCAACTTCTTCCGCTGCGTCGAGCAGGCCCAGCAGCTCCTCGACTCTGCGGTGATCCCGATGCAGCTCCCGATCGGCGCGGAGCGCGAGTTCAAGGGCATCGTCTCGCTCCGCCGCCAGCGCGCCTGGCTGGTCTCCGACAAGCACGACGGCAGCTTCATCGAGGCCGACATCCCGGCCGATATGGTCGGCATCGAGCAGGAGTGGCGCGAGCGCCTGATCGATAAGATCGCCGCCACCAACGACGACCTGATCGAGAAGTACCTCGAGGGCGGCGCCGACGCCCTGACCCCCGAGGAGCTGCAGCGCGGCCTGCGCGCCGGCATCGCCAACGGCACGATCGTCCCGGTCTTCTGCGGCTCGGCGCTCCAGGTGGCCGGCATGGCCCAGCTCCTCAACGGCATCCTGGACAGCATCCCCTCCGCGGCGCGCAAGCCGGTCTCCGCGCGCGACCTGCTCTCCGGGAAGGACGTCGAGCTCAAGCCCGCCGCCTCCGAGCCGCTCTCGGCCCTGGTGTTCAAGACCCTGGTGGACCCCTACGGCAAGATCAGCTACATCCGCGTCTTCAGCGGCGAGCTGCACGCCAACTCCACGGTCTACAACCCGCGCACCCGCAAGGACGAGCGCATCGGCCAGCTGTACCTGGTCAGGGGCAAGGAGCAGACCGCCGTGCCGTCGATCGGCCCCGGCGATATCGGCGTCGCCACCAAGCTCGGCGATATCTCCACGAACGACACGCTCTGCAGCCACGACCGCCCGCTGCAGCTCGAGCCGATCACCTTCCCGCCCACCGCCTACACCGCGACGGTCAAGCCCAAGACCCGCGCCGACCTCGATAAGCTCGGCAGCGCGCTGCAGCACGTGGTCGAGGAGGACCCCAGCCTGCAGGTCAGCCGCGACCCGCAGACCGGCGAGACGCTGCTCTCCGGCCTGGGCGAGTCCCACCTGCAGATCATCGTCGAGCGCATGCGCCGCAAGTTCGCGGTGGACGTGGACCTGGACCTGCCGCGCATCCCGTACCGGGAGACGATCCGCGGCAAGGCCGAGGCGCAGTACCGCCACAAGAAGCAGACCGGCGGCGCCGGCCAGTTCGCCGATGTCAGCATCCGCATCGAGCCCCTGCCGCACGACGAGGTGCGCGAGGACCCGCTCGAGTTCGTCAACTCGATCGTCGGCGGCGTGATCGACAAGGCCTTCATCCCCTCCGTCGAGAAGGGCGTCCGCGCGGCCATGAGCGAGGGCGTGATCTCCGGCAACCAGATGGTGAACGTGCGCGTCGAGCTGTTCGACGGCAAGATGCACCCGGTCGACAGCAAGGACATCGCCTTCCAGATCGCCGGCCACGAGGCGTTCAAGATCGCCGCGCAGAAGGCCCAGCCGGTGATCATGGAGCCGATCTACACGCTCGAGATCACGGTGCCGGACCAGTACGCCGGCGACATCATGAGCGACATGAACACCCGCCGCGGCCGGGTGATGGGCATGATGCCGGACGGCAACGGCCGGACGACGATCACGGCCCAGGCGCCGCTCGCCGAGGTGCAGCGCTACGCCACCGACCTGCGCTCGATCACGCAGGGGCGCGGGCGCTTCTCGATGCGCTTCGACCACTACGAGGATGTGCCGCCCCACCTGGCACAGGCGCTGATCGAATCCCAGAAGAAGGAGTAGCGCCGTACCCCCACGCCGCTGCTCTCCGCGACTGAACGCCGGTTGGGCGGCGAGCTACGCCACCCAACCGGCACAATCCTCCCCTTGTCAGGCTAGCGAATCTCGTTTACTATTGCCGTTAGTAACACGACTTACGCGATGGCGGGTGCTGGGAGGGTTCGCTTCCCTGGTATCCCGCTTTCCGCGGCAGGCGCTGCACCACGTAAGCCGTGTTAGGGCCATCGCACACGCCGGTCGATCTGTCTCCGTCGAACGTCTTCGATCTGAAACTGAAAGCACCGCGACGTGTTGTATCAGCGCGCGCTTGCTGGCGCACTCAGTACTGTGTCGCTCGCCGGCCTCGACGCCAGGCTCTCTGACTCGCTCCCGCTCGCTGCGCTTTATGTCGAGCGCCCGCTCGCTGCAGCTAGCCTGAACGGCCCCGCCACCGAGGGCCCCACGCTCGTCCAGCTGATGCAGGCGCCGGGCGCCCGCGTCCTGCTCACCGCCGGCCCCGGCTTCGGCAAGACGATGGCGCTCAGGCGGCTCGCGCTGGCGTGCGCCGTGCGCACCTCGGACGAGTTCGATAGCGCCGGCGACCTGCTCGAGACCTGGCCAGAGGCCGCGCCCGTCCCGATCATGCTCGACCTGCGCCAGCTGCCGCCCGACCCCGCGGCCTGGCTCAGCTCGGACGAGATCCGCCCGTTCGCGGACGAGCTGGAGCAGCACCTCGCCGCGGGCGAGTGCCTCATCTTCGCCGACTCGCTGGACGCCAGGAGCTCCGGCGCGCTCGCCGCGTTCGCCGAGCGCTACCCCGCCTGCCGCTTCGCCGCCGCCGCGCGCCCCGGCACGCCGCCGCCCGCCGGGTTCAAGGCCTACACCCTCGCCCCGCTCGACAAGACGCAGATCAACGAGATGGTCGCGCGCTGGCTCACCGCGCTCCGCCCGCCGGACGATGAGCTCCCGGACCGCATCGCCGATCTGCAGGGCCGGCTCCTCCCGGACCCGCAGCTGCTCGAGCTCGTCTCGTGGCCGCTGGCGCTGGCGGTCACCATCCTGGCCGCCTGCCACAGCGTGAGCCTGCCGGCCGCCCGCGACCTGGTCTACGCCCAGCTCGTCGACCTGCTGCTGGACCGCTGGCCCGGCCCGCCGGGCCTCGCCACCGCGCTCGGCGTCGAGCAGCTCGCGGACCCAGCCGCCCGCGCGGCGCTCCTCCACCCGCTGGCGCTGCGCCTGCAGGAGCGTGCGGTCGCCCAGCCCAGCCAGCCGCCCGCGCTCGGCCGCGCCCAGGCGCAGGAGCTGCTGTACGAGGCGCTCGCGCCGCTCGGCGCCCCGCGCTCCGCCGCCGACACGCTGCTCGAGCGCTGCCTGCGCGCCGGGCTGCTCGAGGAGAGCGACGGCCACACGGTCACGATGCCCTTCGCGGCGCTCCGCGAGCACCTCGCCGGCGACGCACTGGCGCGCGCCGCGGGCTTCCAGGAGCGCGCCGCCGCCCTGTGCGACGACGAGCACTGGCACGGGACGCTGCGCCTGGCGCTGCGCCGCTACGACGCGCTCGACGGAGACGGGAGCCTGGCGACGATCCGCGGCATCCTCGAGGCCGGCCAGCGGCGCGCGGCGGGCCTGCGCCACCCCGCCTCCGGCTACGCCCAGACGCTGCTCGCCGCCGCCTGCCTGCGCGACCTTGACGCGGCGCAGCGCGCGCCGGATCTCGCCGACGACCTGCGGCAGCGGCTCATGGCGCTGCTCGGCGAGTCGGCGCTGCCCCTGCCCGAGCGCATCCGCGCTGGCCTGCTGCTCGGCGAGATCGGCGATCCGCGCTTCGATGACCTGATGCCGCCCACCGCATTTGTGGAGGGCGGCGTGTTCATCCTCGGCGCCAACGTCGCCAGCTTCGAGGACGAGGGGCCGCCGCAGCGGATCGACGTGCCGGCCTTCAGGATCGGCATCTATCCGGTCACCAACCGCGAGTACGCCCGCTTCCTGGCCGCCGAGCCGCAGCACCCGCGCCCGCGCTACTGGTACGACCCGCGCTTCAACAACCCGTCGCTGCCCGTGGTGGGCGTGACCTGGCACGACGCGGTGGCGTACTGCAACTGGCTGACCGGCGAGCTCGCGGCGGCCGGCAAGCTCCCGCCGAACACCGTCGTCCGCCTGCCGCTCGAGGCCGAGTGGGAGAAGGCGGCGACGTGGGGCCCGGGCGCGCACCGCAAGCGCGTCTACCCGTGGGGGGACCAGTGGGATCAGACGCGGGCCAACACCGCCGAGGGGCGCCGCGCCTGGCTCACCACGCCGGTCGGCTGCTTCCCGGGCGGCGTGAGCCCGTACGGCGTCCACGACCTGATCGGCAACGTCTGGGAGTGGACCGCCAGCGTGTACGCCAGCTACCCCGGCTCGATGCTGCCCCAGCACCGCAAGGGCCACTACGTGCTGCGCGGCTCATCGTGCGTCTCGCTCGCCACCAACACCCGCGCGACCTACCGCGGCAGCCACCTGCCGCCCCACTACTGGCGCTACCACCTCGGCTTCCGGATCGTCATCGGCCGGCCGCTCCCGCCGCGCGATGACGACGCCGCGCGCTAGGCCGATCGCGCAGCGCGCCGGCGATGGAGTATACTAGGCCGTGTTTGCAGCGGGGAGCCGAAGGGCTGCGCCCCTCGCGCTCCCCCACCGCTCCGAAAGCATCCCGAAGTCACAGGACGTCTCTATGACTAGCGCCAGCACCCTCTACGGCGGCATCGAGAGCGGCGGCACCAAGGTGGTCTGCGCCGTCGGCACCGGCCCCGACGATCTGCGGGCCGAGGTCCGCTTCCCCACCACGACGCCCGCCGAGACGCTCGAGCGCGCGATCGCGTTCTTCCGCGAGCAGCAGGCCCGCGCGCCGATCGCGGCGATCGGCATCGCCTCGTTCGGGCCGGTGGACGTGGACCGCAGCTCGCCAACCTACGGCTACGTCACCACCACGCCCAAGCCCGGCTGGAAGCACACCGATGTGGCCGGCACGATCAGCCGCGCGCTCGGCGTGCCGGTGCGCTTCGACACCGACACGAACGGCGCGGCGCTCGGCGAGTACCGCTGGGGCGCGGCCCAGGGGCTCGACACCTTCCTCTACCTGACGATCGGCACCGGGATCGGCGGCGGGGGCATGGTCGGCGGGCAGATCATGCACGGGCTGGTCCACCCCGAGATGGGCCACATGTACATCCCGCACGACCGGTCGCGCGACCCGTTCCCGGGCGGGTGCCCGTTCCACGGCGACTGCTGGGAGGGGCTGGCCGCCGGGCCGGCGATCGAGGCGCGCTGGGGCGCCCGCGCCGAGACCCTTCCGCCCAGCCACCCGGCCTGGGAGCTGGAGGCCGAGTACCTGGCGCTGGCGCTGACGAACCTGGCGCTGGTGCTGTCGCCGCAGCGGATCATCGTCGGCGGTGGCGTGATGGGGCAGATGCAGCTCTTCCCCATGGTGCGGCGGCGCATGCTCGAGCTGCTCAACGGCTATGTGGCCGCGCCGGCCATCCTGAACGACATCGACCAGTACGTCGTCCCGCCGGCGCTCGGCAGCCGCGCGGGCATCCTCGGCGCCATCGCCCTCGCGCAGGATGAGGCGGCGGGGTAACTCGTTGACGGGGTGACTGAGTGACCGGGTCGCTCGTTGGCGGAGTGACGGGGTAACCAGGTCGCCTGTTGGCGGAGTAACGGGGTAACCAGGTCGCCTGTTGGCGGAGTGACGGGGTAACCAGGTGCCAGATGGTTCGCTGATGGGGTGAGGGGGTGACGGGGTGACCCTTGAACGCCGGAAACCCGTACGACACCACGAAACCTCTGAGCTCCCAGTCACCCTGTCACCTGGTCACCCCGTCAGAAGCGTCACCTGGTCACGAGATGATCAGCGCGGCGGGTCGGGCGGCACCGTGAGCCCTTCCTTGACGAGCACCTTGCGCGCGTCCTTGCTGGCCACGAAGCCGTACAGCTCCTGCACCGCCCGCGGGGCGCCGCGCTCGCGCGAGCGGATCACATACCACTCCTGCTGCACGTTGACCCCCGCGAGGTCGACGACGCCAATGTCCCGGCCGCGCGGGAGCCGCAGCTGCGGGACGAACGCCAGCCCGACGCCGGACCGCACCGCCTGGATGGTGAGCGCGATCGCGTCGCACTCGAGCGCCACGACCACGTCAGCCATGGCGACCCCGCGGCGGCGCAGCCCATCCTCGATCAGCCTGCGCTGGGGCGTCCCGGCGCGCGGCAGCACCAGCGGCTGCCCCTTCAGCATCCCCGGCGGCACCTGCTCCTGCTGCAGCAGCGCGTGCCCGCGCGGCGCGAGCAGCATCAGCTCCTCCGACCCGAGCATCTGGGACTCCCAGCCGCGCCGGCGCTGGTGCTCCTCCGCGAGCAGCACCTGGATCTGCTGGCTGGCCAGCCACTCGAGCAGCGTCTCCAGGGGCGCCAGCACCACCGACACCTGGATGGCCGGGAACTTCTGGCGAAAGACGGCCAGCAGGGGCGGCAGCAGCCGCTCCCCGCTCGACGGGGTGCAGCCCAGGGCCACGCGGCCGCTCACCTGCCCGCGCAGGTTGCGGATGTTCTCCTCGGCGCGCGTCGCGAGCGCCAGCATCTCGCGCGCCATGCCAACCAGCTCC
The DNA here is from genome assembly GCA_937974195.1 of uncultured Roseiflexaceae bacterium. Taxonomy (GTDB): domain Bacteria; phylum Chloroflexota; class Chloroflexia; order Chloroflexales; family Roseiflexaceae; genus CALJIC01. The sequence continues at coordinate 15,612 of CALJIC010000137.1, read as the reverse complement.
TCCCCCGCGTGGGTCAGCAGCATCTGCTGTCCGACGCGCCGGAAGAGGCGCACGTTGTCGAGCTGCGCCTCGAGCGCCCGGATGTGCTGGCTCACCGCCGGCTGCGACATGTGCAGCCGCTCGGCCGCCGCGCTGTAGTTGCCCGCTTCGACGACGGCGATAAAGGTCTGGAGATGGATGGTGTTCAGCATCGCAGGCTCACGGTCGCTCACCCCTCGGCCGCCCCCGGCGCCGCGGCGCCGGACCGCATCTCGCGCGAGCCCAAGCTCGGCTGCGGGTCTCGGAAGCGCAGCCGGGCGTGCGCGGCCCGCAGTGCGAAGATCAGCAGGTCGCGCCGAACCTTCACGGCTGCACTCCTCTCAGCGAGCGTTCTGTCGGAGTCGGCCGGCGCGAGGGGAAGGTATCGGGCCGGGGCGCTATCATACCATAAATCTCCCGGCCACCCACGGCCCGCAGATTGCGGTAGCACTACGCGGGGCCGCAGAGAGGCTTCGCCTCCCCGGCACCCTCAGAGGTGCGGGGGCCGGGCCACCGCAGGAGTCATACTATTGGCAGGAGCCACAAGATGGTACTGACAGACGAACAGATCCGCAGCGCCCTGGAGCGCGCCCGCACCATCGCCGTCGTCGGCCTGAGCGACAACCCGTCTCGGCCGTCGCACAGGGTGGCCGCCTACCTGCAGCGCCAGGGCTACCGGATCATCCCGGTCAACCCCAACCTGCGCGGCCCAGTGCTTGGGGAGCAGCCCTACGCCAGCCTGCGCGACATCCCGGTACACGTGGACATCGTCGACATCTTCCGCCGCCCGGAGCACGTGCCCGGGGTGATCGAAGACGCGATCGCGATCGGCGCGGACCTCGTCTGGATGCAGCTCGGCGTCGGCAGCCGGGCCGCTGCCGAGCGCGCCGCGGCCGCCGGCCTGGGGGTGGTCATGGAGCGCTGCATGGCCGTCGAGCACGGGCGGCTGCTGGCGTAGGGGCGCCGGCGGCCCGTGCGGCGCCAGCCGGCCCTTCGCCCAGGCCGGCCTCGCACCGAGGCCCGCGCCGCGTCCCTGCGGGCGCGCCCGGGGCGCCTAGGCGTCCTCCGCGACCGGCTCGTCCTCCTCGTACTCGTCGTAGTAGCGCGCCAGGCCGCCCACCAGCGTCTGCACCAGCAGCGGCGTCGCGGCCTCGCTCATGACCGTCATGTAGGCGTTGTGCTCGATCGCCAGCGCCTCCTTGATCTTCCCCTCCTGCACGTACTGCGGCAGGAAGCGGCGCGACTGCTCGGCCATCGCCCGCCGGAAGCGCGAGGACGCGATCGAGCCGAGCGCCTGCAGCAGGTAGTTGCTGAAGGACGGGTCGTTCTCGTCCTCGACGATCGGCGGCTCGCCGTGCTCGGCGATGATCCCCTCGATCAGCCAGTCCTCCAGGTACAGCGGCTCCCAGCGCGGCTCGCGGTAGATGGACAGGCTGAACTTGTTGAACTCCTGCTGGTCGGCGCCGAGCTGCAGCGCCTCGACGCGGTAGTTGCGCAGCATCCTGTCCGCCAGCTGGATGCGCGTCAGCTCCTCGGCATCCGGCGGGTGCTCCAGCCACGTCCCGCTGCAGTGCGTCAGGCTGGCGACATATCCGGCGTTCTCGCGGCGCTCGCGCTTCGCGCGTGACTTCTTGCCCACGGTGCTGTCCTCGCTCATGCTTGTCCGGCGCCCGTCCCGCCCGTGGCGCCAGGTCGGTACTCCTGTGATAGACTATCGTGGTGAGGTGGGGGAAGCGAAGCCTCCCCGCAAGACTCCCGCTTCCGCCTCTCTGCTGCGGAAGTGAGGGCGCAGGGGGCTTGCAGCCCTCCACACCTTCCTGCAAGGGAGGGCGGCTGGCACGGCCGCGAGAGTCGCGCATATTATAACCGCTTCGGGATGGCCCGGCGTACGGGCTTGGGAGGCACCGCCGTGAACACTCGCGTGATCGACAACCTGCGTAAGGCCGAGCTCTTCGCCAATCTCACCGACGCCGAGCTGCTCCAGGTGGCCCGGATCTGCAAGGCGGTGCGCGCCCCCGCCGGGCACACGATCTTCAACGAGGGCGACGACGGCGACGAGATGTATGTGATCCACGACGGCTGCGTGCGCGTGATGCTCTCCGCCCGCGGGGAGGACGGCAGCCCCACCCGCTCGACGATCAACACCCTCTACCCCGGCCAGTGCTTCGGCGAGGTGGTGCTGCTGCGCGGCTCCCTCCGCACCGCCACCGTGGTCACCGCCGAGCCGACCACGCTGATCGTCCTGCGCGAGCCGGACTTCCGCGCGCTGTGCGAGAGCGCCCCGCGCATCGGCTACGTGGTGATGTTCAACCTCGCCCAGGACCTGGCCTACAAGCTCCACTCGTCCAACCTGCTCCTGCGCGGCAACATCCGCTGGCGCGGCGACGAGCTGGGCAAGCGGTAGGGGCCTCTACTCCAACGGCTCGGCGATCGTGATCAGCCGGTGGGTCATCTCCACCGTGCCGTCCTCGATCACCTTGTCGCCGATGCACGAGATCATGGTCACCATCTCGCGCCCGCGCGGCAGCATGTACTCGACCTGGTCCGGCGTCGCCTGCACCAGCTCGGTCACCACGTAGCGGTAGGCGGTGCCGTGCTCGTCGAACAGCGTGACGCGGTCGCCGACCTTCACTTCCTTGAGGCGCGCGAACGGCGCCGGGATGTGCGGCGCGCGCTTGAAGCGCAGCACGTGGCCCCACAGCACGACGTTCTCGCCCTGGCCCGGCTGCGCGCCCAGAGTGTACCAGCCCACGTCGTGGTCCGGCACGATCGGGATCCGGTTCTCGTCCAGGCCCACCGGCACGAGCGGGCGGTCCAGCTCGATGGAGTCGATCACCAGCCGCACCGGCCTGCCGGTCGTCCGCTGGCTCTTCTCGGAGCCGGCCGCCGTCTGCCCTGCCACCGGAGTGGCCCCGGCCGCCGTAGAGGCAGCGGGGGCGCTGGTCGGCTCCGCCGGCTCCGGCGTGGGGCTCGCCGCGCCCGGCACGGCGGTCGGCTCGAGGTACAGCGGCTCAGTCGGCGAAACGGTCGCCTCGGCCGCCTCTGCCGCCGCCTCCGTCGCTATCGCCGTCGCACCGGCTGGCGTCGCCGTCGCTGCGCCAGAGGGCTCCTCCGGCGTTGCGGGCGGGGCCGGGGTCGCAGTCTCGGGCTGCGGCGCCGCCGGCGAGGGCTCTGCTGTGACCTCGAGCGCCGCGGCGCTCCTCGCGGCCCCGCCCTGCGGCGGCGCGGCGCAGGACACAAGTGCCAGAGCGAGCGCTAAGAGAAGGAGAGCAGTACGTCCCATGTGAAACCTTGTCTACGTCCTGAGCGCATCTGCGGTGGCGGCTACAGCGCCGCCGCGATCGCCTCCTCAAGCTCCGCCTGCGTGAGCGCCACCGGGTTGCCGCGGGTGCTGCTCGCCTGGAGCGCCCGCTCGGCGAGGCCGGGGATATCGCCCGCGGTCACGCCGTACGCCCCCAGCCCCGCGATGTTGAGCTCCGCGGCCAGATCGCGCAGCCACACCACCAGCCCGTCGGCCGCCTCGGTCTCGCTCGCGCCGCGCCTCCCGGCCAGCAGCTCCCCGAGCCGGGCGTAGCGCGCCAGCGCCGGGCTCCCTGGCTCGCGCGAGCGCAGCGCCCGCAGGTTGGCCTCCGTCACAGGCGCCAGGAGCGCCGCGCAGACCGCCCCGTGCGGCGCCCGGAACTGGCCGCCGAGCGGCGCCGCGATGCCGTGCACCGCCCCCAGCCCCGCGTTCGCCAGCGTCAAGCCGCTCATGAGGCTCGCGGCGCTCATCGCCTCGCGCGCCTCCGCGTCGTCCGGGCGCGCGTAGGCCCGCGGCAGGGCCCACCGCGCCAGCGCCAGCCCCTCCAGGCACAGCCCGTCGGTCAGCGGCGACGCCCGCCGCGTCACGAAGCTCTCGATCAGCTGGGTCAGCGCGTCCATGCCGCAGCTCGCCGTGGCCGCCGGCGGCAGATCGTGGGTCAGCAGCGAGTCGACCAGCGCGACCCGCGGCAGCATCCCCGCGTCGCGCATGCTCGCCTTGGCGCCCTGCTGCGGCGCGGCCACCACCGCGTTGCGCGTCACCTCGCTGCCGGTCCCCGCCGTCGTCGGCACGGCCATCATCGGCAGCGGCGCGCTCGCCAGGCGCCTGCCCGCGCCCACCACCTCCAGGTACTCCAGCGCGCCGCCCTCGTTCGTCGCCAGCGCCGCCGCCGCCTTCGCGGTGTCCAGCACGCTGCCGCCGCCGATGCCGATCACGTGGTCGCAGCCCACGGCGCGCGCCGCCTGCGCCGCCGCCTCGACAGCGGCGATATCCGGCTCGCCGCGGATCGCGAAGGAGGCCGCGACCCGCCCGCTATCGTGCAGCCGGCGGATGACATCCGCAGCGCCGCCGCCGCGCTCCACGGCGCCGGCGGAGTGAACCAGCAGCGCGGCCCGGCCCAGCGGCTCGGCCAGCGTGAGGATATCGGCGCTGCTCCCCGGCCCGACGACAATGCGACCGGCGGTCGCAAACTCATAGCGCATCGCGCTCTCGACACTCCGCGTGTGTATCAGCCCGGTCCCTCAGAGTCGCCGCTATGGTACGTGATCCGCGCCTGTCTGTAAAGAGTAGTCCCCCTGATAAGAGCATCGGACGGGCGTGCTACAATGCGCGTGGAGCAGGGAGAGGCGAGAGGATCGCATGACCGCAACCGAGACCTTTCTGACCAAGATACTGGCCCACAAGCGCGAGGAGGTCGCCCGCCAGCGGGCGAAGGTCCCGCCGGCGGAGATCGAGCGCCGCGCGGCGGGCGCCCCGCCGGCGCGCGACTTCGCGGCCGCGCTGCGCGGGCGGGAGTGGCCGGCGCTGATCGCCGAGGTGAAGAAGGCCTCGCCCTCGAAGGGCCTGCTGCTGGAGAACTTCGACCCGCTGGCGATCGCGCGGACGTACGCCGAGAACGGCGCCGCGGCCATCTCGGTGCTCACCGACGTGCGCTTCTTCCAGGGGAGCCTGAAGTACCTGGAGGGAATCCGCGCGCTCGGCCTGAAGGGGCATCGCGCTGCGGCCGCCAGCGCCGTGAACGGAGACGCTCACCCCGTGCCGCTGCTGCGCAAGGACTTCATCCTCGAGCCGTACCAGGTCTACGAGGCGCGCGCCTACGGGGCCGACGCGCTGCTGCTGATCGTCGCGGCGCTCGACGACGCCACGCTGCGCGCGCTGCTCGCCCTGACGAGCGAGCTCGGGATGCAGGCGCTGGTGGAGGTGCACGACGAGGCGGAGCTCGAGCGGGCGCTGGCGGCCGGGGCGACGATCGTCGGCGTGAACAACCGCGACCTGCACAGCTTCACCACAACGCTGGAGACGACGGCGCGGCTCGCGGCGCGGCTGCCCGCGAGCGGCCGGCCGCTGCTGGTGAGCGAGAGCGGCATCTTCACCCGCGACGACGTGGCGCGCGTGCGCGACTGGGGGGCGGACGCGGTGCTGGTCGGCGAGGCCCTCGTCACGGCGCCGGACATCGGGGCGCGGGTGCGCGAGCTGGCCCTCCGCTGACGGGCTGACGAAGCGGCGCTGATCGAACACTGGACGCACTGCCACTACGTCTCTACGAAGGAGGGAGAGAGCGCATGAAGTGTGGAAACTGCGGCGAGGAGCTGCCGGCGGGCGCCATGTTCTGCCCGAACTGCGGGACGCGCACCTCGCCATCGACACCGCCCAGCGCGCCGACGACCTACGTGGGGCCGGAGCCGGGGCAGCCGGCAGCGCCCCCGCCGCTGGTGATGCCGCCGACCCCGGAGCGCACGCAGGAGCCGGCCCAGCCGTACGCGCCGCCCGCCTACTACGCGCCGCCTCAGCCCCCGACCAGCAACACCGCGATCGTGAGCCTGGTGTTCGGCATCCTGACCTGGACGGTGCTGCCGCTGATCTCGGCGGTCATCGCCGTGATCGCCGGGCACATGGCGCGCAACGAGATCCGCAGGTCGGAGGGCAAGCTCGGCGGCGACGGGCTGGCGATCGCCGGGATGATCATGGGGTATGTGCAGCTGGTCCTCGTGATCATCGGCTTGTGCGCGGCGCTGGCGTTCTTCCTGATCATCGCCGCCGCCGCGAGCGCCGGGTCGTAGGCCAGGAGGCGGGGGACAACGATGGGCGACACAGGCGAGATGTTGGTCTTCTCCGGCTCGGGGAGCCGGCGGCTCACCCAGCGCATCTGCGCCTACCTGGGCGTGCGGCTGAGCCAGAGCGAGACGCTGCGCTTCTCGGAGGGCAACCTGTTCGTGCGCATCCTGGAGAACGTGCGCGGGCGGCACGTCTTCCTGGTGCAGTCCACCGCCTTCCCGGCCAACGATAACTTCATGGAGCTGCTGTTCTGGATCGACGCCTTCAAGCGGGCGAGCGCGGCGTCCGTCACGGCGATCGTGCCGTACTTCAGCTACGCCAAGGGCGACAAGAAGGACGAGCCGCGGGTGGCGATCCGGGCGCGCGTCTGCGCCGACGCGATCGAGGCCGCCGGCGCGGACCGCCTGGTGACGATGGACCTGCACGCGCCGCAGATCCAGGGCTTCTTCAAGATCCCGGTGGACGACCTGTACGCGCTGCCGGTGCTGTGCGACCGCGTGCGCGAGATGCGGCTGGAGAACCTGATCGTCGTCTCGCCCGACGTGGGGTTCGCCAAGAAGGCCCGGCGCTACGCCCACTACCTCGGCACGTCGCTGGCGATCGGCGACAAGGAGCGCGTGGCGCACGACGAGCAGGCGGAGGTGCACGAGATCATCGGCGATGTGCGCGGGAAGACGGCGCTGATCGTGGATGACTTCACGATCTCGGCCGGGACGCTGGTGGAGGTGGCCGAGAAGCTGCTCGAGCGCGGCGCGACCGCGGTGTACGCGGCTGTCACGCACGGCGTGTTCGCGCCCGGGTCGATGGAGCGCATCGCCGCGAGCCCGATCCGGCGGCTGCTGACGACCGACTCGGTCGAGACGCAGCCGGTGGAGCTGTGCGACAAGATCGAGGTGGTCTCGGTGGCCCCGCTGTTCGGCGAGGCCATCCGCCGCATCCACAACCGCGAGAGCATCAGCGTGCTGTTCCCGACCTAGGGGGGCCGGCGGGGCGGCTCAGCGGGAGCCGGCCGCCGAGCTGCGCCTGGCGCTCTCGCCGGGCTGGGTGGCCTCGCCGGGCTGGGCGCCCTCGCGCTGCTGCCACAGCTGCTCGACGCGCTTCTGCAGCGTGTGCAGCGCGAGCCGCTGCTGTTCCGAGAGCTCGCGGCCGGACTGCAGCATGCGGCGGACGACCACGGCTTTGTCTTGCTCTGTCATCGCGTGCCCTCTCGGTGGGTAAGAGCGAAATGCAAACTACGGCGCAGCCTACCGGCGCGGCGGCACCAGGATGTTACCAGGGCCTGCGGAGGGGTTTGGGGAGGCGAAGCCTCCCCAGAGTCTTGCTAAGAGGCGACCCGCAGGGCGACCGCGTAGCTTCCATCAGTGAGGCGAAGGCCATGGCCAACGATGCGATCCGAGGGCGGTGGGCGCTGGTCACCGGCGCCTCGAGCGGGCTCGGGGCGGACTTCGCCCGCGAGCTCGCCGCGCGCGGCTGCCACGTCGTCCTGGTGGCGCGGCGGGAGGAGAACCTGCGCGCGCTGGCGGACGAGGTCGCCGGCCGCTTCGGCGTGCAGGCGGACGTGATCGCCATGGACCTGGCGCCGCCCGACGCGCCGCAGCAGCTGTACGACCGGCTGCGGAGCGACCGGCGGCAGATCGATGTGCTGGTCAACAACGCCGGGTTCGGGCTGTACGGGGCGTTCGTGAACATCGACTGGGAGCGCGAGCGGGCGATGCTGGAGCTGAACATCATCGCGCTCACCCACCTCACCAAGCTCTTCGTGCGCGACATGGTGGCGCGCAACTTCGGCTTTGTGCTGCAGATCGCCTCGATCGGCGCGTACCAGCCCTCGCCGCTGTACGCCAGCTACGCGGCGGCCAAGGCGTACGTGCTCCACTTCGGCGAGGCGCTGAGCTACGAGCTGCGGCGGACGAACGTGCGGGTTACCGTTCTGTCGCCGGGCGTCACGGCCACTGAGTTCTTCAGCGTGGCCGGCCAGCAGGTCACGCTGTACCAGCGCGCCACGATGATGAGGAGCGCGGACGTGGCGCGGATCGGCATCCGCGCCATGCTGGCCGGCAGGCCGTCGGTGGTGGCGGGGCGCTTCAACGCCCTGGCGGCCTTCGCCGCCCGCCTGCTGCCGCGGCGGGTGCAGGCTGCCCTGGCGCACCGCATGATGGTGTAGCGCGGCGTCTGCACGCGGCGCGCTCAGACGGCGGCGATCTGCTCGAGCAGCACGCGGACGGCCGCGTCGAGCTGGCTGTCGCGCACGCCGGGGAGCTCGCCGACCGCCAGCGGCACGTCCACGTCCACCGCGCGGCCCTTCCCCTCCAGCTCCTCGCCCTCGGGCGTGGCGACGCGCAGGTGCGGCAGCCGGATGATGTTGCCGTCCAGCAGCACCCGCCGGCTGGTCCAGATCACCGCGCCGGCCGTCGGGCGCCCGACCACCTTGCCCAGCCCCAGGCGCCGGTAGCCCTCGCTGAACATCTCGGTGTTGGAGACCGAGCTCTCGTTCGTGACCAGGACGGTGGGCTTGTTGAGCAGCCGGTTGCCCGCCAGGTAGGACGCGTCAGCGAACGTCCGGTCTCGGTAGGCGCTGAGCAGCAGGCTGCGGCGCGCCAGCACGTCGAGGATGAAGGTCGCGGTGTGCCCGCCGCCGTTGTAGCGGGTGTCCACCACCACCCCCTCCTTGCTGTGGATCTCCGAGTCCAGGTCGACGAGGAACTGCTGGTAGCTCTCGTAGTCCATCTGGCGGATGTGGACGTAGCCGAGCCGGCCGCCGCTGATCCGGTGGACGTAGGCCTCGTTGGTGTAGACCCAGCTCCGGTAGCGCAGGTGGTCGTACTGGTCGGCGGAGATCGGCCGCAGCGCGACTTCGCGCGGGGGGCCGCTCCCGTCGAACGGGGCCACGCGCAGCACGACGCGCCGGCCGACGGTGCGCTGGAGCAGCATGTCCAGGCTGACGTTCGGCCCGAGGGGCACGCCGTCCACCGCCAGCAGCTCGTCGCCGATGCGCAGGCTGTCCCCGGCGAGCGCCGCCGGGCTGTCCGGGACGATCCCGGCGATGCGCAGGCGCCCGCTGCGCGCGAGCTCGCCGTGGTCGAACAGCAGGCCGGTGTAGCCGTCCTGCCGCGGGCCGGGCCACCCGCCGTACACGCCGAGGTGCGAGGCGCGCAGCTCGCCGACCATCAGGTTGATGATCGCGTGCAGGTCGGCGGTGGTCTGGGCGCCGGCGGCGAGCGGGGTGAACTGGGCGCGCGCGGCGGTCCAGTCCAGGCCGCGGAAGGTCGGGTCGTAGAAGTGGTCGCGCAGCAGCCGCCAGCTCTCGTCGAAGATCTGCAGCTTCTCCTGGTTGAAGTCGATCGTGACCTCGGCGGCCACCTGGAGGTGGCTGGCCTCGCCGCTGGGGAACTTGCGGATCGTGATCTGCCCGCCCTCCAGGTAGTAGAAGCTCTTGCCGTCCGGCGCGAACTGCGCCCAGCCCTTGCTGGCGCCGCTGGAGGTGAGCTGGCGCGGCGGCTGGTCGGCGCGCGCCTCGTCGAGCGGCAGGGTCCACAGGTTCTGCTTGCCGGCCACGACGGCGCTGAAGATCAGGTCGCGGCTGTCCGGGCTGATGCACAGCGCGGTGGCGTCCATCTGGACCGGGGTGAGGAAGCGCAGCCGGCGCTCGATTCCATCGAAGACGACCTCGGTCTCGGGCGCTGGGGGCTGGACGCTGGCTCTGGCCGGCTCCAGGGCGGCCTGCGGCTCAGGCGCGGGCGCATCGGGCTCCTCCGCGGGCTGCTCCTGCGGCGCCTTCTGCTCAGCGGGCGCGGCGGCCGCCTCGTGGGCCGGGCGCCCCTCGGCGGCCGGCGCTCGCCGCTCGTCGGCAGCCGCCCGCCGGTCGCCGGCCGCCGGCCTCGGCTCGAACAGCTTCTCGAACTCGACCTCGCGGAACTGCGGCGGGATGGGCAGCAGGTCGACCCGCGCGATCTGCGCCTCGTCGCGGTACTGGCTGGTGGTGAAGATAATGAAGCGGCCGTTGGGCGCCCAGATCGGGCCGCCGAGCGTCAGGTTGCTGAGGAAGGTGATCTGGCGCGGCGTGTCCTCGTCCACCCGCTGGAGGTACAGGTTGCTGAAGAAGTTCGCGTCGCGGCCGCTGTAGACCAGCCAGCGGCTGTCGGGCGACCAGGCGAACGAGGTGCCGTAGACGAAGTTGCCGCGGATGAACGGCCGGTCCTCGCCGGTCGCCGCGTCGATCAGCCGGATCTCGTCGTCGCCGCGGGCGTAGGCGATCCAGGCGCCGTCGGGCGAGTAGAGCGGCCCCTCCTTGCGGCCGCTGCTGTCGGTGAGGCGGCTCTCGGTGCGGGTGACGAAGTCGTAGCGGTAGACCTCCTCGTCGCCGTCGCGGTCGGAGGTGTAGACCAGCATCCGGCTGTCGGGCGACCAGGCGATGTCGCGCTCGCGGAAGGGGGTGTTCGTGACGCGGAAGGACGGCCCCTGGCGGCGCTCGCGGTCGGTCTCCTTGTCCGCGAAGTCGGCGAAGACCTCGCCGCGGGCGACGAACGCCACCTTCTTGCCGTCGGGCGACAGGGCGAGCTCGCTCAGGTCGCGGGTGTAGACGGCGACGCGCACCGGGGTGATCTTGGTATCGGAGCGGACGCGGATCGGGATCGGCTCGGCCTGGCCGCTGGCGAGGTCGAGGCGCCAGAGGCCGAAGTCGCGCTCGAACACCACGGTGCGGCCGTCGGCGCTGATCGAGGGCCAGAGGAAGCGCCCTTCAGTGAAGGACGTGATGCGGCGGGCCGGGCCGCCCTCGAGCGGCTGGTACCACAGGTTCTCGGCGCCGTCGCGGTCCGAGACGAAGTAGAGCCCCTGGGCGTCGGGCGCCCACAGCGGCCAGCGGTTGAGCCCGGCGTACCCTTCGAGCTTGCGGAAGTCGGTCGCGCCGAACTCGGCGCCGACGGTCCAGATCTCGGCGCCGCCGAAGGGGTTGGGGCCGCGCCGCCACCACTGGTCGCGGCTGATGTTGAAGGCCAGCCGGCTGCCGCCGGGCGCGACCGAGAGGTTGACCAGCGTCTCGTACGGCTGGCTGATCCACTGCACGGGGGTGCCGCCGCTCGCCGGGACGCGGTAGATCGCCGAGCCCTGGCGCTCGCGGTGGGAGCTGAAGAAGATGTGCTCCCCGTCGCTCGACCAGGCCTCAACGACGCTGGGCGCATCGTGGTAGGTGACGCGGCGGACCTCGCCGCCGGCCAGCGGCATCACGTAGATATCGCCGCTGCCGGTGCGGTTGGAGGTGAACGCCAGATGTTCGCCGGAGGGCGACCAGGCGGGGTAGAAGTGGCTCGCCGGGTGCGCGGTGAGGCGCTCGGCGGTGCCGCCGCTGGCGCTGACCAGCCAGATATCGCCGGCGTACACGAACGCCAGCGTCTCGCCGTCGGGCGAGAGCGCGGGCGTGCGGAAGTACGGGCGGGAGGTGGGTGGAGATCTATGCATAGGCCACCGGGGCTACAGGTTGCCGATCGCGCGTTGCAGGTGACTGACGGCCCTACCGCGGGAGCGACCGTGCGACGGGCGGGCATGGGATGTACGGATGATCGTGTGGGAATTATACGCGATCGGGCCGCATCCGGCGGCTGCACTCCTGCGGTATTCCTGAAGGACGCGCCGCGATCTGGCCGCGCGCGGCCGTCCTTCGGCGTTACGTTGCGGCTGCGCCGCGCGTCTAAATGTCGGGGGCCGAATCGCGGAACGATCCGGCGCCGCCATCCGTCATAGCTGTTAAGCGGGACGCCAGACGCTGGAGCGACACGCCGGTGCGCTTCGCTGCCGGGACGGGGCCCCGCAGAAAGAGCCGGTTTGTTATACTGTCGGCAGCTGATTCCAAACTAAGGACCACCATGCGACGTCTGCTTTCCCTCCTTGTGCTCGCCGGGCTGCTGGCCTCCTGCAGCGGGCCGGCCGCGCCGCAGCCCTCCCCCGGCGCCCCGCAGCCAGGCTCGACCCCCGGCGCGTCCGGCGACACCGCCACAATCTCATTTGCCGTCTGGGACTATGAGCGGCCCGCGTACGAGCCGCTGGCCGAGCGCTTCATGAGCGAGCACCCCGGCATCAACGTGGTGCTCGTGTCGCTCGACGACATCATGAGCGACCCGCGCGCGCAGGGCCCGGAGTCCTCCACCGCGTTGCTGCGGCGGGTCGTCTCGGCGGCCGACACCGCGCCGGCGATCGGCATGACCACCGAGGCGTTCGGCTCGCCGCTGCTGCTCGACCTGCGGCCGCTGATGGAGGCCGACCCGAACTTCCGGCGCGAGGAGTTCTACCCCGGCGCGCTCGAGCGCTGGTCGGCGCAGGGCGGCACCTGGGCGCTGCCGCGCTACTTCTACCTGCAGATCCTGAACTACAACCGCGACCTGTTCACGCTCGCCAACCTCCCCGAGCCGGAGGCGGGCTGGACGTGGGAGGACCTGCTGGCGGCTGCCGAGCAGATCCGCGCCAGCGCCGGCCTGGGGCAGACCTACGGCTACCTGGACCAGAGCGGCGGCTTCCAGCCGCTGGCGTCGCTGCTGAAGGCCGAGGGGCTCGACCTGGCGACCACGTCGGCCGGCGAGCTGCGGCTGGACGACCCGCGGATCAGCGCCACGATGGAGCGGCTGCGCGAGCTGTTCAAGAAGGGGGTGCTGTACCAGCCCTACACCGCCGACCGCCCCAATCCCGAGGACCCCGGGCAGACGGTGGCCGAGGGGCGGATCGCGATCTGGGGCGACGTGTACATCCCCGGGCCGAACGGCGAGCCGACGCAGCCGGAGGGCATCGACATCGGCAGGGTGCCCTACCCGGCCGACAACGTGGACCCGTGGGGCGGGCTGAACGGCGAGGCGTTCATCATCAGCGGCGGCACGTCCTACCCGAACGAGAGCTGGAAGTGGATCGAGTGGCTCTCGCGGCAGGAGATCCAGCAGCCCGGCGCGCAGGGGACGTCGATGCCCGCCAACCCGCCCGGGCGCATCCCGGCGCGCGAGTCGGTGGCCGAGCTGAGCGGCTTCTGGCAGTCGATCGACGAGGAGACCGCCGCGGCCTACCGCTGGGCGCTCGCCAACCCCGCGCCCTACCCGGAGAAGACGCCCGACTACCTGACGATCGGCGCCATCTCGCAGGCCATCAACGCGGTGGTGACGAACCCCGACACGACTGTCCAGCAGGCGCTGGCCGACGCGCAGAGGTGGCTCGACGAGACCTACGCGCAGCAGAACCTGACCCCCACGCCGGAGCCGGACCTCAGCCCGGTGCTGGTGGCCACCCCCGAGCCGCAGGTGGCGCCCGAGGGCGCGACGACGATCACCTTCGCCGTGCCCGGCTTCAGCCCCTCGGAGATCCGCCGGATCGCGCGGCGGTTCCGCGAGGAGCACCCGGACATCTTCGTGCAGGTCAAGACCGTCGACTTCATCGAGGGGCCGCCGCAGATCGCCGACGTGGCCGGCTCGGCCGACTGCTTCACCTGGACGCAGAGCTCGCTGGGCGCCGATGAGATCGCCCACCTGCTCGACCTGCAGCCGCTGCTCGACAGCGACACCAGCGGCGACGGGAGCACCCCGCTGCGCGATGACTTCCCGCCGGCGGTGCTCGAGGCCTTCCGGCGCGACGGCAAGACCTACGGGCTGCCGTACGCCTTCAACCTGCGCACGCTGACCTACAACCGCACCGCCTTCGACGCCGCGGGCATCGAGACGCCGGACGGCAGCTGGAGCGTCCAGGACTTCCTGGCGGCGGCGCAGGCGCTAACCCACGGCGAGGGCGACAGCAAGCAGTACGGGTACGTGGCGCTGAACGGCGCCCCGACCGACCTGCTGTTCTTCATCGGCCAGTTCGGCGGCCGCCTGACGACCGGGAGCGGGCAGGACCTGCGGCCGAACTTCACCGACCCGAAGACCGTGGAGGCCATCCAGTGGTACATCGATCTGTCCAAGACCCACGGGGTGATGCCGCCGCTGCGCCTGTACTACAAGCGCAACGACCCCGGCTTCGAGGATAAGTCCTTCGAGATCGTGCAGAGCGGGCGGGCCGGCATGTGGCTCGACACCGGCTACGGCATCTTCAGCCGCGAGGGGCCGCGGCCCATCTCGGCGCTCAGCGAGCCGGCCTTCCCGGGGCAGGAGCGCACGTTCGAGGTGGGCGTCGCGCCGCTCCCGGTGGGGAACAACGGCCTGCGGAGCGGGGACTTCTACGCGCGCGGGGTGCACATCGCCGCGGGCACTGAGCACCCCGAGGCGTGCTGGGAGTGGCTGAAGTTCCTGACGACCGACACCTCGATCGTGTACGGCGACTACCCGGCGCGCATCTCGGTGGCGAAGGGCGAGGCGTACCGCGCGCAGAGCACGCCCGAGCGCCTGGAGGTGTACGACGCGTACGAGGAGGTGCTGGCGCGCCCAGGCGCCCCGGGCGATGACCCGTACGTGCTCTACGGCGGCCAGATGGACCCGTACTGGTTCTTCAAGGCGCTGGACGAGACGGTCGAGAAGGGCGCCGATCTGGCCATCGGGCTGGAGGAGGCGCAGCGGCTGACGGCCGCGTACCTGGAGTGTGTGGCCGGGGGCGAGAAGCCGGCGACGTGCGCCACGCAGGTCGACCCGACCTACCAGGGCTTCAACGTCGAGGAGACGAGCCCGTTCCCGAGGGGGTAGGGCGCGCTGCGTGGCGGGTGCCGCGGGGAGGTCCGGTGGACCTGCGGCCCTCCGATGAGCTTCTTCCCGTCGCTCTGCGGCTGCGACGTGGCTGCAGAGCGGCGGGAGAGAGATTTCTGGGAAGGCCCGCCTCCCCGACCTTTCAGCGCAGGCGAGGGCGTAACCACCGCGCAAGCCCTGTCAGTTCACGATACAGATGACCTGGAACAAAACAACCATGAGTCGAGCACGAGTCCCCGTTCTCCTGATCGGCGCGCTGCTCAGCGCGCTGATCGCCGCGTGCGGCGCGCCGACGCAGGCGGCGCAGGAGCCGCCGACGCCGACGCCGCTGCCGCCCGACCCGGCGCTCGAGCGGCCGACCTACGTCGTGGAGCGGGGCGAGATCAGCCGGCTGCTCGAGATCACCGGGCGCGTGACGCCGGTGGACCTGGTGCGGCTGGCCTTCCGGCGCGACGGGCGCGTGAACGCCGTCCACGTCCAGCGCGGCGACACGGTGAAGGCCGGCGACGTGCTGGCCGAGCTGGAGCAGGACGACGCGATCGACGAGCTGCGCAACGCCGAGGACGCGCTGGTGGCGGCCGAGCGCGAGCTCGAGAGCGCCCGGCGGGCGCAGGCCAAGGAGATCCGCGAGCGCGAGCTGGCGCTCGAGGACGCCCAGGAGGCGCTGGCGGCGCTGCTGCCGGGCGGCGAGGACGACAAGCTGCGCGAGGCGCAGAAGGCGCTCGAGGAGGCCCAGCGCGAGCTCCAGCGCACCCGCGACGACCGGTCGTGGGCCAAGACCAGCGCCGAGAGGGACCTCGAGGCCCGGGCCGACGCGCTGGAGAAGGCGCAGGCGGCGTTCAGCGACGCGCGCTGGGACTGGGAGTGGGTGCAGAA
>CALJIC010000136.1 GCA_937974195.1 uncultured Roseiflexaceae bacterium | reverse complement strand
GACTACCTGCGCGGCCTGAAGGAGAACGTGGTCATCGGCAAGCTCATCCCGGCCGGCACCGGCATCGAGAAGCGCAAGCAGCTGGCCGAGGAGATGCTCGGCGAGCTCAGCGCCCCGCCGCGCCGCGACGGGGAGGAGCGCCAGCTGGCCGATCTGCAGGACGGCGGCGCGGCTGGCGAGTCCCGTCCGTCGAGCGATGAGGACGAGAAGATCCGCGCGGCGCTGCGCCGCCTGCTCGAGGGCGACGGCGAGGAGGGCAAGTTCGAGCCCGGCAGCTTCAGCAGCACCGGCGAGGAGGATCTCAACGCGTTCCGCGCCGCCCTCGAGGAGACGGGCGACGCGGAGCCGAAGGAGGACGACGAGGCGTAGCCCGTCATCGGATCGGTGGCACAGGCCCGGGGGGAAACCTCCGGGCCTGTTGATTCATCAGCGCCCCTGGTGGGTCAGGATCGCGTCGTACACCCTGGTGGCGAGGATATTGGGGTCGGTGGAGGCCTGGTTCACGCCCAGCGCCACGGTGATGCCGCTCTCGGGCGCGTGCCAGAGGGCCGAGCGGAAGCCGCCGAACCCGCCGATGTGCCCCAGGACGGTGCTGGCCTCCGCCGGGCGCGGCTGCCCGTCCGGCCCGTTCCCGACCGGCAGGACGTTGCGCATGACGCCGAGCCCGTAGGCGAGCTGGGGCATGTTGTACTGTCCCTTGCCGTCCACGAAGGTCAGCATCTGCTCCATCGACTCGGGCGAGAGCAGCTCGCCGCCGAACAGCGCCGCCCCGAAGCGCTGGACGTCGCTCGGCGTCGAGACCAGGTTCGCTGTCGCGAAGGCGAACGACATCGCCACCTGGGTCTGGTCGGTGGTCCTGGAGTAGCCGCGCGACATCTCGCCGATGATCGGCTCGTCCGGCGTGAAGAAGGTGTTCTCCAGCCCGAGCGGCTCGAAGATCCGCGCCCGCATCTCGCGCGCCATCGAGTTGCCGGTGGCCTGCTCGACGATCATCCCCAGGATCACGTAGTTGGTGCTGGAGTAGTCCCAGGCGCCCTCGGTGCCCACCCGGAAGGCGGGCGGGAACTGTGTGGCGTACGCGACCAGCTCGGCCGGCTCGAACACCCGGTCCGGCGTGCGGTACGCGAGGCTCACGAAGTTGCGGTCCTCCAGGAAGTCGTACAGCCCGGTGGTGTGCTGCAGCAGGTGCCGCACGGTGATCGCGTCGCCGTTCGGCACCAGGTCCGGCAGCCAGGTGGTCATCGGGGCGTCGAGGTCGATCACGCCCTCCTCGGCCAGGCGCAGCACGAGCGCCGCGGTGAAGACCTTGCTGATGCTCGCGATCCGCACCCGCGTCTCGGGGGTCATCGGCGCGCCCGTCTGGCGGTCGGACACGCCGCTCGCGCCGGCCCAGAGCTCGTAGCCGGGGATCTGCACGGCGACCGAGGCGCCGGGGATGTGGCCGTCCGCGACGGTCTCGTCCAGCACTCGCTGGAGCGCTTCCGCCAGCTCGGGGTCGAACGGCGCCAGCGGGACGGCGGTCGGCTCGGGCAGCGGGGTATCGGTGGGCGCCGCCGTCGGAGTGGCCGGGATCGGCGTGGGCTCCGCCGTCGCGGTGGGCGTGTCGGCCTGCGCCGCCGTCTCCGCTGCCACAGTTCGGGCGACCGGAACCTCCGCCGCCGTTGGGGCGGGCGTGGCTGCGGCGGCCGCGACGAGCGTGGGCACGGCTGAAGGCGCGTCCGTGGCGCCCGGCTGCGGCGACGCCGGAGCGACACAGGCGGCAGCGAACAGCAGCAGCGCCGCGGCGAGCGGCAGCGGCTTCCACCGTGGAGAGAAAGGATGCACTGATCGATCTCCTCTGCTGTAATAGCTCGCGACTCTCGGCCGGTGTGTCGAGCGGGCGGGCGCCGCAAACGCCGCGCGAAGCTCGCGCCACACCGCCGCGATCCCCTTGCGCCGGATGGGTGTCTCGACATAACGGTAGGAAAGCGCCGCCAGAGCCAGCACCAGGCCGAACTGCAGCGCGAGCAGCGGCGGCCCCTCGAGCGGCACATCGACCCCCGGGCGGCTCAGCATGAGCACCGGCCAGTGCCAGAGGTAGATCCCGTAGGAGCGCACGCCGACCCAGCGCAGCGGCGCCAGGCCCAGCAGCCACGGGAGGAGCCGCGCGCGCGGGTGCGTCGCCGCAGCGATCACCAGCGCGGTGGCAGCGGCGACCAGGGCGAAGCCGCCGCGGTACAGCAGCGGGTGCTGCTCGAACAGCCGCAGGTAGGCAGCAGTCAGCGCAGCCAGCCCGGCCACACCGGCGATGTCCAGCGCGGCGCCGGCGACACGGCTGCCAGCAGCGGGCGCGCGGTCCGGCCACCAGACCAGCGCGAGCGCCGCGCCGAGCAGCAGCCCGGCGGCGCGCGTGTCGGTGCCGTAGTACACTCGCGAGGGGTCCGCCCCGGGCTCGAACAGGCTGGCCATCAGCGCCAGGCTCGCCGCGCCCCCGGCCAGCGTCGCGAGCAGCATGCCGCGCAGGCGCAGGGCGCGCATCCCGCACGCGAACAGCACCGGCCAGGCCAGGTAGAACTGCTCCTCGACGGCCAGCGACCACAGGTGCTGCAGCAGCGGCGGGCGCAGCGCCGGGTCGAAGTACGACCGCTGGCCGAGCACCAGGTGCCAGTTCATGACATACGCGAGCGCCGCGAGCGCGTCGCCCGTCAGCTCCGCCGTCTCGGCCGGCAGCGCGAGCAGCGCGAAGGCGAGCGTGCCGCCGAGCACCAGGAACAGCGCGGGAAGCAGCCGCCGCGCCCGGCGCACCCAGAACGCCCGCAGGTCGATGCGGCCATCCCGCCGCCACTCGACCAGCAGGAGGGAGGTGATCAGGAAGCCGCTCAGCACGAAGAACGACTCGACGCCCAGGAAGCCGCCTGGGACGTAGACGCCGGCGTGGTAGAGCAGGACCGCGACCACCGCGAGCGCGCGCAGGCCGTCCAGCGCCGGCAGGTACGGCAGATGCGCCCCGCGTCGCTCGTGCGCCTGAGCAGCTCGTTCTATCTTCGATGGTGCCATCTAGCCCTCGAGACTCTCGACGCACAGCGTGGCCAGTACCCGTCGGCGGAGGCGGATACCGGGTTGCAACGGGGCCGAACCGGATCTCAGAGCGGCGCCGAGACGCCACAGCTGTGCCGCCGGCATCCGTTGCAAGGGATATGCCACTCTCGCGCGCCACAGCCCGGGCCGCAGTGTGCCGGGGCGTGGCGCGCGGCCGCTTCTCCCTCTCTCTGTCGTGGTACGAGGCTAGCCGTGCTCTTCTGAATCTGTGGATGGTGGCGGATGATAGCGGCTTCCGCTTAGGCTGGGATGAAACGGGCGCCGCACAGAATGAGAGTTCGATGAGAGCTGCTGCGCGGCTGTTCGCCATGGCTGGAGGTGGAGCGCCCGCGGTCGCAAGCCTGCGCCGCAGTAGAGCGGTGGAGCGGGCGGGGCGCAGGAGAGAGCCGGGCGGTACGGCGCAGGCCGCCGGAGAGCGCTAGGAGACGCCGCGTGCTATAATGGCGCCTGATGCAGAGGAGCCTGCTGGATGCGCCGATTGGTTCTCACCGGCCTGATTGTTCTGGCGGCACTCGCGGTGGCGCTGCTGGTGCCGGAGGTGCGCAGCGAAGTTCGCGCCTTGATCCGCCCTGAGCCGCCGGCGCCGATCACACCGCTCGCGCTCGCAACCGTCCCGCCCCGCCCGCCGCCCCGCGCGCCCGCCACGCCCACAGCCACCACGCCTCCGACCGCCCGCGCGACCGCCGCGGCGGCCACGTCGTCCCCAGCGACGGCCACGCCGTCCCCGGCGCCGACCGACACGCCGCTCCCCACCCCGACGCCAGGGCCAGTTGTGGTCAACGGCCGCGTCTACGACGCCTACATCCCGGCCGCGAGCAAGGAGGGGCAGTTCTACCAGTACTCGTGCGAGTTCGACGCCGCCTGGGTGATCCTCGCGACATACGGGATCGACGCGAGCTTCGAGGAGATGCTGGCCGCGATCGGCACCGATAACCGGGTCGAGCCGTACATCGAGGAGACCAGCCAGGGATTCCTGATCCACGGCGGCGACATCGCCACCAGCTTCTCGGGCGACTACACCAAGAACTTCCTGGCCCGCTCGACCGGCGCCGCCTTCCGCAAGGTGTTCGCGCACTACGGCCTCGAGGCCGGGCCGGTCCACGACCGCGCGGGGATCGAGGCGGCCCTGCGGCGCGGCGCGCTGGTGTGGATGAAGACCACCGTCGACTTCAAGCCCTGGCGGCCGGCGACCTGGGTCACCCCCGAGGGCGCCACGTTCCAGACTGTGCTCGGCAACGACCACGCAGTGGTGGTGATCGGTTTCAACCAGGATGTGGTTGTCATCCGCGACGTGCTCGGGCCCACCAGCAGCAACCGGCAGCGGCCCTACGAGTACGAGGTGAGCTGGGAGGCGTTTCTGGCGAGCTGGGGGGCGCAGGCCTACGATGGGCTGGCGGTCGAGCCGCCGGCGGGCGGGTGATGCGGGGCTACCTGGAGCGCTGGGGCGCGCTGGGGCGCGACGCCTGGCTGTATCTGGCGCACGCCGCGCTGCTGACCTTCAGCCTGGCGATCACCAGCCTGCTGTACAACCTGGCGGTGCTGGCGCTCGGCCATGAGCTGAGCTTCCTCGGCCTGCTGAACGTGCTGGGCGTCGCTGCTGCCGCCGCGTTGAGC
Source organism: uncultured Roseiflexaceae bacterium (assembly GCA_937974195.1). Taxonomy (GTDB): domain Bacteria; phylum Chloroflexota; class Chloroflexia; order Chloroflexales; family Roseiflexaceae; genus CALJIC01. The sequence goes on along the minus strand of CALJIC010000136.1, from coordinate 34,888 downwards.
CTGCCGCTGTGGTGGCTGGCCGGCCGGGTGGGGCCGCGCCAGGCGCTGATCGCCGCGGCGCTCCTGCAGGCCGGCGGGGCGCTCACGCTGGCGATCTGGCCCGCCGCAGCGCCGCTGGCGGTCGGCGCGGTCTGCACCGGCCTCGCCGCCGTGCTGTTCCAGGTGTCGGCGGCGCCGTTCATGATGCGGCACAGCGACGACGCGACCCGCGATCACCTGTTCAGCGCCAACGCCGCGGTGAACGTCGGCGTGGCTGGCCTGGGCAGCCTGCTCGGCGGGCAGCTCCCGGCCCTCGGCGCGGCGCTGCTGGGAGTCGGCGCGGAGAGCGGCGCGGCCTACCGGGCCTCGTTCGCCGTCGCCGCGATCGGCCTGGCGCTCTCGATCGTGCCGCTGCTGCTCATCGAGGAGCCGGGCGCCCGCGCCGCGGGCGAGCGAGGGGCCGAGGCGGCCGCGAGCGGGAAGCCGGGGCTCCTGGCCCTTGGCGCGTCCATCCTGCGCCGGCCGTGGCCGCTCATCCAGCTGGTCATCCCCCCGGCGCTGATCTCGGTCGGCGCGGCGCTGCTTGTGCCGTACCTCAACCTGTTCTTCAAGCAGCGCTTCGCCCTGACCGACGGGGCGCTCGGCGCGCTCTTCGCCGCGCTCGGGCTCGTCACCGGGCTATCGGTGCTGGCCGGCCCGCTGCTCTCGGCGCGGCTCGGCAAGGTGCGCACCATCGCGCTCACCCAGGCGCTCTCGATCCCCTTCCTCCTGGCGGTCGGCTTCGTCCCGCTGCTGTGGGTCGCGGTCGGGGCGGCGCTGGCGCGCGGGGCGCTGTTCAACATGGGCTCGCCGCTCTACGACGCCTACGCCATGGAGCGCAGCGAGGAGACGATGCGCCCGACAGTGATCGGCCTGATCAACGCCGCCTACGCCTCCGGCTACCTCGTCGCGCCGGCGATCAGCACGGCGGTCCAGGAGCGCTGGGGCTTCGCGCCGCTGTTCGTCGCCACCGCGGTCTTCTACGCCGCGGCGGTGCTGGCGATGCTGGTGTTCTTCGGCCGGACGGCGCACGTCGAGCCGCGCCGGGCGCCCGCCGTCGGCTGAGGCAGAGCAAAGCGCGCCCCACGAGCTGTGGAGCGCGCCGGATAGGTCGCCGTATCGTCGGAAGCTACCCCTGCGGCACGATCTCGATCTCGCAGATGCCGCTCGCGCACGCGAGCTCCTGCGCCGCCGAGGTGAGGTCCTCCTCCTCATACCGCCAGATGCGGCTGAAGTCGATCTCCGGGAACTGCGCCGCCAGCCGCTCGTACTCCTCCTTCGTGATCTCCACGTACGGCATCTGCGCGTACTGGGCGTCGAACGAGGGCAGGAACGACAGGCCGCCGATCTGGTCGCGGTGCTCGTAGACCCACTTCATGAGGTCGAGCACCTCGTCGGGCCTGTAGGTCACCGTGCACGAGGGGTTGTGCTCGGTCCAGTACAGCTTGTTCTGCAGCCAGTACTCGCACTGCTCGACGGCCGAGCGCTGGTTGCGGGTGATCGCGCCCTCGGGGGCCTTGACCGGGAAGTGGATCACCCAGGTGTTGGCGTTCTCGGGCGTCTGGCCGTTCTCCGGGTCCATCGGCACGCCGGCGTCGCGCAGCACCTTGAACAGCGGCGAGTGGGCCGCGACGCGCACGTTGCGGATGTAGTACGGCGCCCAGCGGGCGTGCAGGCCCGAGGAGCAGTCGAGCAGCTGGGACGAGTTGCCGCTCGGCTTCACGCAGCTGATCGCCGCCGCCTGGTTGATCCCGAGCGCGCTGGCCGTCTGGCGGTTGACCTCGATCGCGATCTCCTTCAGGCGCCGCTTCACCTGCGCGTCCTGCGCCACCGGGCTGTCCATCTGCCCGGTGATGTCCACGCCCAGCAGCCGCTCCTCCTCGCAGTTCTCCCGCCACTGCGGCCGCAGGCCCGGGAAGTGCGTCGCCAGGCTCTGGATCGTCCCGATGATCGTCGCCACCTCGACCTTCTCGCGCAGCGTCTCGAAGGTGTCGTCGGCGCGCGCCACGGCGGCGGACAGGTTGCAGAACTGCCACGGGCGCAGGACGATCTCGCCGCAGGGGTTCGTGCCGAACTCGGCCTCCTTGCGGCGCGCCGGCTTCATGATGTTGGCCGCCTCGCGGTTGAAGATCCCCGGCTCGCCGCGCTCGGACTCCACCATCTCCAGGAAGTGCTTGATGAACTCCTGCTGCGTCAGCCCGCCGCGCGGCCAGACCGCCGAGTTGTTGGCGTTCCAGCGCTGCGAGTTGTCGCGCTCGAAGTCGCCGTGCTTGCACAGCCGCATCTCGTCGTCGTCGTAGTCGAACAGCGAGATCATGGCGGTGCGGCGCACGCCGCCCGAGACGGCCGCGTTGCCGACGGCGCACATGATGTCGTGGGCGTCGAGCGGGCGCAGGAACGCGCCCTGGCGGGCGAGGATGCGCGCGCGCACGAAGTCCAGCATGGCGCGGAACGGCTCGGGGCCGCTGGCCCGCCCGCCCTTGGTCCGCAGCGGCGCGCCCGCCGGCCGCAGCTGCGACAGGTCGAAGCGCACGTCGCCGCCCTCGAACCAGGTCTCGAGCCCGTAGCGCAGCGCCTCGGCCCAGCCCTCGGCCGAGTCCTCGACCACGTAGATGCTGGGCGCCGCGCCGGTCTGGCGCTTCACGCGCGGGAAGTTCTCGACGTACTTGCTCTCGACCGAGAAGCCGACGCCGCAGCCGGCCATCGAGATGATCAGCGCCTCGACGAACGAGTCGATGCTCTCGACCGGCTGGTAGCTGCAGTTGTAGATCGTCACGTTGTTGCGCCGCGCCGCCGGGCCGGCCATCGCCAGCAGGCGCATCGAGGGCATGGCGCGCATCTCCAGGATCGCGCGGCGGATGCGCTCGTAGGTCTCGCGCGGCAGCCGGCTGCCGGCCAGCTCGTACAGGAAGTCCACGCTGCGGTCCACCGTCTCGACCCACGTCTCGCGCCGCCCGAGCTCGTAGTTGAAGCGCGAGTACTTGTCGAAGAACTGGAACTGCTGCAGCGGCGTCGGGAAGTAGCGCTTGGACTCGTCGAACGCCCGGCGCACCTCCTCCGGCACCGGGCGCCGCTCGCGCTCCTTGGCGCGCTCCGCGCGGTACAGGATGTAGCGCTTGGCCGCCTCGAACTCGCCCGCCGCCTGCAGCACCATCTCGACGATGTCCTGTACGCCCTCGACCGTCGGCAGGGTGCCGTTCGACTTGGCGGCGACGATGTTGACGACCCGCTGGGCCAGCTCCGGGATCGGCGTGTGCGGCGTGCGCTCGAAGCTCGCGAAGCAGCGTTCCATCGCCCGCTCGATCCGCTCGACGTCGAACGGGACCACTCGTCCGTCGCGCTTAACGATCGAGCTCGGCACGGAGATGCCGTGGTCGTGCGCGAGCGATAGGGTCTTCCCCGCCGTGCCGTTCTGCACAACCGCATCCTGGGAAGTCATCAACGCCTCCTTGTAATCCGACGACAAAAGGATGCCGAGCCGCACGATCCTGACAGGCCGGCGGCCCGACAGACGACCTCGTTAGCTGAATATGTAAACCGAAATTACGGTAAAGCTGTGCGAGCGATGTGGTGAGAAGGGGTGCAGATTGTCACTGGAGTTATCCACAATCTACCCACATCTTGTGTGTTGTGTGGATAATCGTGTCTATATCTAGTGTGGGCAGTCTATCATAAGAGCATGAGACTGTCAAGAGGAGGTTTACGAGTCACAATAAAGACTTTACAGCCAGGGCCCCGAGCGGCACAAAAAGATGGTGACGGGCCAGCCCGTCACCACCAGAGTATAACAAGCGCGCTAGGCGCCGCCCTCGGCGAGCAGCTCGTCGGCGGCGCTGAGCAGCGCCGCAATGCGCTCCTCAGAGATCGGCGGGGTCTTGGTGCGCAGGTACAGCTCGAGCGCCTTGCGCGGCGTGAGCCCCTCGAGCAGATCGCCGTCGTACCCGGCGAGCCGCCCGGTGCGCGTCGTGCGCTCCACCTCGATCGCCACCGCGGCGATGAAGAACGCGCCCAGCTCCTCGAGCCGCTCGCGGATCTCCTCGGCCCGCAGCTGGCCGGCCTCGGCGGCGCGCGCCTCGACCTTCACGCGCACCACCGCGTCGCGCACCTCGCGCCGCTCGATCGCCGTCATCACCCGCGCCTGCGGGTCGGGCGTGTCGCGCACGTCCACCTCGATCGTGACGAACGGCCGCGCGGCGAGCTTGTGGAAGCGCCAGCGGGTGGCGCCCTTGGCCAGCTCCACCAGCACGCACCCTTTGTCCTCGTGCTCCTCGCCGAAGTCGATCCGCTCGATCGAGCCCGCGTACACCACCGGCGGGTGCTCGCCGAGCGACTGGTGCTTGTGGACGTGGCCGAGCGCCACGTAGTCGACGTTCGGCAGCGACACCACGCTCTTCGGCAGCATCAGGTCCCGCCCGAGCAGGATCGACCGCTCGGCGCCCACCGTCGCGCCGTCGATCGTCCCGTGCACGGTCAGCACCGTCGGGATGTCCGGGTCGAGCTCCTCGGCCGAATAGCGCAGGAAGCGGTCGATCCGGTCGAGCAGCATCGTCTCGACCTCCAGGATCGAGGCCAGCCGCAGCTCCTCCTTCGTCAGCAGGTTGTGGCGCGTCACCCAGGGCAGCGCGATCACCTGCAGCGGCCCAGCCGCCGTCTGAAGCAGGTGGGTGGCCGGCCGGTCGGCGATCGTCACCCCCTCGACCGCGAGGGTGTCGAAGATCTCGATCGAGTGGGCGCGCCCGGCGGCCGGCGACACATCGTGGTTGCCGGTCAGGATGAGCACCGGGATTCCGGCGGCGCGCAGGCGGTGGATGCGGCGGGCGAACTCGCGCTGGTGGGTCGGGTTCGGGCTGCGGCTCTTGTACACATCGCCGGCGATCAGGACCGCGTTCACGCCCTCGGCGAGCCCGAAGTCGATCGCCTCATCGAAGCGAGCCAGGTAGTCGATCAGGCGGGTGTGGAGGCCGCTCGCCGGGTCGACGCGGCCGTAGTTCTCCACCCCGATATGCAGGTCGGCCAGGTGCAGCAGTTTGATCATGTCGTTTTTCTGGGCTGCAGGCCGCCGCGGGCGCTCCGCTGCCTGATACCTGCAGATGAAGGGATGCGACGATTCTACGGATCTGGTTCGCTTCCGTCAACCTTCCTGCGCGGGATTGGCGTTTCCGATCCCCCGCTCAGGAATGTAGCGCCGCGGCGCGGTGGCTTCATCGCTACATCGCCGCAACCGCGTTTGTCGCCGCCGGGAGGTTCGGAGGGCCGCAGGCCCTCCGAGATCCTCGTTTGTCGCCGCCGGGAGGTTCGGAGGGCCGCAGGCCCTCCGAGATCCTTCCCGCCGCTCTGTGGCGACGAAGTCGCCACAGAGCGGCGGCCTGTTCATTATAGAACATATATGCTAAAAATTCTTTCCGATCTTCACGAGAAAGCGCTGACACTCGAGCGGCGCCCGCGATCATGATCTAAACCGTCCATGTGGGATATCCGTGTGGGATAAGTTGGGATAAGTTGGGATATCTTTGGGATATTGGGTGTAAGTGGGCCAGGGCGAGCGAGCGGCTGCGGCGCGCCCACAGCTGCGGACGGAGAGCGGGAATCGCCGCGCGAGAAAAATGCTCGCGGCAACAGCCGGCACATGGGGCTAGCGATCAACTACAAGGAGTGATACAATAGCTTGTGCCTCGGCACTTGAACAGTACAGCGGGATGTCGGCCACAACGCCGCCGACGGGGCAGAAACAGATGGATAGCGGGAGAACCGCGCTGCGCCGCCAGGCGGCTGTTTTTACGCGCAGCGCCCGCGGCTGGTGGAGGCGCCAGCCGTACCCGCCCGTGATAGCAGGGGGACCGTATGGGGCGCTATCTCATCGCAGGCGCGTCGGGCTACGTCGGCGCGCGGCTCGCCGGGCACCTGCTGGCCCAAGGGCACTATGTGCGCGGCCTGATGCGTGACGCCGAGAGCGATACAGCGCAGCGGCTGGCCGCACAGGGTGTAGCGATCTGGCAGGCAGACCTCACCCAGCCGGAGAGTCTGGTTGGTGTCGCCACCGGCATCGACCACGTCTACAACCTGACCTCGCGATTCGTGCTTGAGAACGGGTTGCTGCGCCGGCTGTACCTCGAGGGCAACCGCAATCTGATCGCCGCCTGCTCCCGCTCGCGCAGCGTGCGCTCCTATGTGTTCACGAGCAGCGTCGCACCGTACGGGGACCGCGGCGACGAATGGCTCACCGAGGACTCGCCGGTCGCGCCCAACTACCCGCTCGCCGAGACGCTGGTCGCCGCCGAGCGGGTGCTCCTGGAGGCGGCCCGCGCCCACGCCTTCCCGGCGATCGTCCTGCGCGTCGGCCAGATCTACGGCCCCGGCCGCGACCCGATCGAGACGGTGCGCAGCGGCACCGCGACGCTGATCGGCGACGGACGCAACTTCGTGCCGCACATCCACGTCGATGACCTGGTGGAGATCCTGGCGCGCGTCGCGGTGGACGGCCAGCCGGGCGCGATCTACAACGTCGTCGACGATGAGCCGCTGCGCGCCGCCGAGCTCTACGGCGAGATCCGCCGCCGCCTCGGGATGGTGCCGCCGCGCAGCTTCCCGCGCGACGCGGCGCTCTTCGCCGGGATGGACCCGTCGGTCGTCGGCGTGGCCTCCTCCTCGGCCCGTGTCAGCAACCAGCGCATCCGCCAGGAGTTCGGCCTGACGCTCCGCTACCCGAGCTACCGGGTCTGGCTCGACGAGCAGCTGCCCATCGAGGAGCCGAGCGAGGTCGAGATGGCCGTCTAGCGCTGCGGCCCCGCGGCGTCTCGCACCCGCGGGTCGGGACCACCTGGTAGCGCAGGAAGCTCGCCCCGCTTACGCGCCAGCTTGCCGGTGGCCGGAATGTCTCTCATCCGGCCACCTCGCCTCCCCTGGCTCCCCACCCGACGGCTCCAGCGGCGCCCATCTCTCCACGAAGCTGCGCTCGCGGGCCGAATGCGACCGGTCGGCGCCTCAGCCACATTGTTCCCATTTCGTTACCGAACCGTCTCCGAACCATGCCGTGACCCGCGGGCGCAGGTGGTTTACGTTATTACAGGAGTTATGTGGTCGTTGCCACCGCCCGACGGGGAGGTGTGGAGCGCGGTGGGCTTCCACGGACGCCTTTTTCAGCAGAAGCTGAGGAGTGTTCCATGCACAGGTGGATTGCGTTCTCGCTGATCCTCGCCGGCTTGGCGCTGGCCTGCTGGCCGCGAAGCGTGGCGGCTCAGGAGCTGCCGCCGCGGCCAGAGCCGCCTGCGACGCAGGAGGATTCGCCGCGCCGCGAGCGGGGCGCGAGCCCGGCCACTGGGCTGATCACCGGCACTGTGATCGACCTGACGAGCGGCGCGCCTGTGCCCGGGATACCGGTCACCGTAGGCGATGTCACCGTGCTAAGCGACGAAAACGGGAACTACGGGCGCGATGGGCTGGCGCCGGGGAGCTACGCCGTCGCGCTGGCGCTGCCAGAGGGGAGCGGCGTGGCCGAGCAGGAGCCGTTCACCGTCGAGCTTGCGGCGGGCGCGACGGTGGTCCACCACCTGGCGTTCCGCAGCCCGGCGGCTGAGACGCCGGAGCCGCCAGCGGTGGAGGCGCCGGCGGTCGAGGAGACGCCCGCCAGCCTGCCGGCGACAGGCGCGGGCGAGGGTGCGAGTGAGAGCCTGGGCGTGCTGCTGGCCGGGGCGGCGCTGCTCGGCGCTGGCGCTGTGCTGCGGCGCCGGCACGTGTGCTAGCCGATAGTGGAGCGGGACCCGCGTGGGCTGAGCCGATGCGGGTCCCGCTGAACGAGCCTTCGTGTGGGGCAGGAGGGCCGCATGGCGCTACGCCCAACACCGACGCTTGAAAGAGCGGAGTGGCGTGCGCCGCGTTGTGCCGCGCGCACCACTCCGCTCGGTTATGCTGGCGCCGTTCCTAGAACGGCAGGTCCTCGTCGCTCTCGATCGCCTGCGGGACGTTGCGAGACGGGGCGCGGCCGCCGACGGAGCGGCTGGTGTTGCCGTTCGCGGCCGGGCGGGCCGGGCCGTTCGGCATGGAGCGCCGGCTGGGCGCCGCCGTCGGGGCGGGAGCGGCCAGATCCTCGTCGCTATCGACGTCGGCGGGCACCGCCTGGCGCTCGCCGCGCGGCGAGAGGATGATCATATCCTGCGCGATCACCTCGGTGGTGTAGCGGTCCTGGCCGTTCTGATCCTGCCACTTGCGCGTCTGGAGCCGGCCCTCGATGTACACCCGCGTCCCCTTGGAGAGATACTGGTTGCAGATCTCGGCCAGCTTCTCCCACGCCACAATGCGGAACCACTCGGTGTCATCGTGCTGCGTCCCATCGGCGGACTTCCACGTGCGCCCGGACGCGACGCGGAACGTCGTCACGGCGCTGCCCTGTGGCGTGTAGCGCATCTCCGGGTCGGCCCCGAGGTAGCCGGTGAGCATCACCTTGTTGAGATCCTTGGCCATCGTGTCCTCCTCGTATTTCCACGTACCGCTTCTTCCCTTCGGCCCTTCGCAACATCCTCGAAGCGCTCCCGGGTTCGGTCCCGGCGCTTGCTGGCCGGCCCTGTGGCGCCGCACCGATAGGCCGAGTGTAGCATGAATGTTCCACCATGTCAAGGCTCGCGAGTGCTCTATCAAGGCTCAGACGACGACGGGCGGTCGAAGACCGCCTCAGCGGCGGGCAATGGCGCTCTGGCGGCTTCGCTACCAGAACCTTCACACACCATCTGCTATAATATTCGGCACGCCTGCGCTCCGCCCGCCACCGACAGCCCATCCCTTGCGTGGAAGAGAACTGCATGAAGCTACTGGTTGTCCTGACGTTTTACCATCCGCACTGGACCGGGCTCACGGTCCACGCCGTGCGGGTGGCCGAGCACCTGGCAGCCCGAGGACACCAAGTGACGGTCCTCACCACGCGCCACGCCCCCGAGCTGCCGCGCGACGAGGTGATCAACGGCGTGCGCGTGGTGCGCCTCCAGCCGGTCGGGCGCTTCAGCCGCGGCATGGTGACGCCCGCCTTCCCGTGGGCCGCCGCGCGCCTGATCGCCGAGCACGACGTCGTCCAGATCCACACCCCGCTGCCCGAGGCGCCGCTGGTCGGCGTGCTCTGCCGCACCCTCGGCCGCCCGCTGCTCATGACCCACCACGGCGACGTCGTGATGCCCGACAGCCTGGCCGAGAAGGCCCTCGAGCGCGTGGCGTTCCACGTGCTGCGCGCCACCGCGCGCATGGCCGACGCCATCACCTCCTACTCCGAGGACTACGCCCGCCACTCGAAGCTGCTCTGGCCGTTCCACGAGAAGCTGACCTGCATCTACCCGCCGGTCGAGTTCCCTGAGCCGGACCCCGCCGCCGCCCGCGCATGGCGCGCCGAGCTCGGGCTCGCCGAGAAGCAGCTGATCGGCTTCGGCGGCCGCTGGGTCAGCGAGAAGGGCTTCGACGACCTGCTGCGCGCGCTGCCGCTCATCCGCCAGGAGCTGCCCAACGCGCACCTGGTGTTCGCTGGCGAGCGCAACGTCGTCTACGACGACTTCTACAAGGTCTGCGAGCCGCTGATCGAGCAGCAGAAGGAGCACATCACCTTCCTCGGCCTCATCCGCGACCGGGCGCAGCTGGCCAACTTCTACGCCATGCTGGATCTGTTCGCGCTGCCGAGCCGCACCGAGATGATGGCGCTCGCGCAGGTCGAGGCGATGCTGTGCGGCACGCCGGTGGTGGCGACCGACATCCCCGGCGGCCGGGTGGTCGTCCGGGAGACCGGCTTCGGGCGCCTGGCGCCGGCGCAGGACCCGCCCGGCCTGGCGCGCACGATCGTCGAGACGCTGCGCGACCGCGAGCGCTTCCGGCCGACGCGCGAGGGGGTGCGGCAGATTTTCAACACCGAGCGCACGATCGACGCCTACGAGGAGCTGCTGGAGCGGCTGGTGCAGCGGAGCAGAAGAGACGTGCCAGCGGCGCTGCTCCGCCGCCGCGCGCAGCTCGCCCGCAGCGCCTGGAACACCATCAGCGCGACCGTCCCGGCCGTGGTGGCGCCCACCCCCGCCGCACAGGGCGGCTCGCCCGTCGCACCCCGGCCGCCCGCCGGCGCCGGCCTCTCGCCCGAGGACCGCGCGACGCTCGAGCGGCTGCTGCGCAACGAGGCCGATATGGCCTTCCGCCGCCGCGCGCTGACCCTGATCGACTACCTCGACCTCCACGACGGCGAGACGGTGCTGGACTGCGGCTGCGGCATGGGCGTCTACATGATGATGATGTCGCGCCTGCGCAACCTCAAGCTCTACGGCGTGGACGGCGACGTGTCGCGGCTGGAGTGGGCCGAGCGCGAGGGGGTTGACGCGCAGCTCTCCAGCGTGGACATCCACCACCTGCCCTTCGCCGACAACAGCTTCGACAAGGTGCTGATGAGCGAGGTGCTCGAGCACCTGGCCGACGACCGCGCCGCGCTGCGCGAGGTCTACCGGGTGCTCAAGCCGGGCGGTATCCTGGCGCTGAGCGTGCCGCACGCCAACTACCCCTTCCTCTGGGACCCGATCAACAAGACACTGGAGGCGATCGGCGCGCGGCCCATGCGCAGCCCCGGGCCGATCGCCGGGCTGTGGAGCAACCACTGGCGCCTGTACCGCCCCGAGGATCTGCGCGATGTCATCACCAGCGCCGGCTTCACGGTGGAGGCGCTCGACGAGCAGACCCACTACGCCTTCCCGTTCATCCACGCCATCGTCTACAGCATCGGCAAGCCGCTGATCGAGCACAACCTACTGCCGCAGAAGCTGCGCAACTCGGCCGACCGCTTCCGCGGCGAGCAGAACGATGGCAGCCTCCTCAACCCGATCAACCTCGGCGTGCGCCTGTTCCGCATGGTGGACGCGCGCAACGACCGCCTGCGCGGCGACGAGCGCACCTTCGTCAACCTGGTCGTCAAGGCGCGCAAGTAACACATGGGGGCGCGGCACGCCGCGCCCCGTGCCCGCGCGGCACATGCCGGCGCAATTGTGCGCATAGCATCACCATATCGAGCGCAGATAGATCGCAGATTCCTCTTCTCTAACCCGGATCGTTCCGATTATTATTCACTGGAGTTACGCGGTCGTGCCGACCGCCCTTCCTCGCAGGGAGGCGTGAAGGGCCGCGTACGTCCGGCTATTCTTGCGCGCTCATCCGGCCCGGGCTTGTGCGTCAGTCTGACCTGAACCACAACGATGCGAAACATTCCTCTCGGACGACTGGTGCTGATTGGCGTCGCGCTGCTCTCCGTGTGGTTCGGCCAGGGGCTGCTTCTGGCGCCCTCGGTGCTGGCCCTCGGCGGCATGCTCGTGCTGGCGCTCAGCGTGGCCCTGTCCCTCGGGCTGGTCACCTCGGGGCAGGCTGGGCTGAGTAGCCGTCCGGCCCCTCGCCTGCTCACCGACCTCTTCGTGCGCATCAGGAGCAGGCCGGGCGGCTACGGGCTCCTCGCGGCCAGTCTGGTGGTCAGCGGCCTGGCCTTCGGGCTCGCCGCGCTGCCCGAGACGAGCGGCTGGCCGGCGCTGCTGGCCTGGGCCGCGGGGATCGCGCTCTTCCTCGCCGCGGGGCACAGGCTCGACCTCGGGCGCGTGGCCGACGTCGAGGTGGCGGAGACGATCGCGTACGCGCGCTGGGAGTGGGCGGCGCTGCTGGCGCTCACCCTCGCCGCGCTCGCGCTGCGGGCGTGGAACATCGCCGGCGTGCCGGCCAACTTCGGCGGGGACGAGGGCGAGATGGGCATGGTCGCGCGCAGCGTGCTTTCGGGCGAGGCAACGGAGCCGTTCGTCACCGGCTGGCTCTCGCACCCGATGCTGTGGTTCTACCTCCAGGCCGGTGCGCTGCTCGTGTTCGGCAACAACGTCGCCGGCCTGCGCATGCTCTCCGCGCTGCTCGGCACCGCGGCGGTCCCCATGCTGTACGTCTTCGCCCGCCCGCTCTACGGCCGATCCGTCGCGCTCGCCGCCGCCGCGCTGCTCGCGGTCTACCACTTCCATATCCACTTCAGCCGGCTCGGCGTCAACAATATCGCCGACCCGCTGCTGGCGCTGGCGGCGTTCGCGGCCTTCTTCCACGGCTACCGGCGCGCGTCGCTGGCCGGCTTCGCGCTCGCGGGCGTGCTGCTCGGCCTCGGGATGCACTTCTACATGGGCGCGCGCCTCGCGCCGCTGATCGTCATGGGCGTGCTGGCGCACCAGCTGGTGTTCGACCGGGCGCGGCTGATGCGGCTGCGGCACCACATCCTGATGATGGTGGCCGGCTACCTCGTCGGGTTCGGCCCGCTGCTCTCGTTCTTCATCGCCCATCCCGAAGACTTCACCGCGCGCCTCGCGGTGGTCGGGGTCTTCCAGTCCGGCTGGTTCGAGGAGCAGGTCTCGGCCGGCGAGAGCCCGCTCGCGCTGCTGGTCGGGCAGCTCTACAACGGCTTCGGCGCGTACACCTTCCTGCCGGATCAAGGCGCCTGGTACGATCCGCTGATGCCGCTGCTCGACCCGGTCTCGGCGGCGCTGTTTTTCCTGGGCCTGGCGCTCGCCGTCGTGCGGATACGCCGGCCGGGGCCGGCGCTGCTACTGGGCTGGGTGGCTGGCGCCTCGCTGTTCGGCGGCGTGCTGATCGTCAATCTGGAGAGCCCGCGCTTCGTCACGACGGCGCCGGCGCTGTGCCTGCTGGTGGCGCTGGGGCTGCAGCAGATCGGGTCGCTGGCGGGCTGGGCGCTCCGCCGGCGGCCGGCCGCGCGGTGGGCCGTCGTTGCCGTGGGCGTAGCGGCGCTCGCCGCGTGGAACTTCAGCTTCTACTTCTGGGAGTACACGCCGCGGCGCATCTACGGCTGGCTCAACACCGAGGTGGCGACGGCGATCGGGGTCTACGCGCGGGATCTGCCGGGCGATACCTTCGTCTATCTGTTCGGCCCGCCGCGTATCTACCTCGGGAACGGCACCATTAGCTTCCTCGCGCCGGCCATGCGCGGCGAGGACGTGGACGAGCCGATCGCCTCCCCGGACGACCTGCCGCCGCTGCCCGACGGGGCGCGGCCCGTCTTCATCTTTTTGCCGGAGCGGCTTGGGGAGCTGGACATCGTGCAGCAGCGCTACCCTGGGGGCGAGATGCTGAGCTACTACAGCCGTGAGCTCGGTGAGGATCTGCTCACGATCTATCTCTTACCAGGGAGCCGCGATCTCGCGCCCTCGCGCTAGCTCGCGCCGCCGCTAGGGGTTCTGCCGCAGGTCGCCGCGGATCTCGCGCGCGCTGCGGATGTACCAGTCCGCAATCGTGCGGAAGCGGCTCTCGCGCCCGAACAGCAGCTGCGGCTCCGGCGAGGCCGCCTCGCCCGGCACGCCGCCGAACGGAAGCCCCTGCAGGTCCGCGGTGGTCACGTAGACGAAGAGCGGCTGGAAGAGGGTGATGCTGGGCGCCAGCTCGACCCAGCGCGTCTGGAAGGCGGCGTAGGACGCGGCGCGCCCGGCGATGTCGGGGTTCTGGCGCGCGTCGAGCAGCAGCGTGTCGATCTGCTCGTCCTGCAGGCCGGCGTAGTTCAGCCCGGTGTCGGCCTGGCTCGAGTGCCACAGGTCGAGCACGTCCGGGTCGGGGCCGAGCCGCTGCCAGCCGTGCAGCGCGAGCTCGAACTCGTGATCGGCCAGCCGGCGCTGGAGCTCGGCGCTCTCGAGCTGCTCGACCGTCACGCGCACGCCCAGCGCCTCCCACTGCCTGGCGATCTCCTGCGCCGCCGCCGCGCGCTCCGGCATGCCGTCGCTGATCAGCTCCAGCTCCAGCGGCGCCCCATCCCGCGCCCGCATGCCGTCCGGCCCGCGCTCGTAGCCCAGTGAGTCGAGCACCTCGTTGGCCTGCGCCTGGTCGGGTGGGTACCAGGCCACGTCGGGCGAGGCGGCCCACCAGCCGGGCATGATCGGCGTGTCGATCCGCACGCCCTGGCCGCCGAGCGCCCGGTCGATCAGCAGGTCCTTGTCGAGCCCCAGCGCGAGCGCCCGGCGCAGCCCGAGGTCGGCCAGCGGCCCCTGGCGCAGGTTGAAGGTCAGCACGCTGTAGCTGTCGAGCGGCGCGGTGCGGCGGACGAACCCGCGCGGCGGGTTGAACTGGGCGAGCTCGCTGCTGCCGGTGAAGCCCACCCCGGCGATCTCGCCGCGGGCGAGCGCCGCCAGCGCCGACTGGACGCTGGGGAAGAAGCGCAGCTCGATGCTGTCGATGAACGGGCGGCCGCCGAAGTAGCTCGGGTTGGCGGAGAGCAGCGCGCGCTCGGCGCTCAGCTCATCCAGCCGGTACGGGCCGGTGCCGACCGGGCGGCGGCTGAAGGGGATGGTGGACCACTCCTGGGGCGGGACATCCGCGAGCAGGTGCGCCGGCAGGATCGGGAAGGTCGCGTAGCGCAGGAAGGGCGCGAAGGGGGTCTCGAGCCGGCAGCGGATGCTGTACTCCCCGACCTGCTCGACCAGCACGTTGCGCCAGACCGTCGCGTAGCTCGGGTCGCCGCCGAACACCGGCCCCTGCAGCGTCCGCAGCGTGAACAGCACGTCGTCCACTGTCAGCGGCGTGCCGTCGTGCCAGGTGACGTCCGAGCGGAGGGTGAAGGTGTAGACGAGCCCCTGCTCGTCCATCTCCCAGAACTGGGCGAGCGCCGGCTCTGGCAGCCCGTCCGGCCCGATGCGCATCAGGCCGTCGAACACCAGCCGCTGGATGTCGGCCGCGGCCGGGTCCTCGGCCGGGCGGAAGACCAGCGGGTTGAGCAGCTGCGGCGTATCGGCCAGCCCTTCGACGTACGCGCCGCCGGTGAGCGGGCGCGCCACCGAGGCGGTCGTCAGCGCCAGGTAGGACATCAGGCCGAGGACCACCAGCGAGCTGACGGCGGCGATGAGGAGCTGCCAGCGGATGCGGCGAGCCATGCGCTAGAGCAGGCTGGGCAGAATCACCAAACCGGTGGGCGCCGGGGCGCCGAAGAGCGGCAGGCTGGCGATCAGCGACAGCACCAGGAAGACGATGCCGAGGACGATCGTGGCCTGAAAGATGGTCTTCTCGATCCCGCGCTTGGTGCGGTAGATCGAGCTGGAGTCCCGCGACTGCAGACCGGCGGTGCGGCCCTGCAGCACGACCAGGAAGATGAGCGTGGCGCTGATGATGATCAGGGCAATGTAGAGTGCGATCTCCACCGGTTCCCCCGTATGAAACACGAAGTGCGGCGCTAGCGCGTCCGCAAAACCATCATATTATAGCACCGGGGCGCGCTGGCCGCAAACTGGCGCTTGCAATGGCGTGACCGGTATGCTATGATCCGGCTATCTCCTTCTCCTCTCTTCTCTGTTCGGGGGGTTCGGCATCGCCGGGCCTCCTGAACATTTGTGCCCGCGGCTCTGTCAGGGCGTATCACGAGACGCCCCTACTCGAGGGTATCGAGCGCCTCCTGGGCGAAGGGGTTGCCGAGGCGCACCGCCTCCTCGAAGGCGGCGCGCGCCTCTTCGACGCGCCCCTGCTCGCGCAGCGCCAGGCCGAGCCAGTAGTGGTTGCCGCCGTCGTTCGGCGCCAGCTCGACTGCATGCCGGAAGGACAGCTCGGCCTGCTCGTACTCGCCCAGGCCGTAGCTGGCCCAGCCCAGCCCGAAGTGGGCGTCGGCGTACTTCGGGTTGATCTCGATCGCCTGCTCCAGCGCCGCGATCGCCTCGTCGTACAGATCCGCGTCGCCCGCGGCCTCGGCGCGGCCGCGCAGGGCCCACCCCAGGCCGGTGAGCGCCTCGACCGAGCGCTCGTTGATCTGCAGCGCCCTGCGGAAGCTCTCCTCGGACGCCGCGTAGCTCGCCAGCGCCGGCTCGCCCTCCTGCACAAAGGCCCAGCTCATGTGCGCCCAGCCCAGGCTCACGAACACCGGCGCGCTCGGCGCAACCGCCACCGCCGCGCCGAGCGCCTCGATCGCCGCCTCGTAGTCCGGCTCGGGCTGGTCGAGGTAGACGCGCGCCTTGCCGACGTAGGCGTCGTCGTTGGCCGGGTTGAGCGCGAGCGCCTTGTCGAACTCGCCCAGCGCCCCGGTGTAGTCCTGCAGGTAGTACAGGTTCCAGCCCAGGCCGGCGTGGGCGTGGCCGTACTCGGGGTCGGCCTCCTGGGCGCGCTCGAACTGGATGCGCGCCAGGTCGAGCTTGGCGTGGGCGCCCTCCTCATCGCCGCGGCTGAGCGCCTGCTCGCCCTGCGAGTTGTAGAAGTAGCCCAGGTTGGAGTGGAACACAGCGATCTGCGGCTGCAGGCCGATCGCCCGGTTGAAGTCGTCGCCGCTGCGGTCGGCCATGGAGGCGTTGTTGGTGAGCAGGTAGTACTGCCAGTAGACGTAGCCGCGCGCGTTGTAGGCCATGGCCTGGAACAGGTTCTCGCGGCCGGCGGCCAGCCGGATGCTCTGCTCGGCGTCCGCGAGCGCCTCTTCGATCAGCGCCTCGTCGTCCGTCTCCAGCGCCTCGTCGGCCTTGATCACCGCGCGCACCGCGTAGCCGACGGGCTGCTCGGGGTCGAGCGATATAGCCTCCTCGGCTGCCTCCAGCGCCTCCTCGCGCTCGCCCTGGTTGACGAGCGCCTCGGCGAGCACCGCGTGGGCCAGGGCGTTGTCGTCGTCGGCGTCGATCGCCTCCTCGGAGAGGGCCTGCGCGTCCTGGTAGCGGTCGCGCAGCAGGTAGATCAGCGCCAGGCGGACGCTGGCCTCGGGGTGGCCCGGCCGGAGCTCAAGCGCCTCCTGGTACGCGGCGATCGCGTCGTCCAGGCCGCCGGGCCGCTCGAAGGCGGCGCGCCCCGCGTCGAGCCGCTCGGCGACGGCGGCCTCGGAGCGCATCCGCCCGAAGACCACGAGCCCGGCCACGAGCAGCAGCAGGACGATCACGCCCGCGCCGAGGAGCAGCGGGAGGCGCCCGGCGCCCTGGCGCGCGGGGGGCGTGTGGGCGGGTGCGGCGGCCGGCGGCGGGGTGACGATCGTCGGCGCGGCGGCCGGGGTGGCCGGCTGCGGGGCGGCCGGCGCGTGGAGCTGGGCTGGCGCAGCCGGCTGGACGGGTGGCGCGGCCATCTGAGCCGGGGGGTACGGCGTGCGCGGGAGCGTGTGGGCGTCGGCCGCCGCCACGCCCCGCCCCGGCGTCTCGTCCGGCCGCAACGGGGCGGCGAGCGGCTGCGAGCCCAGGCCGGCCGCGCGCTTGAGCGCCGCGATCAGCTCGGAGGCGCTCTGGTAGCGGGCCTCGGGCTTGCGCGCCAGCGCGCGCATGATCACATCCTCGACCGGCAGCGGCAGGTCGCTGCGGTAGTCGCGCGGCGGGGTGGGCGCCTGCTGCAGGCGCGCCACCAGCATGCCCATCGGCGTGTCGGCCCGGAACGGCATGCGGCCGGTGAGCAGCTCGTAGAGCACGATGCCGAGCGCGTAGATATCGCTCGGCGGGCCGAGGTTGGCCAGGCCCTGGGCCTGCTCGGGGGACATATACTCGGGCGTGCCCATCACCGTGCCGGCGATCGTGAGGCCCCCGCTGCCGCCGCCCGTCCGCGCCAGCCCGAAGTCTGTCAGGTACACCCAGCCGCTGCGGTCCACCATCATGTTGGAGGGCTTGATGTCGCGGTGGATGATCCCGTTGGCGTGGGCGTAGTCCAGCGCCCCCGCCACCTGCTCCAGCAGCCCGGCGGCGCGCGCCACATCGAGCGCGCCCTCGCGCAGCGCCAGCTCCTTGAGCGTCTCGCCCTGGATGTACTTCATCGCGATGTAGTGCAGCCCCTCGGCCGTGCCGACGTCGTAGATCGGCACGATGTGGGGGTGCTCGAGGGCCGCGGCGCTGCGGGCCTCCTGCATGAAGCGCGCGATGTAGCTCTTGTCTAGCCCCAGCTCGGGCGGCAGGATCTTGAGCGCCACAATGCGGTCGAGGTCGGTCTGGCGGGCGCGGTAGACCACCGCCATCCCGCCGCTGCCGAGGGGCGCGATGATCTGGTAGCGGCCGAGCGTGCGTCCGGCGAGGTCGAGCTCCGGCATGGGTGTGTCCTTGCGCTGCTGGGATGAGCCGCGGGGTGTATCCGCCGCTACTGAGTATAACGCATCGGGGCGCGCCGAATGACGCGCCGGTGGAGGCAGTGATCAGCCGTTCACCTGGTAGATGGTCACTTCGCCCTGCTGGAACACCGGCGTGCCGAGCTGGTCCAGCTTGGCGAGCCCTTCGGGCGGGTAGGTGGCGTGCTCGGCGCCACCAACGTAGATGTAGTCCACGCCGTACTTCGCCAGCAGCTCGCGCGCCAGCTCTACGTCGGGCGTGCTGTAGATCGTCGCCACGTCGGCGGCGCGCGGGCCGATCTCGGCCAGGATCTCCGGCTGGCCGCCGCGCCACTGGCCCTCGTGCCCCTCCCAGCCCATCACCGTCGCCAGGCCGGTGGCCGCCGAGACCCCCGCGTAGCCGAGGCCGCCGGTGTCGTACGCCGGGCCGACCGCCTCGAGGATCACGGCGTCGGCGGGGGCGTTGCGCCGCAGCCACTCGATCGAGGCCGCGCCCTCGGCGGTCCGCTCGCGCGGCGTGATGCCGGCCAGGCCCACCTGCCGCCCCTCCTGAAACGCCTTGCCCGCCGTGAGCCAGGGGTAGACGAGCGCGCCCACCAGCAGCAGGGTGAACGGTACGAGGAGCAGGGCCGGGAGCACCCGGGCGCCCTTCGCCTGTCGGCCAGCCTCTTTCGCCGTGTCGAAGAGCCACCACGCCGCGTAGGCCGCCAGCACGCCCCAGATCAGCCAGGTCTGGTAGTAGAACTTGAAGACGGTGTTGAGCCGCGACTCGAACACGTCGCGGATGTAGATCAGCTCCACGCCGAAGCAGATCGCGCAGCCGAGGGCGAAGGCGCCGAGCGCGAAGGCCGACTCCGGCTCGCCCGCCCGCTCGACCGCCAGCGCTGCCGCCAGGATGCCGAGCGGCAGCAGGAACAGCAGCGGGAAGCCGATGAGCGCGCCGAGCGCGAGCGCGGCGAGCGTGATCAGCCCCCAGCGCTGGCCCGACAGGGTGAAGGCGGCGGTGTGCTGCAGCTCGCCCGCGCGGGGGGAAGGGGCCGGCTCATCCCCCGCGTCCGGTTCGAGCGCCGCCCGATCGCGGCGCTGCCCGAAGACATAGGCGGCCAGCGGCAGCAGGAACAGCCCGAACACGATCAGGAACGCGTGCAGCTCGGTGCGCCCCCAGGTCACGAAGCCGATCGTGCGGGTGAGCGTCGCCAGCAGCGGTACGTCGACCAGCGGCTCCTTGCCGCCCACCAGCGAGCGAAACGTCAGGTGGAACGGCAGGAACAGCAGGAACACCGCGCCGAGCACCAGCCCGGCCTGCACGCCATACTCGCGCCACGGGAAGCGGCCGCCGGCGCCGCGGGCCTCGGGCGCGTCGGGCGCGGGGTGCTGAGCGCTGCGTCTCCAGTAGCTCAGCGCCAGCGCCGCCAGGAACAGCAGCACGTAGGTCGGCAGGTCCCAGCTGTTGATCACGTACAGGCTGCCGAGGATCACCCCGGCGAGCGCGAGCTCCAGCCAGCCGCGCCCGCCCGCGAAGCGCAGCGGCTCCGGCCGGGCCAGCGTGCCGAGCGCCAGCGCCAGCGCCAGCAGGCCGAACGGCAGCGCCATGACGTGCGGGTGCATGTCGCCGAGCCAGAACGAGAAGAACGGGAACTCGGTGATCGCGTAGCGCCGGAACTGCCCGCAGACGCCGGTCTGCTCGTCGCAGAACGGGAGCCGGTCCCACACCGCGCGCGAGGAGTTCCACCAGTTGAAGTCTCGCACCTGGTCGCCGGGCGTTATCACCGTCGTGCCGTCGAAGTACTCGCCGGTGAACGGCCGGCTCAGCTCGAGCGGCTCGCGCGGGCCGAGCCCGTTCGCCACGGCGCGCGCCAGGTCGCGCGCGTCCAGCGCCACCGCCATCTCGCTGCCGGTGATCACCTGCAGCGCCCCGCCCTGGTTGCCGGCGAACAGCACCAGCACCACCCCCAGCACCATCGCCGCCCAGCGGCTGCCGGCCGCCGTCCACCGCCCGGGCGCGGCGGGCTTTTCCCCAGCCTCTTCACCGGCCGTCGGTGGCTCCGGCTGCTCCGGGGACGCCTCCGGCGCGCGGCGGCCGAGGGTCAGCCCGACCAAGTTGTACACCACGCCCGCCACCCCGAGCGCGGCGAGCGCGAAGATCAGCGCCAGCGAGAGGTTGTACGCCACAGCCGGGCTCAGCCCGCTCAGCGTGGCGACCGCCGCCATCAGCAGGTAGCCGAAGTAGTAGTAGTTGATGCTGTAGCCGGACATCCACGGGTCGTGCGGCGGGAAGCGCTCGCTCTGGCGGATGGCGTTGAACAGCGCGTAGTCCATGGGCCGCTCGGTGCCCCAGGGGTTCGGCCCGACGAAGCCGTACTCGTAGCTGCGCAGCAGCGCCAGGAACAGCAGGGCCAGCGCGAAGAGCGCCTCGTAGCCGAGCACGGTGCGCCAGCTGCCGCGCAGCCACGTGGCGTAGGGGCGGAGCGCCATGCGCCAGCTCTGGGGATAGGGGATCGGCGCGGCCTGGAAGCCGAGCTGCTCGCCGGCCGCGGCCCTCCGCTGCGCCAGCACCCCGCCGGCCAGCACCGCCAGGGCGGCGAGCACGATCAGCGGCGCCCCGAAGGAGGCCAGGCCCAGCATCGCCACCAGCCACGCCAGGTAGCCGGTCAGCAGCAGCCCGAGCGACTTCGCGAAGGCGTAGCCCTGGTCCGGCAGGGCGCGGAAGAGCACGCGCGCCAGCGGCAGACCCACCAGCCCGAAGACCTGTGCCAGCAGCCAGTAGGCTAGGACCTCTCGTACCACTTCCGCTCCGCTAGGAGGCGACGCCTCCCCTCACCCACCGCCGCGTCACATCCGCGCAGGCGGTTGTGCCGGCTGCCCTCGCAGCGTCACTGTGTCACCCGCGCCAGCCCATCCTCAGCCTCGATGCGGTAGTCCGCATCTGCCCCGGCGACCTCGAGGTAGCGCCGGTACTGCTCCGCCGCGCGCTCGCGCTCGCCGCGGCGCTCGTAGAGCTGCCCGAGGCGCAGGATCGGCTCGGTCTCGCTCGGGTTGATGGCCAGCGCCTGCAGGAAGGCGATCTCCGCCTTGTCGAGCCGGTCGGCCTGCAGCATCCCGACGCCGAGCTTGTTCCAGTTGCCGGCCGACGGGTCGGCGGTCACCGCCCTGCGCAGCGCCTCCTCGGCCTCGTCGTAGCGCCTGAGATCGAGCAGGATGTCGCTCCACAGGTGGTGCAGGCCCACGTCGCGCGGGTTGGCCTGCGCGGCCACGGCGAGGACCGCGGCGGCCTCGTCGGCGCGGCCGGCGTGCCAGTAGCGCTGCGCCAGCTCGAACGCCGTCCCCGCCGCAGTCGGGTTCTCGGCGACGCGGCGCTCCAGATCCGCGAGATCCACCGTCGTGTCGGGCGGGGCGGCCTCCGGGGCGACGTCGTCGCTCTGCGGCTGCGGGCGGGGCCCGGCGGACAGAG
Organism: uncultured Roseiflexaceae bacterium; assembly: GCA_937974195.1. Lineage (GTDB taxonomy): Bacteria > Chloroflexota > Chloroflexia > Chloroflexales > Roseiflexaceae > CALJIC01. The sequence continues at coordinate 13,427 of CALJIC010000136.1, read as the reverse complement.
GCGGCTCGCCGGGCGGCAGCTTCGGCAGCATCCACACCCGCTCGTCGACCTTGTAGATGCTGACCTGCTCGTTGCGGTAGACCTGCTCGAGGTACGCCGGCCGCGCGCTGGTCGGCTGCGTCAGGCGGTCCCACTTCGCCGCGCCGTCTTCGCCGTAGGCGAAGCGCTCGATCGGGCCGACGTACACGTAGCCGACGCGGTAGCGCGACAGCAGCCGCAGCGCCTCCTGCTCGTCGAGCGTGGTGTAGATCCGCTGCACGTCGCGGTCGCGCTCGCCCACCAGATCCCCGGGCCGCTGCTCGCTCTCGTGCAGCGGGCTCACGATCGTCGGGAAGCCGGTGTTGGCCGCCACCCGCACGCCGTAGGCGCGGTAGAACTCGAGGCTGGACTGCAGCACCACCGGGGTGCCGCGCAGGTTCGCCAGCAGCCAGCGGATCGCCTCGCCGTCGTGCTTCAGCTCGATCTGCGGCGGGATCGTGCCCTCGGGCGTCATGTAGCTGGGCATCGGGAACGTCGCCCGCTCGAGGAACGCCAGCCCGTCGAGCGTCGGCCCGGTGGTCTCGGGGAAGCGCAGCGCCACCCGGCTCGGCGTCCCGATCAGCGGGTAGGCCAGCGACAGCGCGAGCAGCACGCTGAGCAGCGCGGCGCCCGCCGCCTGGACGATAGGCCCCTTCCGCCTCAGCGCGCGCCACACCCGCGGCAGCGCCAGCGCCGCCCCCAGCGCCAGCAGCACCCACGCCTGCAGCCCGAACTTGAACACCGTGTTCATGCGGTACCACTCGCCGCCCTGCAGGTGGTCGCGCACGTAGATCAGTTCGAACAGCAGCGACACCGTCCAGCCGACCACAGCGAGCCAGACCGCGAACCAGGCCGGCGGGCCGATCCGCCGCGACAGCAGGACGCCCGCGCCGACGAGCAGCAGGGCGGCGAGCCAGAGCCGCAGGCCGAGCACGCTGGAGAAGAGGCCCATCAGCGGGCTGGGCTCCGACTGCGCCATCTGGTCCAGCGCCGGCTGCGCCATCGCGATCAGCACCACCAGCGCCATCGCGGCGAGCAGCACCGCGCGCAGGCCACCGGCGCCGGGCGAGCGCGGGAGCCCGGCCACAAAGCCGACTGCCCGCGGGGTCGCGGCCGGTGCGCCGGGGCGCCGCGGGCGACGCTCGAGCACCCGCAGCAGCCGCCAGGCCGCGCCGAACACCGCCGGCACCAGCACCGCCAGGAACAGCCCGTAGAGCAGCAGGTAGTCGCTGACGCTGGTGGTGTCCATCACCAGGCCCACGCCAGAGACGAAGGCGCGGTAGTTCTGGAAGAACGGCGCGTACAGCGCGAGCGCCGCAGCCCCGAGCCCAAGCCCCGCGAGCCCTGCGCCGGCGAGCAGCGCCAGCCGCGCCCGCGCCGAGGCCGCCGGAGCGCGCCACGCCCGCCCGAGCAGCGCCCCGCCCAGCAGCAGGCCGTAGGTCGGGAAGTCCCACGAGTTGGTCGTCGCCAGGGCGCCCAGCGTGACCGCGGCCAGCGACCACCGGCCTGCCGCCGCGGGCCACGGCGAGCCCTCGGCCGCCGCGCGCTGCCCGAGGAACAGCTCGTAGGCGAGCGCGATGAGCAGCAGCGTGATCGGCAGCGCGATCATGTGCGGGTGCAGGTCGGCGAACAGGTACGAGAAGTAGGGGAACTCGTTGATCGTGTTCGGCACGACGCGGCTCGCGCCCATGAACCAGTCGCCGAGCCGATCGCCGAAGCCGCCCGGGCCGGCCTGCAGCGCCTCCCACGCCTGCGCCAGCCCGCCGCGCCCGAGCCAGCTCTTCCCGAAGGCGCCGGCCAGGTTGCCGACCACCCCCACCAGCAGCGCGGCGGCGGCGCCGACCTTCCAGCTCCCGGCGAGGCGCGCGCCGATCGCGTACGCGCCGGCCAGCAGCAGCGCGAACAGCGTCGGGACGATCAGGTTGAACGCAACCGCCGGCGCGATCCCGGTGGCCTTGACCGGCAGCGAGACGAGGAAGAAGCCGTAGTAGTAGTAGTTGATCGTCCCGCCGCTGAAGAACGGGCTGTAGGGCGGCAGCACCGGGCTGCGCAGCAGCGCGTTGAGGAAGCCGAACTCGAACGGCTTCTCGCCGCCCCAGATCGGCTGCCACAGATCCGGGTTGAGCGCCCGCACCCCGGCCATGAAGACGAAGGCGCAGAGGAAGACCAGCTCGGTCTGCAGGATCTGGCGCCGGTGGAGCTTGAGCCCGCGCGCCACTTCGTCCATGCCCCGCCAGAACCAGGAGTTCAGCGCCTGGGAACGGCTCCCCCCAATCGGCTCTTGGCTCTCCTGGTGCTCTTGGTTCTCAGCTCTCGGCGCCTGGCGCCCCAGGGCGATGAGCGCAAGGGCGTCCACCGCGAGCACGAGCAGCACGCCGGCCAGCAGCCCCCAGCGGTCGTACTGCCACAGGCGCGCGCTCACCGGCAGCCACACGGCGTAGCCGAGCAGCAGCAGCCCGACCAGCCGGGCCCAGACGAAGCCGCCGTCGCTCCAGGCGCTGCGGCGCCGGAACACCAGCGCCGCGACCGGCAGGCCGAGCGCCAGCAGCCCGTACCAGGCCAGGAGCCACAGCGCCACCGCCACCACCTGGTTGTCCGCCAGCCTGTTCCAGCCGTACTCGTCCACCGCCGGCAGCATGTCCACCGGCACGCGCAGCGCCAGCGTGTCGGTCGGCAGGGCCGGCGGGCGCACTGGGGCGGTGATGTGCAGCGTCGCGGCCGGCTGGTCGGCCGGCGGCACCTGGTAGATGCGGGTGTCGTGCTGGCTGTAGACCGTGCGCAGCACGCCCTGCCGCGCCATCTCGTCGAACTTCGCCAGGCCCTCGGGGCTGTAGAGCGCGCGCTCGAGCTGGCCCACCACCACGTACTCGACGCCGTACAGCTGCAGCTCGCGCAGCGCCGCGTTGGGATCGGTGCCGTCGTAGAGGCGCTGGATGAGCCGCTGGCGGTTGCCGACGATCGTGCCGCCGTCCACGGCGCTGCGCTGCTGGGTTTCGTGCCACGGCCAGCCGAGGATCGTCGGCAGCCCGGTGTACACCGAGAAGCGCCCGGCCCAGCGGTAGGCCTCGGCGTGGGCCTCGAGCAGCACCGGCGTCCCGGCGATGTTCTGGCGCACCCAGGCGATCGCCGCCGCGTCCTGCGCGAAGGTGAAGTGCTGGCCGTTCTCGCTCCAGCCGCTCTGCTCCGAGCGCATGAATGCCTCGCCGTCGAGCGTCGGGCCGATCGACGTGTCGAAGCGGTCGGCCAGCCGGGCGGGCGTGGCGGTGAGCGGGTAGACCAGCGCCGCGGCGATGAGCACCGAGGCGGCGCCGCGCCAGATCAGGCCGGCACGAGCGCCGAGCGCCGCGATCGTCCCTCGGCTCCTCTCGCTCCAGAGCCACACCAGCGCCACGCCCGAGACCACGGCGAACAGCAGCCAGCTCTGCATGCCGAACTTGAACACCGTGTTCATGCGGCCGATGTCGCCCTTGCCGACTAGCACCTCGGTGAACAGCGTGATGCCGACGGCGCACAGCCCCCACACCCCCGCCAGGAGCACCGGCAGGCTCACGAGCGGCAGGGCCGGGGGCCGGGAGGCAGCGCCCGGCGCCTCGAGCGACAGCTGGATCTGCACCGGCCCGTCGTCGAGCGGGGTCATCGCTCCGCGCCGCCCATCGTCCACATCCGCCGGCTCGAGCTCCCGCCGCAGCGCCAGGTCGATCAGCCCGGCGATGCCCGCGGCCACCAGCGCCGCCTGCAGCGGCAGCGCGCTCACTTCGAGCAGCGCGCCTCCGGCGGCGATCAGCGCCAGGCCGCCCCCGATCGCGGTGGCCCAGCGGCGGCTCGCGCGGCCGGTGCGGACGAACAGCGCCAGCGCCGCGCTGACGAGCAGGAACAGCCACAGCCCGTTGATCATCAGGAACTCGGCCATCGGGGTGCGGCTGCCGGCCCACAGCTCGAAGCCGGCGTAGTCGGTCGCGAACTTGCTGGTGAACGGCAGGAACAGCAGCACGCTCAGCGCCACCAGCGCCGCCGACCCGAGCAGCCAGCGGCCCAGCGCCTGCTGCGGAGTGGCCCCGCGCTGCGCCGAGCGCCAGGCCAGGAGCGCGAGCGCGAGCACGCCCAGCCCCAGCGCCGTCGGGTAGTCCCAGGTGTTCGTCGCCCGCAGCGCGCCGGCCACCAGCGCGAGAGCGCCAAGCGCGAAGATCTGCGCGCCGGCGCGCCGCCACTGCCGCCACGGCTGGCCCAGCTCCCGGCTCCTGGCTCTGATGAGCGCAACGATGAGCATCAGGGCTGCCAGCATCAGCGGCATGGCGATCATGTGGGCGTGCAGGTCGCCGTACAGGAAGGTGAAGAACGGGAACTCGTTGATCGTCCCGTCCTGCAGCGCGATGCCGACGATGCGGGTGGCGTCCCAGAAGGCCCACTCGGCGCGCCCGCGGCACTCGTTCTGCTCGGCGTAGCTGGACGCCGCCTGGCATTCGAGCGGGATGCCAGGGTCATCGGTCACGGCGGAGCCCGGCAGGAGCCACCCCGCGTTCGCCAGGTTCCCGGTGAGCACGGCGAGGACCGCCGCCGCGACGCCGGCCGCGAGCGCCAGCCGCTCGCGCCGGAGCCACCGCTGCGACCGGGTGGTGCTGGCCGAGGTCTCGGCGCCCGCCTCGTCGCCCCGTGCCGCCGTGCCGGACGCGCCCCGCAGGGCCACGAGGTTGTACGCCGCGCCCCACGCGCCGAGCGCCGTGAGCGCGAAGATCGTCGGCACCGCCAGGTTGTAGGCCGTGCTCGGCGCGATCCCGGTCATGTGGATGAGCACGCCGACCAGCACGAAGCCGAAGTAGTAGTAGTTGATGTAGCCGCCGGCGAACCACGGGTCGTAGGGCGGGAAGGCCGGGCTCTTGAGCACCGCGTTGAGGAACGCCAGGTCCATCGGCTTCTCGCCGCCGCGCGCGGGGTGCCACAGGTCCGGGTTGAGCGCCCGCAGCACCAGGAAGCCGAAGAACGCCACGAGGAACAGCGCCTCGGCGGCGAGCAGCGTGGTCCGGCGCCGGCGCCAGAAGGCCAGCAGCTCGCGCCTGCCGCGCCAGCCCACCAGCGCGCCGGCGGCGATCAGCAGCAGCGCGCACACCCAGACGCTGCCGGATGAGAAGGACATCAGCGGCCGGCCGTCGTCCGCGCCGATGCTGGCGAGCAGCCAGGCCAGGTAGGCCACCAGCAGCAGCCCGAAGGTCTTGGCGAGCGCGAAGCCGCGGTCCGGCAGGCCGGGCAGCAGCCGGAAGAGCAGCGCGAAGCAGGCCAGGCCGAGCGCCTCGAGCGCCAGCAGCCAGAACAGCCAGGGCACCGCGCCGGTCAGCACGTCGGGGGTGAACAGGGCGCCCCACGTGCCGGCGTCGCGGTAGGCCGGCCACTGCTCGTCGGTCAGGCGCAGCGCCGTCGGCGCGGCGCTCGCCCGGCGCGTGGTGATCTTGTAGACCTCGTCCCAGGAGACGCCGCCGGTGATCAGGCGCTCGGCCAGCTCGCGCGAGTAGCGGGGCGTCTTCTTGAAGATCAGCACCCGCGGGTGGTCGTAGACGCTGAACGCCTCCTCGGCCAGGATCGGCGAGGGCAGCTCGATGCCGAGCAGCCGCGGGTAGGAGTGGATGTCGGCCACGAGCTCGAAGCCCAGCTCGCCCCTGAACAGGTGGTGGTAGTAGCGCGTCAGGGCCGGGTAGCGCATGCGCAGGCGCGTGGCCGAGTCGTACACCCGGTTGCTGCTGAAGATCAGGTAGTCGGCCCGGTCGAGGGTGTCGAGCAGGCCCTCCTGGTACTGCCCGTCGCCGTCCACGTAGCCGAAGTACTTGATCGGGTCGTCCTCCCAGTAGGGCAAGGTCTTGATGCCGATGTACTGGCCGGGGTTCTGGCCGTCGACCGCCAGCGGCAGCGGGTCGTCCCACTCCTCGAAGGTGATCGTCGAGCCGGGCGGGATGTTCTCGTAGATCCAGCGCGAGGCCTGGATGCGCGAGTGCGGCTCGGTGTAGATGCGCGTGAAGGCGATGGCCCAGAGCAGCGTGCCGGCGGCGACGAAGGCCAGCGGGAGCCAGCGAGCCGCAGACCAGAGGCCGGAGGCCGCAGATCCCCGCGGGCGCCGATCGGCGATCTGCAGCCCGCGGTCGGCGATGCGGATGAGGCCCCAGGCGGCGAACATGGCGAGCAGGCCGTAGAGCAGCGCGTAGTAGCGCATGGTCATGACGAACTGCCCGCCCTGCCAGGCGAAGTAGAACGCCACCCACACCCAGGGGATGGCGTGCACGAGGCGCCTGTGGCGCACGATCTGCCAGCCGGCGGCGGCCCAGCCGGCCCACGCCGCTAGGCCGAGCGGCAGCCCCATGCCCCAGATGACCATGTTCTGCCAGGAGAAGAGGTAGGGGGTGCGCGAGGCCCACTGCTGGCTGGGCGGCGAGTCCACCTCGCCGCTGATCAGCGCGGCGATCTCCTGAACGTTCTTGAGGAAGCGCGGCTCGGGGCGGATGTCGAAGAACGACGTGCCCACGAAGGCGTCCGGCTGGAGCACGCGCCACGACAGCAGGCTGACGGCGCCGGCCAGCACGAGCAGCGCCAGCACAGCGTACGGCGACCCAGCCGCCGTACGGCGGCCGGCGGTCAGCTCGCCGGTCGCCAGCGTGTGGCCGCCGGCCACTTCGCCTGCGCTCAGAGCTTGCTCCGGCCGCCGGCCCTCCCAGAGCCGCACGGCCACCGCGACGATCCCGAGCAGCCCGAGCGTGGCCATGGTGAAGCGGCAGGCCATGGCGGCGCCGATGCTCACGCCGAGCATGGTGAAGCTGAGCGCCCCGCCGCCCTGCATCGCCCGCACCGTCCAGTAGACCGCGAGCAGCACGAAGAACCCGGTGAAGGAGTCCACCGTGAAGAAGTGCGCCAGCTGGATCGGCAGCGCGGACAGCGCGAGCAGCAGCGCGCCGAGCAGGCCCACCCGCTCGTCGTACAGCCGCCGGCCGATCAGGAACACCAGCGCCACGCTCCCCAGGTCGAACAGCGTCGAGAGCGCCCGGCCGGTGTTGCGCACACTCTCCGGCCCGACGAGTTGGCCTGGCTCGCCCCACAGCGGCTGGAGCGCCTCGGCGACGATCCGCGTCAGCGTGGTGGGCAGCGTGCCGTAGACGAAGAAGCGCGACCAGTTGTAGTTGCGCGGGTTGAGCGTGTTGCAGCCGCTGTCGGTCGTGGGCTCCTGGCGGTCGAGCGGGATCGGCTGGCCGCCCTCCTCGGTGGCCTTCGCGTTCGGCAGCACGCCGTCGCGGACGCAGTCGCTGCGCAGGTAGTCGGCGAAGCTGTGCGGCACCCGCAGGTTGTAGGTCGTGTAGATGATGAAGCGCTCGTCCGGGTGCAGGTCCGAGGTCCCGTCCCAGCCGGTGAGGTTGAGGGTGCGGAAGTAGCCCCCGACCACGATCACTGCTGCGAGGAGCGCCCACGTGTGCCAGCGGATGCGCGCGGTTTGGGGTGCCGAGGTGCTGCTCATTACGTTCCGAGAAATGGTGCATCGGCCATGTCGCGTGGGCCGCCTGTGCGCGAGGGGCGGAGCCGCCCACACGAACGAAACGATGCACCGCTGCGGGGTGTGGGGCCGGGCCCCACTGCGTCTTCAATTGCCACCATTATATGAACGTTTCCGGCACGCGTCCAATAACGAGAAGGCCGCAGAGTACGATCAAAACCGCACACTTCCGCGACACACTCTTGCCCGCTGGTGCTTCGGCGTGCTACAATAACCCGGCGTCGTAGAAACGGCAGTGTAAAGCAATATGGCCTACCCCGACGTGATCACGATCGATGGACCCGCCGGCGCCGGCAAAAGCACCCTCGGCGAGCGGATCGCCCGGCAGCTCGGCTACCTCTACCTTGACACCGGCATTATGTACCGCGCGCTCGCGCTCGCAGCCCTCGAGCGCGGCGTGGACCCGACGGACGTTGCCGCCTCGACTGACCTGGCGCAGTCGCTCGATATGGAGGTGCTTCCGCCCACCGTGCAGGACGGTCGGCAGTACACGGTGCTGCTCGACGGGCGCGACGTGACCTGGGAGCTGCGGCGGCCGGAGGTCGAGCGGACTGTCTCGCTGATCTCCAGCCCGGCGCCGGTGCGCGAGGTGATGCGCGCGCGCCAGCGCGCGATCGGCAAGCGCGGGCACGTGGTGATGGTCGGGCGGGACATCGGCAGCATCGTGCTGCCGGAGGCGCCGGTCAAGATCTACCTCGAGGCCTCGGTGGACGAGCGCACCCGCCGGCGAGTCGCGGAGCTGCGGGCGCGCGGCCGCGAGGTGCGCGACGACGAGGTGCGCGACGAGATCATCCGGCGCGACTCGCTCGACCGGCACGTGATGGAGCCGGCGCCCGACGCGATGGTGATCTCGAGCGACGGCCTCTCGCCCGATGAGGTCGTCGCAGCGGTGCTGGAGCACATTCGGCGGCTGGACCCGTAGCGTGACGAGGGGCGCGCCGGCGCCCTCGCGCACGGCCGCGCCGCCCGCGGGCGCCCAGAGGCAGGAGCAGCCGCCAAGATCGCATCGTTACACCACGCCACCCGAAGGAGTCCTCGATGTCACTGCTGGAGCCGCAGCCGCAGGTTGAGCTGGAGCTCGACGAGGGCGAGGAGCTGCGCTTCGTTGGGCGGCGGCACTGGATCGAGCTGGTGCAGACCGGCTCGATATTTATGCTGCTCACGCTGGTGCTCGGCGGGCTCGCGCTCTACCGGGCGATCGGCGGCACCTTCTTCGTGGTCCGCTCCGATCGCCAGGTCTCGCTGATCGACCCGTTCAACCTGGTGCTGCTGCTGCTCGCCGCGCTGATGGCCTTCCTGTGGGCGCGCGGCTCCCAGCAGCCGAAGTCCAAGCGCTCGCCGGCGATCGACCCGCGCACGCTCAGCACGCTGTACCTGATCGCCGCGATCGTGCTGCTCTTGGCGGTCTGGTTCCGGACCCAGGGCGGCCAGATCATCGCGATCGACCCGCTCAACGCCCGCCCGTCGGACGCGCTCAACCTGGTGCTGATCGTCGGCGCGCTGGTGTCCTTCGTCTTCTTCCTCTACCTGTACATTGACTGGATGGACGACTTCTTCGTCGTGACCAACCGGCGGGTGGTGTACGACGACCAGCAGCTGTTCGTGCGGCACATCCAGCAGCAGGTGCTGATCGAGGACATCCAGCAGGTCAACACTGTGATCGACAGCTACCCGGCGGTGTGGTTCGACTACGGCCGGCTGGTGATCCGCTCCTTCAGCACGCGCACGCTGTCGTTCAACTTCGCCGCCCACCCGAAGGAGATCGAGGCGGCCATCCAGGCCGAGATCGGCAAGCTGCGGCGCCAGCGCGAGCCGGACCTGCTGCGCACCATGATCGAGGACCAGGTGTACGGCAACAAGCCGCCGCCGGAGCCGGGCCCGGCGCAGCGGGTCCAGGTGCAGCGGGGGCCGATCGCCTGGCTGTTCCCGCCCAACCCCGAGATTCGCGGCGACACGATCACCTGGCGGCCGTCGTGGGTCTATATGGCGCTGGCGCTGGCGCGGCCCGTGCTCAGCTTCCTGCTGGTGCTGGTGGCCGTGCTGATGCTGGGCTCGCTCGGGGTGCTCAGCACGGAGCTCGGGGTGGCGGTGCTGGGCGTGGCCTTCCTGGTGTTCGGCGGCTGGTTCTACTGGATCCGCGAGGAGCTGATCAACGACGTCTACGTGCTCAACCGCCAGAACATTATCGACGTCGACCGCCGGCCGTTCGGGCCGGAGAACGTGCGCCGCGCCCAGCTCGGCGCCATCCAGGACATCTCGTTCGACATCAGCTTCATCGAGTCGCTGCTCGGCTTCGGCACGGTCCGCATCCGCACCGGCGGCGCCGGCGGCGGCGAGTTCACCTTCAACCACGTGCCTGACCCGCGCGGCGTCCAGGCGACGATCAACGACTACCTGACCGACTACCGCAAGCACGAGCGCGAGCGCCAGCTCCAGGACGCGCTGCAGCTGATCCGGCAGTACGACGCGCTGCAGCGCGAGCGCGGCGAGAAGCTCTCGCGCGCCGAGCTCGACCAGCTCATCGCGCAGCGGACGGAGGCGATGCTGGAGCGCGCGGTGCCGAGGCTGGTGGAGCGCGAGCTGCGCAACACGCAGGCGGCCCGCCGGCCCGCGGGGATGCTCTCGCGCCTGCGGCGCCGTAGACCACCGGGGAGCGCATGATGAAGCGACGACCGAGGGACGGGCGCGGCGCGCTGCACCCCAGCGGCCGCTGGCCGGCGGCCATCCTCCTGCTGATCCTGGCGGCGCTTCTGAGCCCGGCCGCGCAGGCCCAGGAGAACGCCCCAGGCCTGCGCGTGGAGGTGCAGGCCGGCTACGGCGGCGTGTACCATGCCGGCGAGTGGTTCCCGGTGCAGGTGACGATCGCCAACGACGGGCCGGACCTGCGCGGGATGCTGGAGCTGACCTTCCCCGGCCAGCGCAACGAGCAGACCTTCCGGCGCGAGATCGACCTGCCGCGCGGCTCGAGCAAGCGCTTCAGCATCGAGGCGTTCTCGCGCCTGTTCGCGCGCAACGGCCAGGTGCGCGTGATCGCCGACGGCGCGGAGCTGTACGCGGAGCAGATCCCGCTCATCCCGGTGGACCCCGAGCGCTTCCTGATCGGGGTGATCAGCAGCGACCCGGTGCTGCTCACCAGCCTCAGCTCGCTGCAGCTCCGCGGCTCCACCGGCGCCGTGGTGCAGCACATGCCCGCCGACGCCCTGCCCGAGCACGCGGCGCTGCTGCGCGGCCTCAACGCGCTCTTCCTCCACGATGTGGACACCGGCCAGCTCACCGCCGCCCAGCGCGAGGCGCTGCGGCTCTGGGTGCTGCTCGGCGGGCAGCTGGTGGTGGGCGGCGGGCTCCCCGGCGAGCAGGCGGCGGCCGGGCTGGCCGACCTGCTCCCCGTGCAGCTGACCGGCGGGGTGACCCTCGGCGACCTGCGGCCGCTGGAGCAGCTGGCCGGCCAGGAGCTGACCATCCCGGCGGAGGCGGCGCTCTCGAATGTGCAGCCGCTGGCCGGCTCGGAGCCCCTGCCGCAGGGCGCGCCGCTGCTCTACCGCTGGCGCTACGGCGTGGGCACGGTCACCTTCAGCGCCTTCGACCTGGCCGCGGTGCGCAGCTGGCCGGGCGAGCCCGCGCTGTGGGACGCGGTGCTCGAGCCGATCACGCTGTTCGTGCCGGGCGCGCCGGCGCGCGTGAACCAGACCAGCCTGCTGCAGAACGTGCTGCAGCTCCCGGCGCTCGGCCTGCCCTCGGCCACGACGCTGATGGTCTTCCTGCTCGGCTACATCCTGATCGTCGGGCCGCTCAACTACCTCGTGCTGCGCCGCCTCGGCCGCCTGGAGTTGGCCTGGATCAGCGTGCCGCTCACCGTGATCCTGTTCTCCGGCGGCCTGTACCTCGTCGGCTTCAGCCTGCGCGGCGGCGCGGCCCAGCTCAGCCAGCTGGCGGTGGTGCAGGCCGCCGAGGGCCAGCGCAGCGGCATCGTCACCGCCTACGTCGGGCTGTTCTCGCCGCGCCGCGCCACCTACACGATCGGCTTCCCGGCCGGCGCGCTGATCAGCGAGACGCGCGGCTTCGACGAGCTGCCCGGCCGCGACGCGATGGTCGTCGGGAGCGACGCCGGGGTCGAGATTCCGGACGTGCTGGTGGACGTCGGCTCGGTGCGCACGCTGGTGGCCGAGGCGCCGGTGGACGTTCCGATCAGCGTCCAGAGCTCGATCAGCGACCAGGGCGGCGCGCTGCAGGGCCAGATCCGCTACGACGGGCCGGCCGCCCTGGAGCACGCGCTGGTGGTGCGCGGCGTGAGCTTCCAGCAGCTCGGCACGCTCGCCCCCGGCGCCAGCCAGCAGGTGGACCTCTCCCGGGCGCCGCGCAGCTTCCCGTGGGGCGTCAGCCTGCCGGACGCCGGTCTGTTCAACCGCAGGCAGCTGCTCCTCTCGCTGTTCAGCGGCGACGCCGCGCGCTTCGCCAGGATCACGTCGCCGAACGGCTCGATCGACGCCGAGGGCGTCTACCTGCTGGGCTGGATCAACGAGCCGACCCTCCCGGTGCAGGTGGACGGCCGCGGCCAGGACCAGAGCGGGCTGACGCTGTACGTCATCCGGCTGCGGGTGGCGTAGCCCTCGTCCCGGAGGCGATAGCGCAGCCGCTTTTATCGCTGCGCGAAACAGCGCCGGATGCCGCTCGCGCGCCTTCCCGAAACCCCGCTCTGCCCGTCCAGCGTAGCGAGGCCGCAGCCGCGGGGCGCACCTCGCACGCGGGGGCCGGGCATGCGCCAGCCACGCTGCGCTGCTCCGCGCGGCGTGGCACTGATGCAGCAGTGACGCCGATGGCACAGCGCGCCGCCAGTGATGCAGCCGTAGCTCCGCTTCACACCGCCCTCCGCCGCTTCTTCCAGCGCCGCGTCCACCTGCCGCGCGGCGCGACCGTAGTGGTCGCGGTGTCGGGCGGGCCGGACTCGCTGGCGCTGCTGCACGCGCTCAGCGAGCTGCGCGAGGAGCTGGGCCTGCGCCTGCACGTCGCGCACCTGGACCACATGCTGCGCGGCGCGCAGTCGGCCGCCGAGGCGGCCTTCGTCGCCGAGACGGCGCGCGCCTGGGGCCTCCCCGCCACGCTGGGCAGCGAGGACGTCCGCCGGCTGGCGAGCGCCTGGCGCGAGAACCTCTACGCCGCGGGGCGGCGGGCGCGCTACCAGTTCCTCGCGCGTGTGGCCGCCGAGACCGGCGCGCAGGCCGTCGCGACCGGGCACCACGCGGACGACCAGGCCGAGACGGTGCTGGCGCACCTGCTGCGCGGGGCGGGCCCGGACGGGCTGGCCGGGATGCGCCCGGTCACGCCCTGGGAGGAGTGGGCGCCCGGCCCCACGGGCGCGGCGGAGGAGCTGCGCGCCGCGCTCATCCGCCCGCTGCTCGAGGTGACCCGCGCCGAGATCGAGGCCTACTGCGCGGCCAGCGGCCTCGCGCCCCGGCGCGACCCGAGCAACGAGGACCGGCGCCGCACGCGGGCGCGTATTCGCCACGAGCTACTGCCGTATCTGATCGAGTATAATCCGCGCATCGTCGAAGCACTGTGCCGCACCGCCGCTGTCTGCGCCGAGGAGCAGGCGTTCGTGGCAGCCGCGCTCGACGCGGCCTGGCCGGCGCTGGTGGAGGGGCGGCCGGGCGCGCTGGCCTTCCGCGCCGAGGAGTGGGCGCGGCTCCACCCGGCGCTGCAGCGGGCCGCCATACGCCGCGCGCACCAGCTGCTGGCCCCCGGCGTGGCGCTGGGCCTGGAGGACGTGGAGCGGGCGCGCGAGCTGCCCGGCAGCCGGGTGGGGCGGCGTGTCGAGCTGCCGGGCGGCGTGAGCGTGACGGCCGGCTACGGCGGCGCGTTTGTGGTGGCTGCGGGGGGGCCCGCCCCGCCC